>DATFWO010000111.1:0-23087 GCA_035259205.1 Burkholderiales bacterium | reverse complement strand
ATCGAGTCCGTGAAGACGGCGGCCGATCTCTACGCGCCGGTATCCGGAGAAGTGATTGCAGTGAACGCGCAAGCGGCCGACCAGCCTGAGCAGGTCAACGCGGACCCGTACGGAACGTGGCTGTTTCGGCTGATGCCCGAGCGCCCCGGAGAGCTCGACACGCTGCTCGATGCAGAGGCCTACCGGAAGGTTGCAGATTCCGAACCCGGCGGGTAGGCGCTAAACGAGACGGAATGCTGCCCTCATATTGAGCGACATCACGGACCGTATCGACCGCCGTGATCCGACTCCAGAGGAAACGAAGCACGGGCATCGCGGCCATCACGTTCGATACGCTTATCCATTCCCCGCTATACTGTGCACCCCAACGCAAAGGAGACACGCATGGCCACCGTCACGCTGGGCGGCAATACCGTCACGGTCAACGGCAACTTTCCGAAGAAGGGCGAGGTCGCGCCCGACTTCACGCTGACCGGCAAAGACTTGAAGGATGTCGGACTCAAGGACTTTGCGGGCAAGCGCAAAGTGCTGAACATCGTTCCCAGTCTCGATACGCCCGTGTGCGCGACGTCGGCCCGGAAGTTCAACGAGAAAGCCGGCGGCAAGACGAATTCCGTAGTGCTCGTGATCTCGTCGGATCTCCCGTTTGCGGCGAGCCGCTTCTGCTCCGCTGAAGGCATTCAGAACGTGGTGACCCTGTCCACCGTGCGCAGCCGCGACTTTCATTCCAAATATGGCGTAGACATTGCCGACGGACCGCTGAAGGGCCTCACTGCGCGCGGCGTCGTTGTCCTCGACGAGAACAACAAGGTGCTGCACTCGCAACTCGTCCCCGAGATCAAGACCGAGCCTGACTACGACGCGGCGCTTGCCGCGCTCGGATAGCGCGAGGGGTGTCTGCCGTGCGATCTTCCGTAAAAAGTCCGTACAAGGGCAACACCGGCCTGACGCGCATCCGCAACGCTCTGTTCTACTCGCTCGACGGCCTCGCGGCGGCTTTCCGGCACGAGGATGCATTCCGCCAGGAGGTGTTGCTGGCCCTCGTTCTGATCCCTTTCGCCCTGTACGCGCCGGCCTCCGGGCAGGGCAAGGCGCTGATGATCGCAGCCGTGTTGCTCGTGCTGGTGGTCGAACTGCTCAATTCCGGCATCGAGGCCGTGACCGACCGTATTTCCCTCGAAGACCACGTGCTCGCGAAACGCGCCAAGGACATGGGCAGCGCCGCGGTGATGCTGTCGCTCATCAACGTGCCGGTGGTGTGGCTGCTGGTACTGGTCGGCTGACTCCGGGCCGGCCGCGTGCCGACGACGCTTCGCAGCACTATCCGCGAGGCGCCGTGGTGAGATTCCGGGCAGGACGGCGCCATTGCTCGAATCCGCCACGAGCGAAACGGCCTGCTACCGTTGCGCGTCAATTGCCAGAGACTATTTCTTCAACGCGTCGCGGATCTCGCGCAGGAGCACGACATCCTCCGGCGTTGGGGCCGGCTCAGGAGGTTTCTGCTCTTCAGCGCGCTTCAGACGGTTGATGGCGCGGACCAGAAGGAATACCGCGAACGCCACGATCACGAAGCTGATGCAGGTATTGATGAAGACGCCGTAGTTGAACGTGACCGCACCGGCCTTTTGCGCTGCATCGACCGTTGCATAAGGTCCCGGCGTCGCGCCGTGCTTCAGCACCACGAACAGGTTGGCAAAATCCACTTTGCCGAGCGCAAGGCCGATCGGCGGCATGATGAGATCTTTGACCAGCGAGTCGACGATCTTGCCGAACGCCGCGCCGATGATGATGCCCACGGCCATATCCACTACGTTGCCTCGTACCGCAAATTCCTTGAATTCCTTGAGCATGTGCTACTCCCTTCCTGGCGTCACCGCCGCTGAATTGCGATCACGTTACAGTCCTGCGACAAAATGATGACATGCATTACGACGTGGTCATAGCGGCCTGCTTTGAATAGTTACTTGAGCTGTCACAAAAAAATCCATAAATCTTAACGGATTTTTCTTGTGCACACGGCACGATGCGCGCCATGGACAGGGCCCGCATCGTGTTCGAGCAACCAGCGCCGCAGACGCGCCGGCTGCGTATCGCAATCGTAACCGAAACCTATCTACCGGAAGTGAACGGCGTCGCAATCACCATGGGACACATGATTGCCGGCCTGCGGCACTGCCGGCATGACATCCAGCTGATCCGCCCGCGCCAGCATCAGGAAGAAATGCCGGCGAACGAGCCCGGGTTCGAGGAAGTGCTCGTACAGGGTATCCCTATTCCACGCTACGACGCGCTGAAACTCGGTTTGCCCGCCAAGCAGCGCCTGCGGCGCCTGTGGTCGGCCAAGCGGCCGGATATCGTGCACATCGTGACCGAAGGACCGCTCGGCTGGTCGGCCCTGAGCGCGGCGCACCAGCTCGGGTTGCCGGTTTGCACCGACTTTCATACCAACTTTCATACCTACACCGAGCACTACGGTATCGGCTGGCTCAGGAAACCGATCACGGCGTACTTGCGCAAGTTCCACAACCGGTCGCTGGCGACTCTGGTGCCGACCGCAGCCATCCGCCTGGAACTCGAGCGGCTGGGCCTCGCCAACCTGCGAGTCGTCTCTCGCGGGGTGGATACGATACTGTTCTCCCCGCGCCGGCGCAGTCCGCAATTGCGCGCGAGCTGGGGGTTGGGAAGCACCGACATGGCGGTGATCTACGTCGGACGCATAGCACCGGAGAAAAACCTGCCGCTGCTGCTGCGTGCGTTCGAGGCGATGCGGGAGGCGAATCCCCGGCTGCGTCTGGTCCTGGTGGGCGATGGACCGGCACGCGCCGCTCTGGAATCGAGTCATCCCGAGCACGTATTCGCCGGCATGCGCACGGGCGAAGACCTCGCCGCGCACTACGCGTCCGGCGATATCTTTCTGTTCCCGAGCACGACGGAAACGTACGGCAACGTCACCATGGAAGCGATGGCGAGCGGGCTCGCGGTCGTCGCCTACGACTATGCGGCCGCGCACCAGCATATCCGCCAGGGCGTCGACGGGCTCCTGGCGGCGGTCGATGACGCGGCCGGGTTTACGCGGCTTGCTGTCGGGCTTGCCAACGACCGCGGCCGCGCCGGGCATCTCGGCGCCCACGCCCGCGCCGTTGCGGAGAAGCTCGACTGGGCATGGGTAGTAGCGGAGTTCGAGCGCACGCTGCTCGAGTTTGCACCGGACGGAGAACGATATGAACTTGCGGCTTGCTCGGCCGCTTGAGCGCATCGCCCGCTGGGATGGTGCGCTGGCGCTCAGGCTCAACCGCGCGAGCGCAAGCGCATGGATCCGCATGCCGTTCGCGATGGTGAGCCGCCTTGGCGACGGGATGTTCTGGTACTCGCTGATGCTGGCGCTGCTGCTGCGGTTCGGGGCGGATGCAGTGCCGGCGGTGGTTCACATGATCGCCGCGGGCCTCGTCTGCACCACCCTATACAAATGGCTCAAGCGCAGCACGCTGCGCCCGCGCCCGTACGAAGCGTATCCGGGGATCAGGTTGTTCGGGGCTCCGCTCGACCAGTTCAGCTTCCCCTCGGGCCACACCCTGCACGCAGTGGCGTTCACGCTCGTCGCGCTCGCTTACTACCCGTGGCTCGCATGGATCGCGGTACCGTTCACCCTGCTGGTGGCTGCTTCGCGCATCGTGCTGGGGCTGCACTATCCGAGCGATGTGCTGGCGGGCGCGCTGGTGGGTGCCGCAGTCGCGCTCGTCTCGTTCTGGTTCTGACGGGTACGACGCCATGGATCAAATCGACTCGCTGGCTTCCAGAGCCGCGACGCCGCCCGAAGGAAGACTCTTCTACGTGGTAGGCGCCTCGGATGCGGGCAAGGACCAGTTGCTGAGCTATGCGCGCGGGCACTTGGGTGACAGTCGTCCCGTAGTGTTCGCCCATCGCTACGTGGCGAGACAGGAAGCGAGCGCCGAAAACCAGATCGGCCTGTCCGCCGCGGAATTCGCCATGCGCAAACGCCACGGATTGTTTGCGATGAGCTGGGAAGGCAAGGGCCGGCACTACGGTATCGGAACCGAAATCAATTATTGGCTGGCGATGGGGCTGTCGGTGGTCGTAAAGGGCTCGCGCGCCTACCTCGGCCAGGCGCTGAAGGCCTATCCCGACATGACCGTGATCTGGGTTACTGCAGAGGGGGACGCGCCCGCGACGCGGCCGTCGCGACGCGCGCGGGAATTCCGCATGGGGCGGGCCCCGCATGAGCCGTTCATGGCGCCGGTTGCGCTCGGCCTGCGTATCGTCCATATCAGGAACAGCGGGACCTTGAAGCTCGCCGGCGACAAGCTCCTGTCGGTGCTGGCCGGGCGTGCCGACTAGCGGGAGCAGATCAGAACAAATCCTGCGGCAGCGGCAAAGGCTGCTGGATGCCGCGCACCAGCAGGGCCCTCTCGGACGGTGAAGGGGGAGCCGGGTCGGGACTCCACGCCGGCATGTCGCCGGCGATCAAGCGGTCGATCTGCCGGAGACGGCGCGCGGTCTCGCTGATGTAGTAATCAAAGCGGCGGGAGATCCGGGAATCGATCGCGCAGGCGCAACGCTGGACGGCCAGCGGCGTGCGGGTTGCTCGCAGGACGGTCTCGCCGTTACCCAGCCAGCGCAGCGCGCGGCGCGCCGCTGCTTCGTTGCATCCCAGCCACTGCGCTGCGTGGTGGGCGAGGCGGGCACGGTGGCGTCGCAGCAGATCACCGGGAAACACGAACAGCTGCGGGCCCACGTGCGCGTCCATCGCCCATTCGCAAGCCGCATGCGTGAGCACCGGGTAGTCGAACCACAGGCGCTCGTGCGCAGGGACGAAATGGTTGTGAGCGATGACATCGGTCAGCAGGTGACTCGAGTAGCCTGCGCCGAGCGCCCTCGACTCATCGTCGGTCCCCGCTGCGAGCACGCGCCGCGCGACGGACCATTGGTGTGTCGTCGCAAGCTCCGGCGCCGCGGCGTAGCGGCTGAACAGCGCCGTGTCGGGCAGGCAGGCGCCCGCCAGCAGCAGTTCAGGAAAGCGTCGAATGGCGCGCCGGAAGCGCGGATCGGCAAGCGGAATGGCCCAGATCAGCAATTGCGCGAAGTAGACATGGGTATAGAGGCCCCACGCAGCCGCATCATCGGCGTAGATCGCGAGAGGCAGGAGCCAGACGACACGGACATAGAGCTTGGCCACGCCCGCAGTGTGCCCGCGACGTACGAATGAGCCGTGAACGAGCGGTGAAATTTTTGCGACATTGCCGGTACTTGCGCCGTGTTCCTGCAGTAATGTCGCAAGCGGTTATAATTCGGCAACAATTCGTCTCCGCCGGGTTTCCCGATGTCTACGCTGATCTGCGGCTCGATCGCCTATGACACGATCATGGTGTTCGCCGACCGCTTCAAGAACCACATCCTGCCCGACCAGCTGCACATCCTGAACGTCGCATTCCTGGTGCCGGAATTGCGGCGCGAGTTCGGAGGCTGCGCAGGCAACATCGCCTATACGCTCGCCATGCTGGGCGGCGAGCCGCTCATCATGGCGACGGTGGGTGACGACTATCAGCCCTACGGTGAACGGCTGCAGAAGCTCGGAGCCTCGCAACGGCACATCCGGAAAGTGGCGGGCACCTATACCGCCCAGGCGTTCATTACGACCGACCTGGACGACAACCAGATCACCGCGTTCCACCCGGGGGCGATGAACTGCTCGCACCAGAACCATGTACACGACGCCGCAGGCGTCAAGCTCGGCATCATCGCGCCGGACGGCCGCGACGGCATGCTGCAGCACGCGCAGGAATTCCACGCCGGCGCAATTCCTTTCGTGTTCGATCCCGGACAGGGTTTGCCGATGTTCAGCGGCGCCGAGCTCGTGGATTTCGTAAAGATGGCGGATTATGTGACCGTCAACGACTACGAAGGCAGGATGCTGGAGGAGCGTACCGGCAAGAACCTCGCCGATCTAGCGAAAGAGGTGAAGGCGCTGGTGGTGACCCTCGGCGCGCAGGGCTCGCGCATCCATGTCGATGGCCGGCGCATCGAGATTCCCAGCGCGAGGCCGGAAGGCGTGGTGGATCCGACGGGCTGTGGGGATGCGTTTCGTGCCGGGCTGCTCTATGGCATTGCCAACGGGCTCGACTGGGAGCTGACTGGCAGGCTTGCGTCATTGCTGGGCGCGATCAAGATCGCCCGACGCGGCGGTCAGAACCATCACTTCACGCGCGAGGAGATCGCACAGCGCTTCAAGGAAAGTTTCGGCACGCGCATCTGGTAGCAAAACGCGCCGGTCCGCGTGCTGTCGCCGTCACCGAATATTCACCGGTTCGTAACCACACCGCAATTCTGCTCGCATAGTTTCATCGCCATCGCGTCCGAAATAGGACGAAAATGCTGGCGAGACAGTGGCAAGCACGAGAATCCTCAAGTAAACAGTTAACTGTCGGGCTGGCACGCAATCTGCGCGAGGTGCGGGCGGCGCAGCGGCTCCGCTATCGGATATTCGCGGAGGAAATGGGAGCGCTCGTTCCCGGGCGCGAGCAGCGCATCGACTGCGATGCCTACGACGCCTTCTGCGATCACCTCGTCGTGCGGGACCTGGCCGCGAACGAGGTCGTGGGCACTTATCGAATTCTGACGGGGGTGAAGGCGCAGCGTCTGGGGCGCTTTTATTCCGACGAGGAATTCGACCTGACTCGACTCGACCGCCTGCGGCTGGCAACCGCCGAAGTCGGCCGGTCGTGCGTGCATCCCGCGTACCGGGACGGCGCTGTGATATCGCTGCTGTGGTCGGGACTGGGCGCCTACGTAATGCGCCAGGGCCTCCGGTATCTCCTTGGATGCGCGAGCATCAGCCTGGCAGACGGCGGCGGCAATGCGGTGGGCGTCTACCGGCACCTTGCCGAAACTCATTTGAGTCCGCGTGAGTACCGCGTCTTTCCGCGCCACAAACTCGCGCTGGACCATCACGGGAAGGGTTTCGTGGCGGAGCTGCCGGTGCTGATCAAAGGCTACATGCGTCTGGGGGCCTATCTGTGCGGCGCGCCCGCGTACGATCCCGACTTCAACACCGCAGACCTGTTGTTGCTTCTTCCGCTCGCGAACATGAAGCAGCGTTACGCGAGGCGCTATCTGAAAATCGGCTGCCATTGAGCTTCCCCGCACTCACGCGAAAGATCACGTCGTTGACGACTTCGAGCTTGCCGATAGCTTTCGCATGCAACGGGAAAGCGCCTACGCTGTCCGGCTGGACGCGGGGTCTCCGGTTGCTGGGAGTCGGGTTGCATCTCGTCCGCGGGGCCGCCATTCTCGCGCTGCTGTTTCCCTTGATGAGCGCAGCACGCAGGCGCGCCGCCATCGCACAGTGGTCCAGTACGTTTCTCGCAATCCTCGCCGTGAGGCTCGATGTGGCGGGAGCGCCGCCGCAATCCGATGGTCGTCCTGTCATGGTCGTCGCCAATCACGTATCGTGGGTCGATATCCTGGCGATCAATGCTATTTTGCCGGTTAGATTCGTGGCCAAGGCCGAGGTTCGCAAGTGGCCGTTCATAGGCTGGATGTGCAAGAGGGCCGGGACGCTATTCATCGAGCGCGCCTACCGCAGAGACACGGTGCGACTCAACGAGCTTCTCGTCGAGACCATGCGCGGTGGCGATGCCATTGCCATATTTCCCGAAGCCACCACGACCGATGGCTCCGGGCTGCTCCAATTTCACTCGTCGCTGATGCAGCCGGCTGTTGTGACGGGCGCCGCGGTATGGCCGGTGGCAATACGTTTTCAACGAATGGACGGCACGCTGTGCTGGGAAGCCGCCTATACCGGTGGCACGTCCGTGTGGGACACTCTCAAGCTTATGGCGACGCAGCGCGAAATTCGTGCGCAGCTCTTCTTCCTGCAGCCGATCGACACCTGTGATGCGCACCGCCGCGTGGTAGCGGTGCGAGCACGGCAGGCTATTCTTCGTGCGCTGTTCCCGCCAGCTCCGAACAATCGCACTGGCTGAGGCGCTGGTCTTCCAGGCGCAACGCGCTCAGGCTCCGGCCCCACACGCAGCCGGTGTCGAGGCATACGACATCCTCGCGTAGGGTGAGACCGAGCGCCGCCCAGTGGCCGAAGATCACCTTCGCGCCGCGGCTCGCGCGCCCCGGGACCTCGTACCACGGCAGGTAACCCGCCGGCGCAGCCGCCAATCCCAACTTGTGGTTGAGCTCGAGCGCCCCGTCTGGCGAGAGCAGGCGCATGCGCGTCATGGCGTTGACGATGATCCGCAGCCGGTCGTAGCCCGCGAGGTCGTCGCGCCAGCGCAGTGGCTCGTTGCCGTACACGTGCCTCAGGAACTCGCTGTAAGCGGGCCCCTGCAGCGCCGCTTCCACTTCGCGGCCGAGCGCGAGTGCCTGCGCGATGGTCCATTGCGGCAGCAATCCTGCGTGCACCATCGCATAGGCGCCGTCCGCGTGCATCATCTGCCGGTGCCGCAGCCAGGCGACGAGCTCGTCGCGGTCGGGTGCGGCGAGGATGTCGCCGAACGTATCGCTGCGGTGGGGTTTCTTGATTCCCTCCGCGATGGCCAGCAAGGCGATATCGTGGTTGCCGAGGATCGTGACCGCGCGCTCCGCAAGGCCCTTGACGAAGCGCACCGTTGCGAGTGACCGGGGCCCGCGATTCACCAGGTCGCCGACGAACCATAGGCGGTCGCGACGCTCGTCGTAGCCGGCCTGCTCGAGCAGCCGCATGAGTTGGTCGTAGCAGCCCTGGACATCGCCGATCGCGTAAGTGCTCATATCATGTCAGGACGCTCTGAGGTGCCGGCATTCCTGATCCGTGGCGCCGAGGGCCCGCCACACGAGCGCCAGCGCGAGCATGGCAGCCGACTGCAGCTCGTGGAGCGCGACCTTGTCCCGGGTGTCGCCCCCGGTCAGTATATGCCGCACGTTGGAATCGGGGCGCTCGAATCCTGCCACCAGACGCAGCGCCGGAATGCCGTGACGTGCGAAGTTGAAATGATCGGAGTTCGCCATCATCGGCCGATAGCTGCCGACAGCCATGCCGACTGTCGCTGCGGCGTCGTGGACGAATGCATCCAGCGCCGGAAATTCGCTCGTTAGCGCGGTCAGCCGGCCGTCGCCTCCGACGGTATCGAGATTGACGTTGAGGGCAATTCCCCGCCGCTCGTCTTCGCTCATGCGGTCGAGCCAGGCACGCGACCCGGCGAGCGCCCACTCCTCGGCGCTGAAGAGACAGACCCTTAATCCGCGCTCCAGGCGCTCGACCTGGGAGGCAAGGGAGCGCGCCACGGCGAGCGCGACCGCCACGCCCGTGGCGTTGTCCATCGCGCTCTCGGCGAGATGGTGTCCGTCGAGGTGCGCCGAAAGCACCACCCAGCCGGCGCCTTTCCCGGGAAGCTCGAGCACCGCGAAGCGGGCTTCCGCTTCGAAGTCCTCGCCCGAGACCGTCAGATGCGCACGCGGCAGGCGCGTGTCGCGCGCAGCAAGTCGCGCAGCCGACTCGGCGTCGGTCGCCACCGCCGGGATGCCGGTCTGGCCGCCGCGCCCGGAAGAGCCGGAAACGGGCCCGGTGCCGGTGACGGGGTTGGCGATGATGAAGCCGGCCGCGCCGCGCTCCACCGCCCATCCGTATTTGCGCCGGCGATGCACGTGCCCGGAGCTGAAAGGATACTCATGGCGAACCAGCACAATGCGCCCAGGGATCTCGCCCGCCCGCTGCTCGAACTGTTCGAGCGTGCCGCGACCGAGATCGAGCACTTCGGCGCTCAGGCCGCCCCTGGCCGTGGATTGCGAGCCCAGCAGGGCGTTGCAAGCGAGCGGCGCGCCGCTTTCGGCGAGCGCCAACCGTGCTTCATTAGGGCGCCAGCCCGCGTAGCGCGCGCTCTCGATCCGCGTTCCGTGCGGAGCAATTTCCGCGAGGCGCCCTGCGACGAAGGCAAGCGCTGCCTGCTCGGAGGCGCTTCCCGCCAGACGACCCCCGCAATCGCAGAGCGCGTGAAAATCCTTCCACAGCGCGGCATCGGCGGCGAGCGTGCCGTGCAGACGGCGGAACGCTTTCTGGTTCATCTTATCGGGGTACGCGAGCGGCGCGCCAGCAACAGGCGGGCGAGAGCGCCTTCAGTTTGGTGTCACGCCCGCTTCCCTCACTACCCTGGCCCAGCGACTGACGTCCGACGCGAGCAGCGCGCGAAACTGCTCTGGAGTATTCGTCGTCGGCCGCACGGCGAGCGCATCGAAGCGCTCCCGCACGTCGGCCGAGCCAACGACTTTCACGATTTCATCATGCAGGCGGGCGACGACGACCGGCGCCACGCCGGCCGGCGCCAGCACGCCCCACCAGTGCTCGACGACGAAATCGGCAACGCCGCTTTCCGCGAATGTCGGCACGTCCGGGAGCGCCGCCAGGCGCTTGACACTGGTGACGCCGAGGACACGCAGCTTGCCTGCCATGACGAAAGGCGCAGCCGTCGCCATCGAAGTGAAGGTAGCGGGTATCTGTCCCGCCACGACGTCGACGAGCGCAGGGCCCGCGCCCTTGTACGGCACGTGGGTAAGCCTGATGCCGGTGCGTATCTGGAAAAGCTCCGCCGACAAGTGGGTCGTCGTGCCGTTGCCGCCCGAACCGATCGCGAGCTTGCCCGGCTGCGCCTTGGCGAGCGCGATGAGCTCCTTCACGGATTGCGCCTGTACCGAGGGATGCACGAACAGAAACATCGCCGAAGTGCCGACCAGGGTGATCGGTGAAAAGTCCCCGACCGGATCGTATGGCACCTTCGCGTACACGCTCGGATTTATCGCATGCGGCATGTCGGAAAGGATGATGGTATAGCCATCGGGGGCGGATTTGGCGGCGATGTCGGTGCCGAGCATGCTGCCCGCACCGGGGCGGTTGTCTATCACGAACGATGGTCCCAGGCTGTCCGCGAGTTTCTGTCCGAGGATGCGCGCGATGACGTCGGAGCTGCCGCCGGGTGCGTACGGTACGATGAAGCGCACGGGCCTCGCCGGGTACGTCTGCGCCGTCGCGGCAGTCGCCGCCGCGGCCACGAGCAGCCAGCACAAACTGAAGAGAAAACGCATCAGCACAAAGCAAAAAAGGCGCAGCATCGCTGCGCCCTGGCCGGCTCCGGCAGCCGTATGGCGGTCACTTGCCCTTCGCGGCAGGGTTTGCCGCAGCTTCAGCCGGCTTCGAGGACGCGGGTTTCGCCTCGGGCTCCTTCCAGTTGGCGCCTGCCTGATTCGCCATGTAGGCGACCGCGCGCGCGAATTCGACATCGGTAAGATCGGGATTGCCGCCCCGCGGCGGCATTTGACGCACACCCTTGATCGCATCCGCGGTGAGCCTGTTCTGGCCTTCCGCGATGAGCTTGCCCCACGCCGCCTTGTCGCCGATCTTGGGCGCGTTCAGCGCGCCGGTCGCGTGGCATGCGGCGCACACGGCGTCGACCACGTCCTTGCCGCTTTTCACGACCTGGGGCGCGTTGGGATCGGTGACGGCGACTTCGCCCACCGGCTTAAGGCGCTTGGCGATCATTTCGTCCGACATCGCGGGATTGTCTTTCTCGACGTGTCCGGCGCTCGTGACCAGGTGCGCGATCATGGCGATCAAGGTGACCGGCACGGCAAACGCGAGCACCACGACTGCGAGAAGCTGCCTGGGTGTCCTGATCGGGCTGGAATGCTCTTCCACGTGCAGTTCTTCGGACATCGGCGAAGCGATCTCCCTTTGAGAGCGACGCATTATATCGTAAAACATTGAATTTCGTGGATATAGCGGCAAGGCGCCGTGCTAAAATTTGCGCTCAACGCGCTCGTAGCTCAGAGGATAGAGTATTGGCCTCCGAAGCCAAGGGTCGTGGGTTCGAATCCCGCCGAGCGCGCCAAAAATGCCGGCTCATCCGGCATTTTTTATCGCTCGCCCACGGTGCCTGAATTGTCTTGGTTACGACGATTGTTCCCGGCTGTAAGATTCTCGCGTAGCGACGACCACGGGGAGGACCGCCATGCTTACAAGACGCAAGTTCCTCGGCTCGACGATGGCCGCCGGCGTGGCGCTGGCGACGGGTTCCTGCGCGACCACTGAGACCGGGGGCAAGCGCACGATCGTCGATGCGCAGGTGCATTTGTGGAAGGCCAGTACGCCCGACTGGCCGTGGGTGTCGGGCGCGAAGCCACAGCTGCCCGAGCCGTTTACCATCGAGCGCGTGCTGCCGCTGATGGACGAAGCGGGAGTGGACCGCGTCGTCATCGTGCCGCCGACCCTGAACGACCGCAATGACTACGCGCTCGAGGCCGTCAAGCGCTATCCCACGCGCTTCGGGGTAATGGGGCGCATCCCGTTGCAGGACCCGAAGTCGGCCGCGCTGCTGCCGAGATGGAGGGAGCAGCCGGGCATGCTCGGCGTGCGCGTGACGTTCAACACGCCGGAGACGCTCAAGTGGCTCTCCGACGGCACCGCCGACTGGTTCTGGCCGGCGGCCGAGAAGGCCGGGCTTCCCGTCATGTTCCTGGCGTTCGGCCAGGTGCCGCGGTTCGCGCCGATCGCGGAGCGCCACCCGGGGCTGTACCTCATTATCGATCACATGGGCGTGAATACCGCCATCGCGAAGGAGGGGCGCATGACAGAGGCAATCGGCCAGACCGTGGCGCTCGCGAGGTACCCGAACGTCAGCGTCAAGATGTCGAATCTCGTCAACGCCTCGCTGGAACCCTATCCCTTCCGCGACCTGAGGCCGCATCTGCAGCGGGTGTTCGATGCCTACGGGCCGCAGCGTTGCTACTGGGGGACCGATCTGACCAACACCCAATTCACCCGTGTGACCTGGCGCCAACGCATCACCCATTTCACCGAGGAGCTGCCCTTCCTCACCGAGAGCGACAAAGACTGGGTGCTGGGCCGCGCGATCACGACGCGGCTGAAGTGGGCGTGAAGCCCGCTGCGCTGCCGTACGCTTCGCTGCTTGCCGCCGCGAGCGCCGCCCCGCGAGCTTCGACGCGTACATCGCCCCGCCCGGGATGTCCGCAGCCGTGCTGAAGACGACGCCGTTTCACGCGCGCACATCCGCGTTGTGCGTAAGCCACGCCTGGCGGCGCTGGGCCGGCTACATCGTCGCAAGCTCGTACGGGCTTACGCACGAGCGCGAATACCACGCGATCCGCAACGCGGCCGCATTGCTCGACATCTCGCCGCTCTACAAGTATCTGGTGCGGGGCAGGGACGCGGCCCGACTGCTCGACCGGGTGGTCACGCGCGACATCGCACGGGCGGCAGTCGGGCAGGTAATGTATACCTCGTGGTGCGACGCCGCGGGCAAGGTCCGCGATGACGGCACGATCGCGCGGCTCGCCGAGCAGACTTTCCGGATGACCTCCGCAGAGCCCAATCTGCGCTGGCTCGAAACGAATGCGGTCGGGCTCGATGCGACGATCGAAGATGTCTCGGAATCCACGGCAGCCCTCGCGCTCCAGGGACCGGCTTCCCGTTCGATCCTTCAGCAGCTGACCGATACTGACCTCAGCAGTTTGAAATATTTCAGGATCACCGAAGCAACGCTGCGAGGATCCTCGGCGAAGCCGCGGAAAACCCCAGTGACGGTGTCGCGGACGGGCTACACCGGCGATCTTGGCTACGAAATCTGGCTCGCAGCCGACGACGCGCCGGCGCTGTGGGACGCTCTTATCGAAGCCGGCGCGCCGTACGGGATCACTCCGGCGGGCATGCTCGCGCTCGACCTGGCACGCATCGAGGCGGGACTCATGCTGCTCGACGTGGACTACATTTCCGCGAGCCAGGCGCTGATCGAAGGCCAGACCTCGTCCCCGTTCGAGCTCGACCTGGCGTGGAGCGTGAATCTCGGCAAGGAGCACTTCGTGGGCAAGCCTGCGCTCGCACGGGAGGCACAGCGCGGGCCGCAGTGGCAATTCGCGGGAGTCGAGGTGGAGTGGGACTCGCTCGAGCGCCTGCACGCGGAGGCCGGGCTCGCCCCCACGCTCCCGAGCGCGGCGTGGCGCACGAGCGTTCCCCTATATGTGAACGAGGTGCAGGCGGGGTACGCAACGAGCGGCGGCTGGTCGCCGCTGCTCAAGAAGTATATTGCCCTCGTGCATCTGCAATCGCGCTGGGCTGCGCCCGGCACGGCGGTGGAGATGGAAATGACCGTCGAGCACCGCCGCAAGCGCGCCGCCGCGCGCGTGGTGAAGAAGCCATTTTTCGACCCCGAGCGCAAGCGGGCGTGACGATGAGCAGCGGCTACGATGCGATCGTAATCGGCGGCGGCCACAACGGGCTGGTGTGCGCCACGTACCTCGCCCGCGCCGGCAAGCGCGTACTGGTCCTCGAGCGGCGCGAGCGGGTAGGCGGGGCGGCCGTGACCGAGGAAGTGTTCCCCGGCTTCAAGTTCTCCGTCTACTCCTACGTCGTGAGCCTGTTGCGGCCCGAGATCATGCGCGACCTCGATCTACCGCGGCATGGCCTGCACATCCTTCCCCTCGAGAGCACTTTGACGCCCTTGCCGAACGGCGATTACCTCGCGCAGTGGAACGACCACGACCAGAACCGGCGGGAGCTGGCGCGCCATTCGTTGCGCGACGCGGAAGCCTATGACGAATTCGGGCGCCTCATGCACCTGATGGCGCGGGCGGTGAAGCCGCTGCTCGGCATGGTCCCGCCCGATCCGGCGTCGCTTGACCCGCGCGATCTCGCCGGCTTGTTCCGGCTCGGCTCGCATTTCCGGAGCCTGGGCGCCACGCAGTTTTATGCCCTGGCCAAGCTCCTGACGATGAGTTCTGCCGACTACCTGGACGAATGGTTCGAGACCGAGGCGCTCAAGGCGACCAAATCCGCGAGCGGCATCATCGGCACGCTGCTCGGCCCCCGCTCGCCGGGAACGGCGTACGTGCTGCTGCACCATTACATGGGCGAGATCGACGGCGTGTTTCGGGCGTGGGGATTTGCAAAGGGCGGAAACGGCTCGGTCACAGCCGCGCTCGCCGCGGCGGCGAGCGCAGCTGGAGCGGACATTCGTCTCCAGGCGCCGGTCGCGCGAGTCTTGGTCAATGCCGGCGCCGCCACGGGCGTCGCGCTCGACAGCGGCGAGGAAATCCGCGCACGCCTCGTCATTTCGGGCGCAGACGCCAGGCGTACGTTTCTGGATCTCGTCGGCGCCGAGCACCTCCCCGCCGAATTCGCCGAAGCCATCCGCCGGGTCAGGTTCCGCGGCGCATCGGCGAAAGTGAATCTAGCCCTGGGTGAATTGCCGGATTTCGCCTGCCTGCCGGGGAACGGAGCTCACCTGCGCGGCGCCATCTCCATCAGCCCGAGCGTGGATTATCTCGAGCGCGCCTACGACGAGGCCAAGTATGGCGAGTTCTCGCGCCGCCCCTACATGGATATCATCATCCCGTCCATGATCGATCCGAGCATGGCGCCACCGGGCAAGCACGTCATGTCGATCTTCGCCCAGTACGCGCCGTACCAGCTGAACGGCGGCTGGACCGACACGCGGCGCGAAGCGTTCGGTGACGCGGTCGTCGATACCCTCGCCGAGTACGCGCCGAATCTCAAATCGGCGATCCTGCACCGGCAAGTGATCACGCCCGCGGATATCGAGGAGCGGCTGGGCTTGAGCGAGGGCAATATCTTTCAGGGCGAGCTGACCTTGCAACAGATGTTTTTCCTGCGTCCCGCGCCGGGCTGGGCCAGATACAGGACGCCGGTCCGCGCGCTTTACCAGTGCGGCGCGGGCACGCACCCGGGTGGCGGCGTCATGGGCGCACCGGGAAGGCTCGCGGCTCTGGCGGTGTTGAAAGACGGCGCCTGAAGTAAGCGGTGCCCGCGCCAACTTCGCTCTCGGCGCATGTGCTGCCGGCGGCAATTCATTGCGCAGCGACGTTCGTTCCGTCCGCGCAGCTATTAGCCCTAAGGTAGTAGTGACTTGTAACTTCCCCTGTAGGATTATTGAAGCCCGATATCGGACATGTCGGTCGGGGGTTCGAACGTCAGGTTCTAGTCTGCGCGATCCCGCGGAAAACTGCAGGACGCGCCGGCGTCACTGGTCCGCTCGATGACGCGTGTCGAGGAATTCGATCACGTTTTATGTCGCAAGACGCAGCAAGGGATTGGCCGCAGTGCTTGGCATGTCGCGCGCAGGCGACTATGCTGAGCAGCGCCGACAGCATGCACCGCCCGCAACCGGAGGAGGACGCGTGATGAAACGAGCCGCCATCGTTGCCGCAACGATCATTCTTGCCGCGGCAGCCGCGGCGATGTCGAGCGATCTCCGGAGCCTTCTACTCGCGCAAGCCCCGCCTGCGCCGGCGGCGATTCCGGCTGCGCAGCAACCGGCTCCGCCGGCCCAGCAGGACAATCCCGGCTTTTACGCCGGTGAAGCCGGCCTCAGCCCGTCGGAGATCGCCGGCCGCGAGATCTGGTACAAGGCGACCGCCGGCAATTCGCGCTTTCACACGTATGTCTTCCAGCAACGCACCGGCATACTCATCGACTGGTTCCGCGTGCTGCGCTCCGACCAGCGCGGCGACCGGTTCGCGGCCTACGGCCTGATCAACGATCCGGGCTGCTGCACGCCCGGCACCGAAGGCTGCAAGGCGAAGAGCGCGGACGAGACGTATGGTTTCGATTGGTGTCCGGGCGACGACGAGCTGCTGAAATTCGTCGGCAAGCCGGGCTACCGCGATCCGGCGTGCGATTTCCGCGACGCGCCGCCGAACCCGGATGCGAAGGTCAACCCGTACATCGTGCACCACGCGAAGAAGGATCAGCGGCAATCCTCGTGCGATCTCGCGTTCGGGACCTCGACCGGGGCGCTCGGCTACCGCAAGTTCCCCAATCCGCGCTTCGACCGCGAGCGCTGGCTCAAGTTGAACGGCAGCCTGGGGAGCTGGGAGGGCTTCAGCAAGAGGATGACGGAGGACCGGAATTCGACCGATTTCGAGGTGCGTCGCCTGGCGGATGGCTCAATCGAGCCGCCGTTTCTGATCGGCACCTCGTGCGGTTCGTGCCACATCGCGTTCGATCCGCTCAATCCGCCCGCCGACCCGGCGCGGCCGGAGTGGCGAAACATCAAGGGCGCGATCGGCAATCAGTATCTGCGCATTTCCGAGCTGCTGGGCTCGGGCATGCCCTACAACTCGATCGACTATCAGATGTTCTCGCACGCGCGGCCCGGCACTTCCGATACCTCTGCCATTCCCAACGATCAGATCAGCAACGCCGGAACGATCAACGCCATCATCAATCTGCACCGGCGGCCGACGTTCGAGGGCGAGGACGTCGTCAAGTGGCGGCCGGTCGCGTCATGTCCGGCGACGCCCGCGGCGGGGACGAAGTGCTGGTGCGAGCCGGGGCGCGACGGCAAGTGCTGGCTGCAATCGCGCGCCAAGGAAACCGTGCATCACATACTGAAAGGGGGCGAGGATTCGATCGGCGCGCTGGAGGCGATCCAGCGCGTGTACTTCAATATCGGCTCATGCTCCGAACAATGCTGGCTCAACCATCTCACCGACCTGCGCCAGCTCGATCCCGAAGCCCGCAACTATGGTCAGACGCCGTTCGACATCGGGCAATGCCGCCGCGATTGCCCCAATTTCCGCGCGATCGAGGATCGCCTCGTCAATATCGAGAACTTCCTGTTTTCGAAGGAGACGCACGCCACCGATCTGCACGTCGCGCGCGAGAACGAGCGGAAGGCGAAAAATCCGGCGGCGCGTTACGCGTACGAGGATCTCGTCGCCGACCTCGACCGGCAGTTCGGCAAGGGCGCAGTGGCGCGCGGGCGCCTGGTGTTCGCGGCGAATTGCGCGAGGTGCCATTCGAGCATTCCGGAGGCTGCAGGCGGGGCATTCGCGAGCCGCGATTTCCGGGCGATCGACGAGAAGTCCCAGCTGCGGCGCGACTGGCTCGGCAACGACCAGGCCACGAAGGTGAGCGAGGTGGGTACGTATCGTTGCCGCGCGCTGCACTCCAACCATATGGCGGGGCACGTGTGGCAGGAGTATGGCTCGGAAACGCTGCACGCCCGCCCGCCCGACCTTCAGGTCAAGGACGACGGAAGCGGCGGTCGCGGCTACTACCGCAACATCTCGCTGCTGTCCCTGTGGGCGCATGCTCCGTTGCTGCACAACAATGCCATGGGGCCCGAGATTTGCGGCAAGCCGGCCAACAAGGCGAACGACTTTTACCGCTCGCCGTACGTGGATCGCGTTACCAAGCAGCGGCTGCCCGAGAGCGCTGCCCCGGCATGCCTGCCCTACGACCCGAGCGTGGAGGGCCGTTTCAAGCTCTATGTCGCGTCGATGGAGGAGCTGCTCAACCCGGCGCGGCGGGTGCCGAAGATCACGAAGCTCGACGTCGATGTGCCGCTGCGAATCGGCTTGCGGGTGCTCGAGGACGGTAAACAAAAGCAGGTCGTCGGCACTACCATCGTGGTGCCGGCGGGGACCAATTCGGGAGGTCTGGTCAATTTTCAGCACAAGCTCTTCGCGAAGGACCTCTTCGAGCTTACGCTCAGGCCCCAAGCGCTTGAGCAGCGGCTCACGAAGGAGCTGGGCCAGGACGAAGCACGCTCGCTCATGGCCGATCTGCGCACGGTGCTGACCGAGCAGCTGAAGCAGACCGACAAGCCCCAGCCCGTGCAGACTCTCCGCAAGCACCCGAAACTGGTGGAGTTCTACAGCACGTGCACCGCTGACATCGAGAACGATGGCCATCGGTTCGGGGAAAATCTGCCGGACTCGGACAAGAAGGCACTGATCGCCTTTCTGGCGACGATGTGAAGGAGGCCGCGATGAACGCCATCGTCCGTAGCGTGATTGCCGCCGCCTTGGTCCTGCCGCTGGCCGGCTGCGACGCCGTGAACACCAGGCTCAATCCGACCCCCGACATCAAGTTCGCGCCGGCCCAGGCGGGCTATCAGGGGAAGCCCGATTTTGCGCGCGTGGAACAGGAGTTTCCGCTGGCAGCTGCCGATCTGCAGAAGTTGACGATCGGCAACCTCAAGAACTTCAGCCAGGAGGAGCTCGATCAGATCTACGCCCGGCTCACGGCCGGACCCATACCCGACGGTCCGTACAAGGGAGACCTGATCTTCCCGAAGGGCGAGGAGGGCCAGCGCCGCCTCGCCGAGATCGTCGGCGGGCTGCCCGGCATTCCGGTCGAGCTGAAGCTGCATCAAGTAGAGCAGCTCGGCCGCGCGCTCTGGAAAGGCAAGGTGTTCTATCGCAACGAGCGGCTGCTCAGAAACCGCATCGAGGATCTCGCGCTGCTCAAGCCGATCATCGACGGCGATCTCGCCACTATTCCGAAAATTACCGTCGACGGGAAAGACCAGTGGCTGCTCTTTCCGGCGCAGCTGTATTGCGGCCAGAGCCTACTCGACAGCCGGCGCGAATCGGTCATCATCGACTACTTCTTTACCGACCAGCTTCCCGGATATCGCCAGCGCCCCGACTACCTTGCTGGGCGCAACGGTCTGCAGGTGCGCGACGAGATCCGCATGGTGCGCCCCGGCCTGTATCTCGGGCGTGCCTACTTGGGGAAGGTCTTCCTCATCAATTTTTTCTTGTATAACGAAGAGGTCGCGAACCGCGACGGACCGGAGTTCCAGAAAACCGGCTCGGTCAAGGAAGACTGCTGGCCGGGCACTCAGGCCCGCACGGCGGTCGCGGCGAGGTGACGGCGGGACACCCGCCTGCGCGCGATGCGTGGATGGCAGCTCGTCGCTGTAGCGATGATCGCCACGCCGATCTGCTGGGCACAGAGCGAAGCACCCCGCTGGGCCGTCGACCCCGCGCGTGGGGGACCCGACGCGCCGCCGGCGGGGCGATCGCTGTTTGATTTCGTCGCGACCGTGGAGGCCGGCGGCAAGCGCGTCTACGACATTCCGTTTCCGTTTGAACGGCTGGTCGCGCGTCTGGAGGCGCGCGCGGGTTGCGGGCGAAACGAGCGGTGCGCGAAGCAGGTCCTGATCCCTCTGGGGCGGTCGCTGCAGCGTCTGGCTGCCGCGCCGGACTTTTTCAAGCACCCGCGCGTCGTCACGGCGATCGACACGGAGCCCGCCCGCGCCGGCGTGCCGCTCCTGAAGGATCGCATATACCTCGGCTACCAGGAGCAATCGGGGATCGTCGAGGTCATCAGCTACAACGAGACGGCCGGCCGCTTCGAATTCCAGATCGTGCGCGATTATCGGCCCGGCGGCACGCCGCGAGTGATCTACGCCCGGCGCGCCGTGTGCACGGCCTGCCACCAGAATCACGCGCCGGTGTTTTCGCGCCCTTTGTGGGAGGAGACGAACGCCAACGAGCGCGTAGCCGCGCGGCTCGAGCGCGAGCGCAAGGAGTTCTATGGGGTGCCGGTGCGAAGAGGGGTCGACTTGCCGGACGCCATCGATGCAGCCACCGATCGCGCGAACTGGCTTGGGGTATGGCAGCGGCTATGGAGCGACGGGTGCGGCGCGGACGATGCCGCCGGGGCGCGTTGCCGCGCAGCGGCTTTCACCCTGGCGCTCCAGTACCGGCTCACGGGCGAGCGGGCGTACGACGATCGCAGCGCGACGTGGCGCGAAGGCCTGCAGCTGCCGCTCACGCGCGAATGGCGGGTGCGCTGGCCGGGCGGACTGGCGATCCCGAACCCCGATATTCCGAATCGCGATCCGCTGCCGTTTGCGCCGGAGCGCGAGCCCACCGGCGCGGCGCTCTCTCACGTGGCCGCGCCGTTCGAGCCGCTCGCTCTGCGCCCGCCGCTGGAGACGTGGACCATCGATCAGCCGCACACCGTGCGGCGCTTCGTCGCCGGGCTGGCCAGTTTCATTCCCGCGGCGGCCGCGCGCGCAATTGATGCGCACTTGCTGCGCAGGGCCGGGAACGCGCGACGCACCCGTTACGAGGCGCCGTGCCGGGTCACATGGACTTCGCGCTGGCTGCGCTTCGAATGTGCGTCGGGAAGTGCCGATGAACCGACAGCATTGCGGCTTGCTGGGCGCATCGATCTCGGCACGGGGCGCGCCGCGGGGGAGTTGAACGCCCTTGCCGCAGGCGGGAGCGAGCCGCTCGAACATTTCGAACTACAGGCGACAGTGGACACGCGCGCCGGCCGAGTTACGCTTCGGCCCGAAAGTCGCGGATTGCGCGCGCGCCTTCCCGGCGGCAGCGCCGTAGCCGCTGTGGATCTGCGCTGGCTTCCGGGCTCGGTGCATGCGGCGGGCGGGGAAATGAGCACTGTCGGCGCGCATGCCGCCGTCGACACGGCCGACGACTTCGCGGTAGTGCGCGAGGCGATAGCCGCGATGGAGCGCGATGGCGTTTTCGCGCAGCGGCCGTTGGGCAGCGACCTCGTGCTGCAAGGGCTGTTTACCAGACTGGGACTCCCGTACCGTGGCGCCTGCTGCGACGACGGCTCGCGCCTGCCACCTCCTGTCGTCGAGCCCGCAGCGCCGCCGAAGCCGGTCGAAGGGCCGGCGCGACCGTATGCGGCGTTTTACCCCTCGTGCGCGCGCTGTCATGCGACGGAAGAGCGCTTCCCGCCGAACTTCCTCGCGGGACCGGGCGAGCGCGTGGCGGCCAGCATCCGTCAATGCGCGCCGCGCATCTACGCGCGGCTGGCGATGTGGGGCGTCGCGGCGAGCGCACGCGAAAAGACGCCGATGCCGCCGCCCCGGTCGGGGCGAGTCGAGGCGGCTGCCGCGCCGGCGCCGGTCGCGGAGCTGGAACGCGCGGTTGCGGAAATGCTGCGCGCCGAATCGGGGAGTGTGCCGCGCATCGAAAACCTGTTGGCCGGCGGCTACGAAGCGCTGCGCCCGTGTCTGCCATAGGAGAATCCAGGAGGAGCCGTGGCCTACGACGAAGACATGCCTGCCGGAAGTGAAGGGCTGTGTGGAGGGTGGCGCCGTTGCTGGAGGCGTGGCGTGCTGGCGTTGCTCACCGCGCCGACCCTGCTTCTGATCGTGCTCGGCGTCTATCTCGGAGTGCGTTTCGGCTCCGACACGCCGGTGGTGTACTCCGATGACGAGGAGCACTTCAAGTACGGCTCGACCGGTGGCGAGCACGAGTCGGGCTTTCCGTACTGGATCTTTCAGGCGATGCCGCAGGTTTGCGAAAGGCATCTTCCCGGTGGCTACCGATCGCTCGGCCTGATCTTCGAGAAAGAGCGCAGTCTGCCGGTCGGCATGTCGAAGCGGCGCTACATGGGGCTCGACCGGACCTTTCTCAATTGCGCGGTGTGTCACACGAGCACCGTGCGCGCCACGCCCCAGTCCGAACCGACAGTGGTTACGGGCATGCCCGCCAACACCTTCAACATCATGGCGTTCCAGAAGTTCTTTTTTTCCTGCGCCAAGGACGGGAAGTTCAGCGCGGAATACGTGATTCCCGAAGTGCGGCGGCTTATCCGGGAGAATCACAAGCAGCATCCGGAGGCGGACGAAGACCTGGACTTCATCGACCGCTACCTGGTATATCCGGTCGCCGTCGCCATCATGCGCGAGAGACTGTTGATGCTGGCCGACCGGTTCGCCTGGGCAGACAGCCAGCATGATTGGGGACCGGGGCGGGTGGATACGTTCAACGCCGCCAAGGTTCTGTTCAACATCCCGGTGCACAAACTGCCGGAGAGCGAGCTCAACGCTCCGGCGGACTTTCCTTCGATCTGGAATCAACGCCCGCGCGAAGGCATGCAGCTGCACTGGGACGGTAACAACACCAAGGTCGAGGAGCGCAACAAGAGCGCGGCGTTCGGGACCGGCACCACGCCGCCCACCATCGATCTCAAAGCGATCGGCCGCGTGGAGAAATGGCTGCTCACCAAGGATGCGCCGAAGTTTCCCTATCCCATCGACGGCGCCAAGGCGGCGCGCGGCGCCGTCGTCTACAAGGAGTACTGCGCGGAGTGTCACGGCGCCGGGCCTCGCGATTTTTCGGGCGCGTACGTGGGCAAGGTGACCGACATCGACGATATCGGCACAGACCGGCGCCGGCTCGATTCCTATACTTACACCTTGGCGGTAAACCAGTCGACGCTTTATGCGGGCTACGACTGGCGTTTCACCCATTTTCGGAAGACCTTCGGCTACGCCAAC
>DATFWO010000110.1:0-28666 GCA_035259205.1 Burkholderiales bacterium | reverse complement strand
AAATGCCTGCTCGAATGCTCCGGCAACAACGCCGTCATCGTGGACGATACGGCCAACCTCGAGCTGGCTGTGCGCGCGGTCGTGTTCGGCGCGGTGGGCACCGCGGGCCAGCGCTGCACCAGTACCCGCCGGCTTATCGTCCACGAAGCGCGGTACGACGACCTCGAGGAGCGTCTCGTGAATGCGTATCGCCAGGTGCGAATCGGCGATCCGCTGGAGCCGGAAACGCTGATGGGGCCGTTGATCGACGCGGCCGCGGTCGAGCGCTTCCGGCAGACGATCGCGGAATTGAAGGGCCTCGGCGCCCGCATCGTCTACGGGGGCGACACGTTGCCCGGAGCCGGGTACTTCGTGCAGCCCACCCTGGTGAGAGTCGAGCCGCGCCTCGATATCATGAAACGCGAGACCTTCGCGCCGATCCTGTACCTCATGCGCTGCCGCGACCTGGAGGAGGCGATCGCGATCAACAACGACGTCCCGCAGGGCCTGTCCTCGGCGCTCTTCACGGAGCGCGTGCAGCACGCCGAGCGCTTCCTGTCGGCGGCAGGCAGCGATTGCGGCATCGCCAATGTGAACATCGGCACCTCCGGCGCGGAAATCGGCGGCGCGTTCGGCGGGGAGAAGGAAACCGGGGGCGGTCGCGAGGCCGGCTCCGACGCCTGGCAGGCCTACATGCGGCGCCAGACCAATACCATCAACTGGGGCCGCGATCTGCCGCTGGCGCAGGGGATCAAGTTCGGTGATCGGTGAGCGGTGAGTTGGGTGTAGCCGGGTTTGGAAGTACCCGATCTGTTCACCGTTCACTGATCACTTGTCTTGGATCATCGTTCACCGAATTTTGTGCGCTATGCTCTTCCATTCGCGTCGTTTCCGGCGCAGAATTCACACCGATCCAGAACGAAGGAACTCGATCAATAGAGACTGAAATCCACCAGCCGCCCCGCGCGGGATCCCGCACGCCGGTTCGCATCATCGGCGTCGCTTGCGGGGCTGGAGCACCCGACCCGCGTTGCGCCGAAGGACCCGCAACGCTGCGAAGGGAAGGTCTAGTTCGCCACCTGCGGGGCGCGGGCGTAGACGCAGCCTGGAGCGCCACCATCCCGGCGCAGACCGGGAACGATGCCATCAGCGTCATTCTGCCCGTCGCGGAACGCCTCGCGGCACATGCCGGGGCGCTTGTTGCCCGCGAGCAACTGCCGCTCGTCCTTGGTGGCGATCACTCGTGCGCCATCGGCAGCTGGAAAGGCATCGCCCGCGCCGTCGCCCCCCGCGGACCCCTTGGCCTCGTCTGGATCGATGCGCATATGGATGCGCATACCCCGCAGACGACCCCGAGCGGACGGTTGCATGGCATGCCGCTCGCCTGTCTACTGGGGTACGGCGACCTGCGCCTTACCTCGATCGCGGGCGGCATACGTCTCGACCCCGAGCGGGTATGCGTAATCGGCGTGCGGAGCTTCGAGAACGGGGAGGAAATGCTGCTGCGCCGGCTCGGCGTACGCGTGTTTTTCATGCACGAGCTTGAGCGCCGTGGATTGATGGCGGTGATGCGCGACGCGTTTGCGATCGCCGGGCGTGGCCGGACCCCGTACGGCATCTCATTCGATCTCGACGCGCTCGACCCGCGTGATGCGCCGGGGGTTTGCACGCCGGTCGTAGGCGGGATCCGTGCTTCCGAGCTGCGAGACGCGTTCTCGCGCCTCGGCGGCGATCCTGCGCTCGCCGGCCTCGAAGTCGTCGAATACAACCCGCACCACGACCGCCGCGGCGCCACCGCGCGCTTGGCGGGCGATCTCGTCGGTGCCCTGCTCGCCCCACCTGGGCTCCGCCTTCTGCAACGTGGCCGCGTCCCGTCGAATGATGAGCGCTACCGGATAAAGGGCACGCGCCGCCGCGCCGCGTGACCGCGGTGCTGGTCACCAAATACGGCCACTCGGGGCCGGTCGCGTTGGACTCTGTCAGAGCGCACCGGAATTGCGCAGTGCCGCACCACATGAGCACTGCCCGCATCCGGTTGCGACGAGTCTAATTTACTGATTTTCGGCAGATCGCGTGACACGCGACCGCTGCTGCGCCCAATTCCCGCACCACCGCGGAGCAGATCATGCTGGCATATGCACTGTAATGACTCAGTCATATTTCGGAAGGGACCCCAGCGGTCTCCCGTTTGGACGGGTTGCCGTCACGTAACAAATTCATGCAGAAGCCTTTTTTCCCCGCTCCCGGTACGCCGCCAGAACGTGGCACGAATCATGCGAGCGTTGCCGGTGCCGGTACGCCATGCGACGTGCCCATGCCGTCCATACAACCAACTAGGGGAGTGTAGCCATATGTCGCACCGCAGACTGTTCGTGAGGAAGATAGCGGCCTTCGCCGGTTCCATGGCCGTGATCTCGGCTCTTGGGCTGAGCGCGCCCGGCGCGCACGCACAAGGGAAGACCGTCAAAGTCGGCGTCCTGCACTCCCTGTCGGGGACCATGGCGATCAGCGAAACGGTGCTGAAGGACGTCGCTCTGATGACGTTCGAGGAAATCAACGCCAAGGGCGGCGTGATGGGCATGAAGATCGAGCCGGTGGTGGTGGACCCCGCGTCCAACTGGCCGCTCTTCGCAGAGAAGGCGCGACAGCTGCTCACGCAGGACAAGGTCGCGGCGGTATTCGGCTGCTGGACGTCGGTATCGAGGAAATCGGTGCTGCCGGTGTTCGAAGAGTTGAACGGCCTGCTGTTCTACCCGGTGCAGTACGAAGGCGAGGAAATCTCCAGGAACGTTTTCTATACCGGCGCTGCGCCCAACCAGCAGGCGATCCCGGCCGTCGAATACCTGATGAGCAAGGAAGGCGGCGGCGCCAAGCGGTGGGTGCTGCTCGGCACCGATTACGTGTATCCACGCACGACGAACAAGATTCTGCGCGCCTTCCTCAAGTCCAAAGGGGTCGCCGAGAAGGACATCGACGAGAAGTACACTCCCTTCGGCCATAGCGACTACCAGACGATCGTCGCCGACGTGAAGAAGTTCGCCGCGGGCGGCAAGACCGCCGTCGTTTCCACCATCAACGGCGATTCCAACGTGCCCTTCTACAAGGAATTGGGCAACCAGGGGCTGAAGGCGACGGAGGTGCCGGTGGTGGCTTTCTCGGTCGGCGAAGAGGAACTGCGCGGCGTCGACACCAAACCCCTGGTGGGGCACCTCGCGGCGTGGAACTACTTCATGTCGATCAAGAACCCGGCGAACGACGAGTTCGTGAAGAAATGGGCCGCCTACGCCAAGAAAAAGAACATCGCGGGACATAAGGACAAGCCGCTCACCAACGATCCGATGGAGGCGACCTACATCGGCATCCACATGTGGAAACAGGCGGTGGAAAAGGCCAAGAGCTTCGATGTCGCCAAGGTGAGCGAGGCGATGAGCGGACAAACGTTCACGGCACCTTCGGGCATCACCTCCAGGATGGACGAAAAGAATCACCACCTGCACAAGGCGGTGTTCATCGGCGAAGTGAAAGCGGACGGCCAGTTCAACGTGGTCTGGAAGACTTCGGGCCCGGTCAAGGCCCAGCCCTGGAGCCCGTTCATCGCGGGCAACGACAAGAAGAAGGACGAGCCCGCCCTCATGGCGGAAAAGAAATAGGCGCGCGGGCGCATCCGGCGGAGGGCACGCTCCGCCCCGCATAAGAGGAGGGCCGGCTCGCCGGCCCTCGTTTTATGCGCGGCTTCCTGATTGCAGTCATGCTCGCGGCGTCGACTTGCGCCGGGCCGGCGGCCGCGCTCGAAGCGCACACGGTCTCAAAGCTCGCCACCGGCGACAGCGACGAGAAAATAGCGGCGATCGGCGCGCTCGTTGCCGGGGCTGATCCGCGGGCGGCAATCCTGCTGCAGGCGCTTGCTGATGGCGAGCTCCAGGTCGCGGGAAAACGGGTCTTGATCGTCAAGAGCGGGGAAGCAACCGACGCCGCGACCGGGGAAAAGGTGACGCCGCTTCCCGCCGAGCGCGAGGACGTGATCGCCAACAACCGCGTACGCGGCGCAGTGCAGGGCGCGCTCGCCGCGCTCAAGCTCGTATCGCCGGACCGCGCGACCCGGCTTGCCGCAGCAAAGGAGCTCGCCGGCGGCGCCGACGAGTCGGTGCTGCCACTCGTAAAGAAGGCGCTGGAAAAGGAAGGTGATCCGGCGATCCGGCCGCTGCTCGAGCAGATCGCGGCGACACTCGAGCTCAAGGGCGGGGCAAAGGAATCGCGCATCGCCGCCATCCGCATGCTCGCGCAATCGGGCAGCTCCAACGCCAAGACCTTGTTGCTTTCCGCGCTGGAGGGTGAGAAGGACGAGGATATCCGGCTTGCGGCGCAGGCGAGCCTGGACCGGATCGAAGGACGGCTGGCGTGGAACCAGCGGGCGGGGCTGCTCTTCGCCGGTTTGTCGCTCGGCTCCATCCTGCTCCTCGCTGCGCTCGGCCTTGCCATCACCTACGGGCTGATGGGCGTCATCAACATGGCGCACGGCGAGTTGATCATGATCGGTGCATACACCACCTACGTGGTGCAGAACCTCTTCCGCGCCCAAGCGCCCGGCGCCTTCGACTGGTACCTGGCATGTGCGGTGCCCGCGTCCTTCGTGGTAGCCGCCGCCGTCGGCATGATCCTCGAGCGCACGGTGATCCGCTGGCTCTACGGGCGGCCCCTCGAAACGCTGCTCGCGACCTGGGGGATCAGCCTGATCCTGATTCAGGGCGTGCGCTCCCTCTTCGGCGCCCAGAACGTTCAGGTCGAGAACCCCGCGTTCATGTCTGGCGGCATCGAAGTCCTGGCCGACGTCGTGCTGCCGTGGAGCCGCATCGTCATCATCTTTTTTGCGCTGGGAGTGGTGGCGCTCATGTGGCTGCTCCTCACCCGCACGCGGCTGGGGCTCTACATACGCACCGTCACGCAGAACCGGTCGATGGCCGCGTGCGTCGGCGTGCCCACCGGCCGCGTGGACACGTGGGCGTTCGGGCTCGGCTCCGGCATCGCCGGACTCGCGGGCTGCGCGCTGTCGCAGATCGGTAACGTCGGCCCCGACCTGGGCCAGTCCTACATCGTGGATTCGTTCATCGTTGTGGTCTTCGGCGGCGTAGGCCAGCTCGCCGGGGCCGTATACGCCGCGCTGATCCTGGGCCTCTCCAACAAGATGCTTGAATCGTGGGCTGGCGCGGTCCTCGCCAAAATCGCGGTGCTGGTATTCATCATCTTTTTCATCCAGCGCCGCCCCCAAGGCATGTTCGCCCTGAAAGGCCGAGCGGTCGAATGAGCTGCCGAACCGAGGCTTTCTGATGGGGCCGATCTCCTCCACGATCACCAGGCTCTACGGGCCCCGGGGCTGGCTTGCGCTCGGCGCGTTCGCATTCGTGCTATTCGTGATCTTCCCGTTGCTGAGCCTGGTGGTGCCCGCGGGCAATCCGCTCCACATATCCGCCTACGGCGTGACGTTGATCGGAAAGATCATGTGCTACGCCATGGTGGCCGTGGCCATGGATCTGATCTGGGGCTACACCGGCATCCTGTCGCTGGGGCACGGGCTGTTTTTCGCGCTCGGGGGCTACAGCTTCGGCATGTACCTCATGCGGCAGATCGGCCGCGACGGGCAGTACCAGTCCGACATGCCCGATTTCATGGTCTTTCTGGACTGGAAGGAGTTCCCGTGGCAATGGTGGAATTCCGACCAGTTCTGGTGGGCACTGATGCTGGTGGTGCTGGTGCCCGGCCTGCTCGCCTTCGTGTTCGGGTACTTTGCGTTCCGCTCGCGTGTCAAGGGCGTGTATTTCTCGATCATCACCCAGGCGCTCACCTACGCCGCGATGCTGCTGTTCTTCCGCAACAACACCGGATTCGGCGGCAACAACGGCTTCACCGACTTCAAGCGCATCCTCGGCGTATCGATCACTACAGACGGGGCGCGTATCGTGCTGTTCGTCATCACCGGCGCAGCCCTGATCGGTACGCTCCTGCTCGGCCGCTACATCGTGACCTCCAGGCTGGGCCGGGTGCTGACCGCGATTCGCGACGCCGAGGCGCGGGTCATGTTCTGCGGCTACAACACGGTGCAGTACAAGCTGTTCATCTGGACGCTGTCGGCGGTTCTATGCGGCATCGCCGGCGCGCTCTACGTGCCCCAGGTAGGCATCATCAATCCAAGCGAAATGTCGCCCGCCAACTCGATCGAGATCGCGATCTGGGTGGCGGTCGGCGGACGCGGCACGCTCGTCGGACCCATCATAGGCGCGGGACTGGTCAACGGCGCGAAGAGTGTTTTCACGCAATTGCTTCCGGAGTACTGGCTGTACGTGCTCGGGCTGCTGTTCATTCTCACGACGCTGTTCCTGCCCCAGGGCGTGGTCGGGCTGCTCGCCCGCCTGAAAGGCCGATCGGCATGAGCGGCACGGTAACCCACGCCATGTCCGGAGTCGGGTCGGCCGAGGCGACGCTCGGCCGTCAGAGCACCGGCGAGCTCGACGCCACGCACGGCGTCGTCCTCTACCTGGAGAACATCACCGTCAGCTTCGATGGATTCAAGGCGCTCGACGATCTATCGCTCTCGATCGATGTGGGAGAGCTGCGCTGCGTGATCGGACCGAACGGCGCGGGCAAGACCACCATGATGGACGTCATCACGGGCAAGACGCGGCCGGACGACGGGACCGCCTTCTTCGGCCAGACGATCGATCTGACGCGCCTTACAGAAGCCGAAATTGCCCAGGCGGGCATCGGTCGCAAGTTCCAGAAGCCCACCATCTTCGAAAATCACACCGTGTTCGACAACCTGGAGCTGGCGATGAAAGCGGATCGACAGGTGCGCAAAGCCCTTACCGCGAAGCTCTCCACGAGCGAACGCGCGCGCATTGCCGATACGCTCGAGCTGATACGCCTGCAGGACGGCGTGGGCCGCGTCGCGGGCCTGCTCTCTCACGGCGAAAAGCAGTGGCTGGAGATCGGCATGCTGCTCGTTCAGGAGCCGAAGTTGCTGTTGCTGGACGAGCCCGTAGCGGGCATGAGCGACGAGGAAACCGAGCGCACGGCGGAGTTGTTTCTCTCGCTGGCCGGGAGGCACTCTCTCGTTGTGGTCGAGCACGACATGGCCTTCATCGCGAAGATCGCGCGCAAGGTGACAGTGCTGCACGAGGGCTCCGTGCTCGCGGAAGGTCCTATGGAGCAGGTGCGGAACGATCCCCGGGTGATCGAGGTGTATTTGGGGCGGTGACAAGTGAGGGATGAGGGATGAGGGAGGAAGGCGGAAGGAGGCGGGGCGGCAGGATCTACTACCCGTCACGAGTCACGCAGTTAGCGGCAGAGGACGACGGTAAATGCTGGCGGTAAGCGGACTCAACCAGTACTACGGGGGCAGCCACATTCTGCGCGACCTCTCGTTCGAGGTGCCGCCGGGCAAGGTGACGGCCCTCCTCGGCCGCAACGGCGTCGGCAAGACCACGTTGTTGCGCACGTTAATGGGGCTGGTGCCGACAGCGACAGGGAGCATACGTTTCGGGGAGGTAGAGCTCACCGCCGCGCCGCCCTACGCGCGGGCGCGCGCGGGAATCGGCTACGTGCCCCAGGGCCGCGAGATATTTCCCCGGCTCACGGTCGCGGAAAATCTGGAGATGGGGCTCGCGACGCGACGCGCCGGGACACGGATACCGGACCACATTTACGAGATGTTCCCCGCGCTGAAACAGGCGCTCAACCGGCGCGGCGGCGATCTGTCCGGCGGCCAGCAGCAGCAGCTCGCGATCGGCCGGGCACTGGCGATGGAGCCCAGGCTCCTAATACTGGACGAACCCACGGAGGGCATCCAGCCCTCGATCATCAAGGACATCGAGCGCGTCATCCGCGCGCTCGCGGCGCGCGGCGTGATGGCGATTCTGTTGGTCGAGCAGTACTACGACTTCGCGCGTTCGCTCGCCGACCAGTATCTCGTCATGGAGCGCGGCGAATTCATCGCGCGAGGGCGCGGCGCCGACATGGACGCCGAAGGCGTCAGGCGCCTGCTGGCGGTATGATTGGAACCTATCTGAGACAGGTTCTAATGCGTCTCGCGGAACAGGTACACCTTAGCGGCTGGCGGGCCGGGCTCGCACTCGGCTTCGAGCGCCAAGGCGGGAAAACCGTCCTTGCCTCGCGCCGTCATGAAGGCCCCCTCACAGTGCAGAAGGCTCTCTATCCCGAAGGGGATGGGGTGTGTCACGCGATCATCGTGCATCCGCCTGCGGGCATTGCGGGCGGCGACGAGCTGGAGATCGAGGCGCGCGCCGGTGCGAGTGCGCATGCGCTGCTAACCACGCCGGGAGCGAGCAGGTGGTATCGAACCGCCGGAGCGTGGGCGCGGCAGTCGCTGGCATTCGAGGCCGCCTCGAGCGCGTGCCTAGAATGGTTACCGCAGGAGACGATCGTATACGACGGCGCCCTGGCCGATCTGAGCACGGAAGTGCGCCTCGCCGCCGGTGCGCGCTTCGTCGGGTGGGAGCTGCTGTGCCTCGGCCGCACCGGCTCGGGTGAACGCTTTACGAGAGGCGAGTGCCGCGTGCACATCTCGGTGTCTAGAGAAGGTCGGTTGCTGTGGCGCGAGCGCGGGCGCATCGAAGCGGGTGGCCGGTTGATGAACGCGCCGGCGGGACTCAGTGGCAGAACTGTCTGCGGCACGCTCTATGCCGCGGCTGCCGACATCGGACCCGAGCAGGTCGCGGCATGCCGCGCGGTAGCGCCGGCTGCCGGGGAGGCGGCGGTGACGCTACTGCCCGGACTGCTGCTCGCCCGCTACCTGGGCGACTCGAGCGAAGCGGCGAAGCGGCATTTCGTCGAGCTTTGGCGGCGGCTGCGCCCCGCGCTCGCCGGACGCGAAGGGCGGGAACCGCGCATCTGGCGCACATAGACGGAAGGATCGACATGGAGCTCTCGCCGAGGGAAAAGGACAAGCTGCTCGTCTTCACTGCGGCACTGCTTGCCGAGCGCAGGAAAGCGCGGGGCCTGAAGCTCAATTATCCCGAGACCGTGGCGTTCATCACCGCGGCTATCATGGAAGGCGCACGCGAGGGCCGGAGCGTGTCCGAATTGATGGGTTGGGGCGCGACGTTGCTGAAACGGGACGACGTAATGGAGGGCGTGCCGGAAATGATTCCCGAGATCCAGGTCGAGGCGACGTTTCCCGACGGCACGAAACTCGTCACGGTGCATCAACCGATTGTTTGAGCCGCGGAGCGGCGGAAGCTTGAAGATCGTCCACTGATGAGTTCGATCTCATATGATTCCAGGTGAAACGAAGGTCGCGCCCGGTGAGATCGAGCTCAATCGGGGCCGCAAGCTAGTTGCCGTTGAAGTAACGAACACGGGCGATCGGCCGATACAGGTCGGTTCGCACTACCATTTCCACGAGGCGAACGACGCGCTCCGATTCGACCGCGAGAAAGCGTACGGCTGCCGCCTCAACATCGCCGCGGGCACCGCAGTGCGCTTCGAGCCGGGCCAGACCCGCATCGTGGAGCTGGTCGCGCTGGCAGGTGACCGGAAGGTTTACGGCTTCCTGGGCAGGGTAATGGGAAAACTCAAGTGACCGTATGAAGATCACGCGCGCGGCATATGCGGAAATGTTCGGCCCGACGACGGGCGACCGGGTGCGGCTCGCGGATACCGACCTCTGGATCGAGGTCGAGAAGGACTACACCACCTACGGCGAAGAGGTGAAATTCGGCGGCGGCAAGGTGATACGCGATGGCATGGGGCAGAGCCAGCGTGTCTCCGCCCGCGTCGCGGATACCGTCATTACCAACGCCCTGATCGTGGACCACTGGGGCATCGTCAAGGCCGATATCGGCATCAAGGACGGACACATCTGGAAAATCGGCAAGGCCGGCAATCCCGACATCCAGCCCGCGGTGACGATACCGATCGGTGCCGCCACGGAGGTGATCGCCGGCGAGGGGTTGATCGTGACCGCCGGCGGCGTCGATTCGCACATACATTTCATCTGCCCGCAGCAGATCGAAGAGGCGCTGATGTCGGGCGTCACCACCATGATCGGAGGCGGCACCGGGCCAGCGACCGGGACCTATGCCACCACGTGCACGCCGGGCCCCTGGCACATCCGATCCATGCTCGCGGCCGCTGAAGCGTTCCCGATGAACCTCGGCTTTCTCGGCAAGGGCAACGCGAGCCTCCCCGCCCCCCTGCGCGAGCAGATACGCGCCGGAGCGATCGGGTTGAAGCTCCACGAGGACTGGGGCACCACGCCCGCGGCGATCGACAATTGCCTCGCCGTCGCGGACGAGATGGACGTGCAGGTGGCGATCCATACCGACACGCTGAACGAATCCGGTTTTGTCGAGGCCTCGATCAAGGCGTTCAAAGGCCGCGCCATCCACACCTTCCACACCGAAGGCGCCGGCGGCGGACACGCGCCCGACATCATTCGCGTCTGCGGCGAGCCCAACGTGCTCCCTTCCTCCACCAATCCGACGCGCCCCTACACTCACAACACCATCGCCGAGCACCTCGACATGCTCATGGTTTGTCACCACCTCGATTCGGGCATCGCTGAAGATGTGGCGTTCGCGGAATCGCGCATCCGCAAGGAGACAATCGCCGCCGAGGACATCCTGCACGACCTCGGCGCGTTCAGCATGATGTCTTCCGACTCGCAGGCGATGGGGCGCGTCGGTGAGGTGATCATCCGCACGTGGCAGACCGCGCACAAGATGAAGGTGCAGCGGGGGTCGCTGAAAGGTGACCCCTCTTCGGCCGCCCGCGGGCACGACAACGCGCGGGTCAAGCGCTATGTCGCCAAATACACGATCAATCCGGCGATCACGCACGGCATCGCCCACGCCGTTGGCTCCGTCGAGGAAGGCAAGCTCGGCGACCTCGTGTTGTGGAAGCCTGCGTTCTTCGGCGTAAAGCCCGCGTTGGTGCTGAAGAGCGGAATGATCGCCGCGGCGGCAATGGGCGATCCCAACGCCTCGATCCCGACGCCGCAGCCGGTCCACTATCGCCCGATGTTCGGCGCCTACGGGCGCGCACTGCGTACTTCCATCACCTTCGTTTCGCAGGGTGCGGTGGACGCCCCGGAACTCGCCGCGCTGTTGCTTTCACGGCCGCTGGTTGCGGTCAAGGACACCCGGACGATCGGCAAGAAGGACATGATCCACAACGACTGGCAACCGCGGATCGAAGTCGACCCCGAGACCTACGAGGTGCGCGCTGACGGAGAACTGCTCACGTGCGAACCGGCGACGGTACTGCCGATGGCGCAACGCTATTTTCTCTTTTAGCGGGCTCTCGCCGCCGCTCAAAGAGAAAATTCGATTGAGAGCAGCAATATTCAATGCATGCAGACCATGAGCAATTCGCCCTTATGGAAACATCACCGGATTCACGGACCGATAGCTGCTTGGATAAGCCTGTCGCATCACTGTTGCCCATAAACAGCGATCGCGCCAAATCCTCGTCATCGTCTGTGTCTGCACGAGCGACAGGCTAATGATCGAGATCAAGAGCCGGCTCCGTTCTCCTTCGCCTCACAGCGAGGCGAGGGGGCTGCTCGAGCTTCCGTTCGAGCAGCGGCAAAAGAGCCGGCTGCGTGCGCGGCTTGCCTCGGGCGAAGAGGTGGCTCTTGCGCTGCCGCGCGGCGGAGTGCTGCGCGGCGGTGATCTCCTGCTCGCCTCCGACGGGCGCGTGATCGAAGTGCGCGCCCGGCCAGAGAGACTGCTGCACGTCGAATGCGACTCGCCGCATGAGCTCGCGGCTGCTGCCTATCATCTCGGCAACCGCCACGTCCCGGTTCAGATCGGGGCGGCCTGTCTGCGGCTGGTGGCCGACCACGTGCTCGAGCGGATGTTAAAAGGGCTGGGCGCTCGCGTGACCGCGGTCGAGGCGCCGTTCGAGCCCGAAGCCGGCGCCTACGCCGGCCATCCTCACGCTGCCGGCGCCCATCACCATCATGACGGAGAAGGAACCGGGCGCGCCCGTATCCACGAATACGGTGGGCAAACACGTCAGCACGACGAAGAATGAAGAGTGATCGCGACCTGACACTCGCTCGCCTGCTGCAGCTGGCGAGCCCCGCGTTGCCCGTGGGGGCGTACAGCTATTCGCAGGGATTGGAGTCAGCCGTCGATTCCGGCATCGTGCACGATGCGGCGAGCGCGGAGCGCTGGATAGCGGAGCTTCTCGATTTTTCGGTGGCGCGCATGGAAGGACCGGTGCTGCTGCGACTCCACGCCGCGTGGAGCACGGGCTCCGAGGCCGATGCCGCGCGGTGGAACAGACTCATCTTGGCGAGCCGCGAAAGCGCCGAGCTGCGCGCCGAGAGCGTACAAATGGGATATTCGCTCTCCCGGCTGCTCGCCGAGTTGGGCGAAGGCGGCGGCCTCGCCGGATGGGAGGAAGTGTCATTTACGGCCGCGTACGCGTATGCGGCGTCGAGCTGGGGTGTCGGGGCGGACGACGCACTCGTCGCCTATCTCTGGACCTGGGCCGAAAATCAGGTGATGGCGGCGGTAAAAGCCGTTCCGCTCGGCCAGAGTGCCGCTCAGAAGATGCTGCTCGCCCTGGGCGAAGCTATCACCGCGGCGGCTGTGCGTGCCCGGTCGCTCGATGACGAGGGTCTCGGCAATTACGCGCCAGGGCTGGCATTGCTTTCGGCGCGCCATGAAACGCAGTACAGCCGCCTCTTCAGATCATGAGGGTTGGCCGCGAAAAGAACGAGGGAGCCCCGCTGCGTGTCGGTATCGGCGGCCCCGTTGGCTCGGGCAAGACCGCGTTGACGCTCGCGCTGTGCCGCGCGTTTCGTGACCGTTACGATGTGGCCGTCGTCACGAACGACATCTACACCGAGGAGGACGCGCAATTCCTCGTGAGCAACGGCGCCCTCGCGCCCGAGCGTATTATCGGCGTGGAGACCGGCGGCTGTCCGCACACGGCGATTCGCGAAGATGCCTCGATCAATCTGGAGGCGGTCGCGCGGCTTTCCCGCCGCTTTCCGGCGCTGGATCTCGTGTTCATCGAGTCGGGCGGCGATAACCTCGCCGCCACCTTCAGCCCGGAACTCTCCGACCTCACTCTATACGTGATCGACGTTGCGGCGGGCGACAAGATCCCGCGCAAGGGCGGGCCGGGCATCACCAGATCCGACCTCCTCGTCATCAACAAGATCGATCTCGCGCCGCTCGTGGGAGCGTCGCTGGAGGTCATGGATCGCGATGCGCGGAAAATGCGTAGCGAGCGCCCTTTTGTGTTCACGAATCTCAAGACGGGGCACGGACTGGACGCCGTGGTCGCCTTCATCGAGCGTGAGGGCGTGCTCACGGCCGGCGCTGCCGAGGCCAAGAATGAGGAGTAATCGGAATCAGGCTCCGCTCCTTCCTCCTTGCACTAATAAGGCGTTCCGCCCTTGTGCGTGAAGCGCCGTCCCTGCGGCGAAGGTATCGCGGCGAGGTCGTCGTCGGGATAGGTCACGACGTCCGCCGGATCGCGGTCGCCGACTTCCAGGTAGACGGCATCGCGCCCGCTGCGATTGACCAGTTGATGTCCATCCGCCTTGCCGGCTGGAAATCCCGCGCACATGCCCGCCGTCAGCACCTGCTCGCCGCTCCCGGTCACCAGTACGAGCTCTCCGCTCAGCACGAATACGAATTCGTCCTCGTGAGTGTGCCAGTGGCGCAACGCCGAGACCGACCCTGCCGGGATCGTAGTGAGGTTGACGCCGAAGTTCTTGAGCCCCAGCGCATCGCCCAGTCGCTGCTTGCGGCGTGCGGCAACGCGGGATCTGAACGGCTCCGGATAGCCCGACCCGATGGCGGCGGAAACGCCGGCCGGATCGAGAGCGGGAAGGATAGGCCTGATTGCCATCGGGTGCCCCTGTAGCAGAAGGCTGGAATCTTATCTCATGCGACGCTGTCCCAGAATCATGACGCCGTGCGATGATGCAGTCAGGCGGCAGCTTTGGAAAGGACGACAGCCATGCTCGTGAAATTTCGGAGCGATGCCGGAGACATCACCATGTTCGGTGACGTCGCCGTGACTTTGCTCAAGATGATGGGGCAGAGCGGGGTGCTGCCCGGTGCGATCGTCGCGAAAGACGTGCCGGCGGCGCTGGAGCGCTTGAAACGCGCTGCCGCAGTCGCACCGGAGCCGGTCGCGACCGGCAAGGAACCGGGCGGCGAGAAAGAGCCACCGGTCTCGCTCAAGAACCGTGCGTTTCCCCTGGTCGAGCTTCTCGCCCGCTGCGCCCAGAAAAAATGCGACGTGATCTGGGAGGAAGACAGCCCGTTGTTCGGGCGGAAGGCGTCGAGATGAAGCGAGCCGCGCCCGGCCGCTTCACAGACATTTGCCGCTAAAAGCCTCCCCCGGCGCCGTGCCCTCCGCGCACGCGAGCGTTCGGGCCAGGCCGCTGTGCCGGTATTTGATCGCGAATTCCCTTGCCGTCATCCCTTCCTTGACCCGCACCCGCGGGTTCGCGCCGGCCTTCAGCAATATGAGAGCCGTATCCATGTGCCCCATGATGCAAGCCATCATGAGCGGAGTGTTGACGTAGATCGTACCGTTGCTGGCGTCTGCGTCCACGCTCGCGCCGCGCTCGAGCAGGTAGCGCACGGTGCGCTCGCGTCCCTGATAGGCGGCGTACGCGAGAGGCGTGTAATTGTGCGCCTCGTTTTCCAGGCCTGATCCCGACGTCACGAGCAACCGGACCGCCGATTCGTGGCGCTCGTATGACGAGCCGTCCTGAGCATCCTGATCCTTGAAGTACGCGGCGAGCATGAGCGGGGTCTCGCCGGCAGGAGTGCGCGCGTTGACGTCGGCGCCAGCCGAGATCAGGTACCGCAGCACATTCAACGAAGCCGACCGGGCGGCAATGGTGATCAATGGCGTTCCCTCCATGTATACCGGCGCCGGGATGTGCTGATTGACGCTTGCGGCTCCCGAGCTCACGACTCCGCGCACATAGCCGGCATCGTCCGCGACTATGGCGTTCAGGAGCCGCACCGGGTCGAACGCACGCGGCCCGGACACGGATTGCGTATCGGGCAGCATGGCACAGCCCGCCAGGAGGGACATCGATACCAGCAGTATGCGTGCCGCGCGCGTAATCGCGGCGGCGAGAATTCCCCCCATGTCGCAGCCCTCCCTTTTTTGATTGCGCAAGAGTATAGCCCGAGTTGGCCGCTTTGGAGAGTCCGCGGCACGCGGAATTCCAAACCGGCATCGCGGGCTCGAGGCAAGTGCCCGTTTATACGGCAAAGCGGAAATAAATCACATCTCCGTCGCGCACGAGATAGTCCCTGGACTCGCCGACGTTGGGGCGGCCCGACGATGCAGCAGCGCAAGCTCATTTCTTGCGCGAGGGGTCGGTCCCCGGCAGGAATTTCTTCAACAAGGAAGTGAGAGCGCGCTGCTTCTTGTCGTCGTTCTCGGCGTCACGGACCTTGGGGACTCGTTGCAGCTTTTCTATTTTTTCGAGCCTGGCGGTTTGGTCGGCCTGCCCGGGCTCGTCGATCGCCCGGGATTTCGCGGCCGCCCCGATATTGTCCGGCTGGGCGCTCCGGGCGTATCTCTCGACGCTGCTCGCTTTCTCGACCTCCTCGACCGGGTCTGCGCTGCTTACCGCAGCGTCCGACCTCTCCGCCTTTTCGACTTTCTCCGGCTTTTTCGGCGCTTCTGCCCTCTCCGGCGGCACCGACGTAGAGGCCGGAGCCGCTTTCGCGGCCCGCTCGTCTTTCTCCTCATGCTCCTGCGTGTGCAGCTTTAGCATCGCGCCCTGGAGATCGCCGCCAAGCACCAGCGGAAGCACTTCGAGCGCGCGCCCGATGGCCTCGTCCAGCGCGGCCCGTTCTTCCTGGCCCGGCTTGTGCAGCACGAATTCGACGGCGGCTCCCTTCTCGGGAGGCCGCCCGATTCCCAGGCGCAGCCGCCAGTAATCGTGCGACGCGAGCCGGGCCGAGATGTCCTTCAGTCCGTTATGGCCCGCGACCCCGCCGCCCTGCTTCAACCTGGCTGTGCCCGGCGGAAGATCCAGCTCGTCGTGAACGACCAGGATATCGGCGGGCTGTATCTTGAAGAAACTTGCCATCATCTGCACCGGCCTGCCGCTCGAATTCATGTAGCTCTGCGGCAACAGAAGCCAGGCGCCACTGGCCTCATGCCGCCCGACCAGCGCCTGGAATTTGCCGTCCTTGCGCAGCACCGTGCCGCTCTGCGCGGCCAGGCGTTCGACGAGCCAGAAGCCTGCGTTGTGGCGCGTGGCCTTGTACTTGTCCCCTGGATTGCCGAGGCCGACTATCAGCTTCATTCTGAATCCGTGAACGGCGAACGGTGAATAATGAGCCTTGTATGGATCACGGAACAGCGGTTCTCACGATGTTGCCGTTCACCAATTTGCCCTTCATGCAAGAAAAAAGGCCCGCCAGGTTCCGCGAACATGGCAGGCCCGGCCACATGTAAAAGTCGACCGTACTACTTCTTGGCGGGCTCCTTCTTCTCGGGGGCCGCCGCTTCCTTCTTCTCGGCGGCGACCTCCTTCTTCTCGCCTTCGGCACCGGGCTCGGCGGCTTCCGCACCCTCGGCAGGCACTTCGCCGATGATCTCGGTGACCGGAGCGGCTGCCTCTTCCTCGATCACGATCTCCTTCGGCACGTGCACCGACACGACCGCAGGGTTCTCGTGCTTGAGCTTGGACACGGGCTCTACGCCCTTGGGTAAAGCGAGCTCGTTCACGTGGAGCGTCTGGTTGAGCTCCATGTTCGCGAGATCGACCTCGATGAACTGGGGAAGATCGTCCGGCAGGCACTGTATGTCGAGCTCGTTCATGATGTGCTGCACCACCCCACCGCCGGTCTTGACGCCCGGGGCGACCTCGGCGTTCGTGAAATGGAGCGGCACTTCCATGCGGATCTTGCGGTTCTTCTCCACGCGCTGGAAATCCACATGCAGCACCTGCTGCCTCCAGGGATGCATCTGGTAGTCGCGCAACAGCACCTGCATCTTCTCCCCGTCGAGCGTCAAGTCGAGTATCGAGGCATGGAATGCCTCGAGCTTCAGCTGCCGCAGCAGCGTGTGATGTTCGACCTCGACGTTCTGCGCCGCCTTGCCCACTCCGTAGATGATGCCCGGCACCTTTCCGGCAACGCGCAGGCGGCGGCTCGCGCCCGATCCCTGATGCGCGCGCGGGAATGCAGTCACTTCGATCTTCATTGCAGTCTCCAGGAAAGCAGTGTTGAGTGTTGAATCGCTATTCGACGAACAGCGAGCTCACCGAGTCCTCGTTGCTGATGCGGCGCATCGTCTCCGCGAGCAGGCCCGCCACGGTCAGCACGCGAATCTTGCTGCAGGCCTTTGCCGCATCGGAAGGCGGGATGGTATCGGTCACTACGACTTCGTCGAGCGCGGAAGCGGCAATCCGCTCCACCGCCCTGCCCGAGAGAACGGCGTGCGTGCAGTACGCGAGAACCCGCTCTGCGCCGCGTTCCTTCAGCGCCGCAGCGGCTTCGCACAGCGTGTTTGCCGTGTCCACCAGATCGTCCACGATGACGCAGGGGCGGTTCTCGACCTCGCCGATGATATTCATCACTGTCGCCACGTTAGGCCGTGGCCGCCGTTTGTCGATGATGGCGAGATCCGCTTCCAGCCGCTTCGCGAGCGCGCGCGCCCTGAGCACGCCGCCCACGTCCGGCGACACGACCACCAGCTCCTGGAAGCCGTGCTTCCACACGTCTCCCAGCATGATCGGGCTCGAATAGATGTTGTCCACGGGAATGTCGAAGAATCCCTGGATCTGCTCCGAATGCAGGTCCATGGTCAGCACGCGGTCGACGCCGACGCTGCTCATCATGTTCGCCACCACCTTGGCGCTGATCGGCACGCGCAGCGAGCTGGGGCGCCGGTCCTGGCGCGCATACCCCATGTAGGGAATGGCGGCGGTCACCCTCCCGGCCGAGGCGCGCTTCAGCGCGTCGACGATCACCAGCAGCTCCATCAGATTGTCGTTGGTCGGCGAGCAAATCGACTGCAGCACGAACACGTCGCGTCCGCGGACGTTCTCGAGTATCTCCACCATCACCTCGCCGTCGCTGAAACGGCCTACGTTCGCGCGACCCAGGCGGAGGTTGAGATGGCGGACCACGTCTTCGGCAAGCTGGGGATTCGCATTGCCGGCAAAAACGCTCAGGCGATCGAACGCCACGCTCTCACCGATGCGCGTTTGCAGCTTCTCGGGTCGCATAGTCACTCCCAATGTATCATCCCTCGTGACGCCGCCCCGCCGCCATGCATGAATGGGCTGGGGAGGTAGGATTCGAACCCACGAATGCCGGAATCAAAATCCGGTGCCTTAACCAACTTGGCGACTCCCCAATAGTGTCGGTTCACGGAACCATTCGTCCGAAAAAAACTCCGTGCCCCATCATAGTGCCAAATGATGCAGCGGGTGCCGCGGCAATCCGCGCGCGATAAAACCCCGCATGCCTGCCGGCGCGCTCCCCCAGACCTGGCGCGCCGCGTGCTCGTCCGGAAATGCTGCAAACATCCCTGCGCCCGAGCCCGTTACCCAGGCCGGTCCCGCGCGGCGCAGCCACTCGAGATACTGCGCGACTTGCGGATACGCGCGGCATACAACGGCTTCCAGATCGTTGCCGGCCAGCTCAGCTGAAAAGCCTTGTATTGTAATAGGTTTTGAGTCTCGTTTCAATTCAGGATCGGCAAAAATGCGGGCCGTCGGAACGACCACCGGTGGCGTCAGCACGAGATACCACGATGCCGGCAACACGAGCGGCGTGAGTCGCTCGCCGATGCCTTCGGCCAGCGCGTTCTCGCCGAGCACGAACACCGGCACGTCCGCGCCGATTTCGAGCGCCAGCGCAAGCAACCGCTCGCGCGTGAGTCTGGTGCCCCACAGATGGTTGAGCGCAAGCAGCACGGTTGCGGCATCGGAACTGCCGCCGCCAAGGCCACCGCCGAGCGGCAGCCGTTTCTCGAGCAGGATTTCGACGCCGAGCGGGCTGCCCGTAGCTTGCTTGAGCAGCCGCGCGGCACGCACTGTAAGGTCATCGTCGTGCGGGATGCCCGACACTTCATTGGCGCGCACGATCACGCCGTCCTCGCGCACGCGTAACGTGACGGTGTCGCCGAAATCGATGAATCGAATGAGCGTTTGCAGCAGGTGGTAACCGTCCGCGCGACGGCCCAGGACACGCAACATCAGGTTGAGCTTGCCGGGCGCCGGAAAGCTGGAACCTCTTACGCTCATCGAGCGGCGTCTACCTCGCGCCAGCCGTCGATCAGGAAGCGGATCTCCTGGCTGCCGCTTTTCAGGTCGAGCCGGCGCGGCAATCCACCGTGCTCGCCGGGCGGATAGTTCACGAAGGCGATGCGCCAGCCGTCCTGATCGAGCAGCGTGAGGCGCGACCGGTCATCGCGCTCCGCACTCGCGGGAGGACTGGCGGGAACGGCTTCGCCGCGCACCCACCATGTAAGACGCGACAGGGGAAGCTCCCAGCCCAGGGCTTGGCGCGTCAGGGACTCGACGTTGGCCGCACGGTATTGCTGCTGGTCTGCCCCCGTGAGCGTTGCGCCGGTGGAATCGCTCACGATATGAGCGATCGTCTGTCCGAGCGGTGTGAGCAGCCACACCTCTTCGCGCGCCGCGTCGTGCTGCCAGCGGACATTCGAGGAAAAGGCGCGCCCGTCGAAGTTCACGGCAACCCGACCGAGGATATCGAACGGCGTGTTGGACGCCGCCGGTGGTGGCGCCATTGCCGCGCAGCCGGCAAGACCGATTGCAGCCGCCAGCACGAGGATGGTTGCTGCGCGCATTGCGGTGACGAGGAAGACGCGCGCGCCGGGAGCCGGTGGGCAGGCTCTACGGCATGAATCGCTTGACGGTGGCCAGCAACGATTCGTTGGTGGGGTGCTCTTTCAGGGCTTCGCTCCACACCTTGCGCGCCTGACTCTGCTGGCCGCCAGCCCACAGGAGCTCGCCCAGGTGCGCCGCGATCTCCGGGTCCGGCCGCATCGCGAACGCGCGCTGCAGATAATCGAGCGCTTCCTTGTTACGGCCCATGCGATAGAGAACCCAGCCCATGCTGTCGAGAATGAAAGGGTCGTCGGGCGCAAGCTTGAGCGCGGTCTCGATGAAGCCGTACGCCTCGTCCACTCTTTGGTTGCGGTCGGCCAGCGTGTAGCCGAGCGCATTGTAGGCATGCGCATGATCAGGACGAATCTGGATCAGCTTCTTCAGATTGCCCTCGAGAATATCGATGCGGTTGACCTTCTCGGCCGCCATCGCGTGGTCGTAGAGCAGGTCCGGATAGTTCGGGAGCTTTTCCAGCGCCTGGCCGAGCAGCTCGAACGCGGCCTGATACTCGTTTGCATCGCGCAGCAGCTGCGCCTCGGCCTGAGTGAGCTGGACACGCTGCTGGTTGTTCTCCGCGCTCGTCTGCTGCAGGTGCTTGCGGGCTTCCGGGAGCTTACCCTGCTTGGCGAGTATTCCCGCGTAGCGCGCCTGGGCGCTGATGTACTGCTCTCCGGGCTCCACGGTCGAGTACCACTTGAGCGCCTCGTCGTAATGCTTGCGCTCCTCGTTCACCTGGCCGAGATAGAAGCGCGCGGAGTCGGGATCCTTATAGTTGAGCTCGAGCACTCGCTTGAGCTGTGCGTCGGCGGCATCGAGGTCGTTGGCTTGTATCGCGAGCAGGGCTACCGCCATGCTTACGTCGGCATTCTGCGGGTACTCGCCGGTCAGCGTTTCGAACTGCTTGCGCGCTTCTGCGTACTTGCGATCGTTGACCAGCAGCCGCGCATAGTTCAGGCGGACGTCGCGCGACTTGGGATACCGCTCCAAGTACTCGCCGAGATAGCGCGTCGCTTCTTCGTTCGATCGCCGCTGCAGCACCTGCGCCACGAACAGGGCGGCAAGTTCCCAGTCGGGACGAAGCTTCAGCGCGGCCCGGGCTTCGGCGAGCGAAAGCTCGCTCTCGCCGGCGTTCCAGGCAGCCTGCGCCACGGTGAGCCGCGCCTCCGGAACGGCGGGATACGATTGCGCCAGAGCCTGCAATACCTTGAGCACGGCTTGCTTGTCCTGGTGGCGTGCGAGGAGCGTGTTCAACTGCAGAAAACTCTGGCCCACGTTGTCTTTGTCGGCAGCCAGCCATTTTTCCAGATGCGGCAGCGCATCGGCGAGCTGTGACTGGCTGATCAGCAGCGTCGCGACGATTTGCCGCGCCTGGGTGGATTCGGGGTCGACCTGCAGCCAGATGCCCGCCGCCTCCAGTGCCGCCGACACGAAGCGCGCGTTCCATGCGATCTCCGTGGCGCGCTGCGCGATGCGGGGATCGCGCGTCTCGCGCGCAAGCTCGAGGTAGGCAGGCACCGCCACCTGTGGCTGACCGCGCTGCACCGCGACTTCCGCCAGCATCATCTTGAACAGGATCTGCTCGGTGAGCTCCACCTGCGGCAGCGGCGCCTGGCGCGGCGCGGGCTTGGCCACCACGACGCGCGGCGCGGGCTTCACATCGGGTTTGGGCGGCTGGTCGGCCGACTGCGCGTGCGGCGGCTGCGCGCAGGCGGCGAGCGTGCAAAAAGCCGTCAGAGCCAGAAAGCGGAACCGTGTCATGGCGTGGGGCGCAAGGCGCCGCGCAGAGGCGGCCAATGCAGTTGCCGTGAAAGCGAACTGCTTCATAAAACGTGACATATTAAGGTATATTTCGGCGGGTCTACAAGTTACAGATTGTTAACCACAACCACCTGAAATGCCGGATCCGCAACGCGCTTCGACGATATCCGCCGCCGGCTTGAGCCGCAGATTCGGCAACCATCTGGCGGTGAACGACATCACACTTGAATTAAAGCGCGGGGAAGTGCTCGGCTTGCTCGGACCGAACGGCGCCGGCAAGACCACCACCATGCAAATGCTGACCGGCAACCTCGCTCCGTCCAGCGGCTCGATCAGCATCTGCGGCATCGATCTCCTCGATCAACCGGTCGCCGCCAAGACGCACATCGGATATCTGCCCGAGGTGCCCCCGCTTTATCGCGAGCTCACGGTCGATGAATACCTCACCCTCGCCGCGAAGTTGCATCGCATGCCGCGCGCGCGCCGCATCGCCGATGTCACGACGGCCAAGCAGCGGTGCGGCCTTGCGGACACCGGCCGCAAGCTGATCGGGACGCTTTCGAAGGGCTATCAGCAGCGCGTCGGCATCGCGCAGGCGATCGTGCACCAGCCCGATGTGATCATCCTCGACGAACCCACCATCGGCCTCGATCCCAATCAGATCCGGGAGATCAGGGCGCTGATCCGGGAGCTCGGCGGATCACACAGCGTGATTCTGTCAACGCACATCCTGCCTGAGGTCGAAGCAGTGTGCGATCGGGTGCAGATCCTGCACCACGGGAACCTCGTCTACGGCGATACGATCGCGGCGCTGAAGCAAATGCATAGCGGCAGCACCGTGCTGGTCGGGCTGCGGCGGGCGCCGCCGCTCGCCGAGCTCGCGGCGGCGCCGGGCGTCGCCTCGGCGGAGAGCGTCGAGCCGACCTTGTTTCGCGTGCAGTTTTCCGGCGACGCCGACGCCTGCGACGCGCTGGTGCGGCGGGCGGCGGACGCGAACTGGGGACTGTATCGCCTGCAGCCGGCGCAGACGAGCCTGGAAGACGTCTTCGTGAACCTCACCCGCCGTGAAGATTCTCAATAACTGTTGAGATTTTAGTGATGAGTGTTAAGTTCCTGGGATCCTCCACGGCCGTGCGCGTCAGCACTCAACATTCAACACTCAACATTTCAGCATGATCTTCATCATCGCCGGCAAGGAGTTGAAAGCGCTGTTCGCCTCGCCGCTCGCGTGGGTGGTGCTCACCGGGCTGCAGCTGATCATCGCTTTTGCGTTCCTGCGCCGGCTCGACGAATTCCTGCAGCTGCAGCCGCAATTTATCCAGATGGCGAGCCCGCCCGGCGCAACCGAACTGGTGGCCGCGCCTGCGTTCGCCACCGCCGCGGCAACGCTGCTGTTCGCCGTACCAGTGCTGGCAATGCGGCTGATCGCCGAGGAGCGCCGCAACCAGACGATGGTGCTGCTCGTGTCCGCTCCCGTCTCGATGACCGAGATCGTGCTCGGCAAATTCCTGGGGCTGCTCGCGTTTCTGCTCGTCGTTGTCGCGCTGGTAGCGCTGATGCCGCTCTCGCTCGCCTTCGGCACGCGGCTCGACTACGGGCTGCTGGCAGGCTTCATCGCCGGGCTTGCGCTGCTCGCTGCCGGTTTCGCGGCGGTGAGCTTGTTCGTTTCCACCCTTACGGATCACCCTATCGTGGCGGCACTTGGCGCATTTGCCGCGCTGCTCGCCATGGTGATGGTCGGCGATGCAGCTGGAGAGGGCTTGAAGGCGCGAGGATGGGGCGTCGCCGCGAGCCTCGCTCAGGTGCTCTCGCCGATCAAGAATTTCGAGCCATTCGGCCGTGGCATGTTCGACACGTATGCCGTCGCATGCTCGTTGTTGCTCGCAACCGTATTCCTCGCGCTTGCGGTCCGCCAGCTCGACGCCCGCAGGCTGCGTGGCTAGAACCGTAGGCCGTCCCGTGATGCGTTGTAGGCAAAATACAACGAGCGCCGGGGGGTAGCCTCTTGAAGACCTCCCTGAAACGGCGCTGGCAGCTTGCCGCGCACCATGGACTGTTCGTGGTGCTCCTGATCGGGCTCGCCGCACTCCTCGCATATTTTGCCGGCGAATATCGCATCGAGCACGACCTCACGCGCACTCAGCGTAACACCGTATCCGCTGCGACCCTGGAGGTATTGAAGCAACTGGACGGTCCGGTCACGGTGACCGCCTATGCCATGGCGAGCGACGCACGCGGCGAAAACCTGCACCGCCAGATCCAGCAGTATCTGCGCCCGTATCAGCGTGCAAAGCCGGACATCGCGCTCACTCTGATCGATCCTCGCGAGCAGCCCAAAGCCGCCGCGGCCGCGGGCGTGCGCGCGCCGGTGGAGTTCGTGATCGAGTACCGGCGCCGCACCGAGCATCTGACGGAGTTCAACGAGCAGGCTTTCGCCAATGCGCTCATGCGGCTCGCCCGCGGCGCCGAGCGGCTGGTGCTCTGGCTGGAAGGCCACGGCGAGCGCAAGCTCAACGGCGCCGCCAATCACGATCTCGGGGAGTTCGGCCGGCAACTCCAGCAGAAGGGTTTTCGCGTGGGCAGCGTCAACGTGGCGCTGGCGCAGGAAGTGCCCGCCAATGCCGCCCTCCTGCTGATCGCGAGTCCGCAGACGGATCTGCTCCCTGCGGAAGTCCAGAAGATCCGGAGCTACCTGGAAGGCGGCGGCAGCCTGCTGTGGCTGATCGATCCGGAGCCGTTGCGCGGCCTCCAACCGATCGCCGAAGCGCTCGGCCTGGTGCTGACGCCGGGAACCGTTATCGATCCGGCGCTTACTCCGCGCAGCGGCCCACCGGTATACGCGTTGGGCACGGCTTCCGGGTACGGCCGCCATCCCGTTACCGCTACCCTCAACCTCAACACGCTGTTTCCGCTCGCGCGCCAGATCGGTACCACGGAAAGCGAGGAGTGGCGCGTGACGCCGCTCATCCAGGTAGCGCCGCGCGGCTGGGTCGAGGTCGGCAAGCTCGAGGGCGCCGTAGCCTACGACAAGAATCGCGATTTCCCGGGTCCCGTAAATATCGCCACCGCGTTCGAGCGCACGATCCGCGACCGCCAGCAGCGCGTCGTGGTGGTGGGCAACGCAGGTTTCCTCTCCAACACCTTTCTGGGCAACGGCGGCAACCTGGATCTCGGCGTGAACATGGTGAACTGGCTCTCTGGCGACGATCGCTTGATCACGATCCAGCCGCGGCCCGCGCCCGACAGCAATCTCGAGATCCAGCCCTACGTACTTTATTTCATCGCTTTCACGCTGCTCCTGGCGCTGCCGCTGGCGTTCGCGATCACGGGGGCGGTGATCTGGTGGCGCCGGCGCAAATCATGAGCCGGACCGCATGGCTCAACGCGCTGCTCGCCTGCGCGGTTGCCGCCCTGGCGGTATTTGCCTATCTCAAGCCGCGCACCGGAGTGGCGCCGGAATACGCGGTCGCTCCCGCAGCGACGGGCGAAGCACGCTCGATACGCATCGAGCGCCCGGACGCCGCGCCCATAGTGCTGGAGAAACGTGAGGGCGGCTGGGCCATGACCGCGCCGCTTGCGGCGCGCGCCGATGAGCTGCGCGTGCAGCGGCTGCTCGCAATCCCCGGCGCGAAGGCGTCGAGCCGCCTCGCAGCCACCGATCTCGCCCGGTTCGAGCTGGACCGGCCGGCAGCGCGGGTCATCATCGACGGGCGCCAGTTCGACTTCGGAATCGTAACAGCGCTCTCCCGGGAGCAATATCTGCTGACGGGCGGCGCCGTCTACACCGTCGGGCTGCAGTATGGCGCCGCGCTGCCGGCGCGTCCCGCGGACCTGATAGACAAGCGTCCGTTGAGCCCTGCGGAGATGCCGGTCAGGTTCGAATTCACGGGCTACACCGTCGCGCAGGACGGCGGGAAGTGGGTGCTGAAGCCGCCCGGCGGAGAGCTCAGCCAGGACGACTATCAGCGCTGGGTCGACGGATGGCGCCACGCTAGCGCGCTGCGCGTCGAGCCCTACGCCAAGGGCAAGCCGGTCGCAGAGATGCGGGTGGAATTGCGGAATGGCGCTAAGCTCGCTTTCGGCGAGCTTGCGCGCGAGCCGGAAACGGCGCTGCTGCGCTCCGACGAGAAGCTGGTCTACTATTTCGTCAGGGAAGCCGGGCAGCGGCTGCTCGCTCCGCCCGGCTCGACAAGACAATAAGACCGTCAAGCCCGGCAAAGCACGAATCTACCTGCCGCTGGCCGCCGATAAGATCCCAATCGGTCACGGTAGCTCACTGAAATAGTGAACTGCGAGCTCTGACCCTCGATCCCTCGAAACCGTGCTACGTGCTGCGTCGCACTGTTTGTACGGCTTCGGGGCATCTCCTGCAATTTGGCAGACCAAAATACGATGAACGGCGCCGGCGGTTGAAGCGATATCTTAGCTTGTACTATAAATCTATAAATTCTTTGTACTATAAATTCCTGCCGGGAATTACCTGACACCCCTTGTCGGCGCTGCCCGACTGCGCACTTCGTCATAGGCCGGTAACGTTTCACGCGCGGTAGCCGTTGGCAGCGCCACACCTACGACATGCTATCTATTCCATTCCATTTACAAAAAAATTCCCAATCGAGAAAGCGGCGCCTGATACACTCTTCCCCCCACCAGGAACCTTCATTAAGGAGTCGTGTTCGGAAAGTTCTGTCTACCGCAAAGGAGGAACTATGTTGAACAACGCGTTTGCCGAATCGCGAGCGTGGCTGGTTTCAGCGAACACCTCGTTGCTGACGCGAGTGGCTTTGACGTCTAAGAAACGTCGCACTGCTTTTGCGAAATTTCTGATTCGAAACGTCGCTTATTTTGTTCTGGTCGTCTTCGGCTACGGTCTACCGGCCATCACGGCGGTTCAAGCGGTACCGATCACCGATCCGGCGAATGACTTTCGGGTTTTCGATCCCGGCAATCCGTCATCTTACGCAGGGCCGAAAAACCCCGGTCTGGACGTTTTGTCGGCGAATGCAATTCTGAACCTGAATCTGCAAACGCTCACAATCACTTTCACGATGGCAGGACCGATCTCCGGCCTGGTGGACCCGATTACGAGCGCAAACCTCGGCTCATTTTCCTGGGGTATCAATCACGGATACGGTAGCAGCAACTTCGCGGACATTGGACTCCCAAACGTCCTGTTCGATGCAGTGCTGACGTTGAATCCGAATGGGACAGGTACCTATCGAGGGAGCGCAGCGCCCGCAGGATCCGTGGTCGCTTCCGGCAACATACTGACAGCGGTCCTGCCGATCTCGTTCCTGGCCCCTCCACCGCAGCCTGCAAACGCCATTGGACCATTGTTGCCGGTTACCGATTGGACGTATAACTTGTGGCCGCGCTCTAATATCAGAACGGATGGCACACCGCTGGGATTCGGAAACGCTCAGATTGCCGATTTCGCTCCGGATGCGGAAGACTTCGCTGCCACTGTCGTTGTTGCCGAACCGTCGTCTGCCGTTTTGCTCAGCTTTGGTCTTCTCGCCGCCAGTCTTGCCGGTTTACATCGCCGGCTTATAAAGCGAGAACCATGACAGCGATAAACAGGGGATAGACCAGGACAACCACTGTTTTCTGGGTAGCTTGCCTACCGTGGCTACGCGTTGCGCGTTGAGGCGCAAACAACGATGACAACGCGGTGCGTTCGCCTACCCCATGCCCCGCCGCGCGCGCCTCAGAGTAGCCGGCCTCCCGCAGCACCTCATCCAGCGAGGCAATAACCGCAGCGCCTGCTTCTACGCAGGCGAGGATTACGCGTTCCGCCCTATCCGGGTCGGACCAGCGCAACGCATTGAAGGACACCGGTGAAGGAGTCTCATTGCCGAGAGCATGCAACTCGTCGCCGCGTCAAGCCCGGAGCACGAATCTACCCGCCGCTGGCCGCCGGTAGGAAGCGATAGACGGCGCAGGCAGTTAGCGCGATAACTTAGCTTAATTATAAGTTCCTGTCGGGAATTTCCTGACATCCCTTGTCGGCATTACCCGACTGCATACCTTGTCCTAGGTCGGTAACGTTCCAACCGCACGCTTATGCCGATGGTATGTGGGCATTGGCGGATTTCTGCAACTGAGACGCCAGATTCGTTGTTTCGTGTACTGCTCGGGTACGAATTGCAGCGTCGTTCCGGGGGAACGAGTTCTCAAAGGGACTCCGGTCTCGATAGATTGGCCAAGCGGTAGCGCAGGATGCTACGGCAGCGATCGCTGCGGTTACCTTGTCTGTCGTCGGGTATTGTGTGACCGCGCGCGCCAATGAACCGGTACGAAACGCAGCGCTGAGTTCGACCTGCCGACCGCGTCAGGAGGGGAGATGCAACCAAGCGTTCGGATCCTGCCTACGACACCCGCGACCGCATGATGCAAAGCCTGTTCGTGGTGTCCAAACCGTTCCCGGCGTTCATCACGTGCTGCTGGCTTGCGCTGCAATCCGCTCACGCAATTGCGGCCTCCCTTACACTGGAGCCCATCGCGGACGCTTACGTTCGAGACGGCGCCTGGGCCAATGCCAATTCCGGCGCCCATGATCTCATGTATACGCGCACTCGCTCGAAGGGTCCTAACTATGATTCCTATCTCAAGTTTGATACCAGCGGTGCGGGAGGCGCTGGCAGTATCTCAGCCGCGACCCTGCGTCTGAGCGCCGCAAAGTCGGGACCGTCCCTTTCTCTGGGAGTCTATGCGGTTTCCAGCACCTCCTGGGTGGAAACGGCCATCACTTGGAACAATAGACCTGCGCTGGGGGCAGTGCTGGGAACTGCTCAGGTAGCGGGCCCGGGTTCGAGCTACTATGAAATCGATGTCAGCGCCTACGTGATCGGTGAGAAGGCCGCCGGAAGAAGCTTCATCAGCTTTGGACTCCACAATCCACAAGAATCAGGCCCCACGATTGAGATCCGATCGCGTGAAAATACTTCCGGCAGGCCGCAACTTGTGATTACTTCCAATGCAGCTCCCACGGTGAGCCTCGCCAGCCCCGCTAGCGGGGCTATCTTTGCCGCTCCAGCCACGATCACGCTG
>DATFWO010000109.1:0-22667 GCA_035259205.1 Burkholderiales bacterium | reverse complement strand
AGGCGCGTGATGCGTTGTGGCCAGGACGGACCGTATGCGAGGCGCACGGCGCAGGCCATATGTCGATATGGTCAAGCCGGGCAACGACGCAGACGACCGTCCTGGCCGCAACCCGAGTGGGACGGGGCGCTCTGGGCGCATCTCTTTGTCGGGAACCCTCGCAATATCGACATATTGCTTCGGGCTCTCCTCCTCGACCTGCATCCCACATCGCCTCCGTCGCACACGTGCCTAGTTATGAAATAGGTTCTAGATTGCGCGCTTTCGCTGCTCGCGCACCAGTTCCTCGAGAGCGTGAATGACGGCCTGAATGCCGGCGAGATTCGGATTCACCGCGAGCGCGCGGCGGAAGTATTCGATTGCTTTGTCGTATTCCTCCAGGCGCACGTAGATCTGCCCGTAGCCCGACAGCGCGCCGAAATGCTGCGGGTTGCGCTTCATCACCTGGTCGCAGTCGGCAAGGGATTTGCGCATGTCGCCGGCAAGGAAGTAGGCGGTCGCACGCTTGTTCCAGCCCTCGGCGAATTCCGGACTGCGCTTTATTACTGCGGTGAAGATTTCGATCGCCCGGGGGTGGCGCCCGGCGCCCAACTCGGCAACGCCGGTTTCGAGCAAACGGTCGGTCTCCGCATCGCCCGACCGGCTCCACGCCAGCCAGATCGCCTGGTCCGCCACCTCGCGCACGACGGGATCCTTGTCGGAGAGGCGCTTCGCCAGCAGCGGCCCGTCGGTGGCCAGGCCGTGACGTCCGAGATAGATGACGCCGGCGAGGCGAAGGCGGGCGTCGGCGCTGTCGAGCGCAGTGAGCGCCGCGGCCCGCGACTCGACCTCGTGATACGGCGCCTCGGCGGCGGCGTTCGCGGCCAGCAAGACGGCTGACAGCAGCCACAGGAGCTTTCCGCACGATCGCAAGGGCGGCATGTCGCGTGCCTTCGCTGGCGCCGGTCAGTCGTCACTCATCAGCGCGTCTGAGAACCCCGCTCGCTTCCGCCGCCGCGATCAGCACATCGGCGTCCTTCTGCAACAGAAACTTCTGCGACACTGCGTTGGCTGCGGCCTTTCTCACTGCAGTGACGTAGCCCGCGTGGTCGGTATAGCGCTCTTCCAGGGATAGCCGCGAGTCGCCGCTGGCGACGCGTTCCGCTTTGGTTTTCGCGAACGGGATCATGCCGCCGGCGTAGGTGCAGATCTTGTCCTTGTGAAACGGGCGCTCGCCGCCGGCAGTGATGTTCCATCCAAGGTAGGTACCGAGCGGAGCGTCGCGCAGCACGACCGGCACGCCGCCGACTTCGTTGCCGTCGGCGTCGACTTTGGGCACCAGCATCTTCAATACCTGCTTGACGCGCGGCACTGCGCTGCCCGGCACACCCGAGCCGTCGCTCGGATCGAAAGCGGGACCCCAGTCGTAGTCGAGTACTGCGTTGATGAATCCCGCTTCCGGCGCGCTCGCCCGCAGGCCAGGTATCGTCGGAAGGCCCATGGCCGTCTTGGTTGGCTCCACGAGCTGGCCTTCGCGCAATGTCGGATAGCGGTTCGGAGGCGGCGGGGTGCCGTGCATCACCCAGTTGCGGAAGTGCACCGTCAGCGCGTTGACCGTCTCGGTGTGCGGCATCGGATTGGCCGGGAGCACGCCAAAGCCGGCGTTGTTGCCGGGACATTCGATCGGCTTGTTCAGGCCGAAGGCCGGCAGGCTGCTGTCGAAGCCGCCTCTGCCGCCGCCGTGCGCGGTGCTGGGTATGTAATAGCGGCGGACGTTGTCGGGCAGCGGAATGTCTTCCGTTGCGTTCGTGCCCACCCATTCCGGGCCGAGCCTGAGTCCCCAGATTTCTGCGGCGCCGAAGTGCTCGATGACCTTGGGGCAGGTCCGGCTCGCGTTGCAGCGATCCAGGATGCTGCGCGCCGGCAGGACACGCGCCTGATCCGGGTACGGCGTCCACCACTGCGGGCCCTCGCTGCCCGGCTGGTAGAGTTCCATCACGCCGTCGGGCTGCGCCCAGCGGAAGTTGAGCGCGATGCGGCGGCCGGCGATGATGGGCCACATCCCCTCGTGCACCTGGCGCTTGGCCTCGTCCTGGTTGAAGCCGAGGTGCAGCCAGCCTCTCAGATAGTTTCCGGACTGCGAGCGGCCGCGCGTGATGCTGTTCGTGATGCGGCCGGCCAGTGGATTCGCAGTGCCGGTATCATCCTTGGCCGCGTACTTGAAGAACGATGCGACGTCGCGCCAGGCAGCGAAGCCGATACCGAGGATATATGGATCTTTCGCCGTATACACCACCTGATAGAGCTTGGCCGGGTTGAAGCCGCCCTTGAGGCAGATCTGCACCGGCAGCCCGGTCAGCGGCACCGGCGCGTCGAAAGTGCCGCCGCCGCAGAATTTCCAATCCGCGGCCGCTATCGGCGACTCGCCGGTGACGACACCCTGCTGCGATTCGTGATCGCGCGAGACGAGGGTCGCTCTCGACGTGTCCAGGGTCGCCGGCAGATACGGCACCGGATTCGTCTGCACGATGAGCGGCTGCGCAGCGGGACCGGAGCGGTTGATGATGCGACCGAGGACGGGGCCGGTGATCGAAGAGCCGTCCGGATTCCTGGCGACCGGGACCTGCAGCCAGTGATTGCCTGCAGCGTTCATCGTCGGGCGTACGGCGGTGCCGAGCTCGGTGCTCATGCTCGCGTTATCGCCCTGCCATGCGCTGGCCAGCCCAACGTCGCCGAAGGCGCGCTCCATGCTGTTTATTACGACCGGCCTGCCGCGATTGGGGACGTCGTGCCACATGAGGCCGCTTGCCTTCGACATGTCGACGGGTTTGGTGATGACGAAGGTCGCGATGTAGCGCACCTTGCCGTCCGCGTCCTTGCCGAGCGCGACGTCCTGGATGATTCGATTGAGCGGATTGCCCGGATCGAGTTCCCCGAATGCGCGGCCGGAGAGCTGCTCGTACTGCCCGGCGTCGCCGAACGACGCGCACGCCTCGCCTTTGCAGAATGCAGGCGAGACTCTTTCGTCGATGACGATTCTGGTGATGCGCGCGTGCGCCGGTGTGGAGCATACCGGTATTGCCAGCATGAGCGCCATGACGGCGAATCCCGCAGCCGGCTTACGCAACCGTCTCAGCACACCCGTCGACATTGCGGTCTCCTTCATCGGTCGAGCCGCGGAACATCATAGCACTCAGTGCCTTCGATTGACCGCCTTCGCCGGCGTATGGATACTTCCATGGGCTATCTGACCGGCGACGGCGGGCGAAGAGGGAGACCGGCATGAGTGGTGGAAAGATCGATAGACGCGAGATGCTCAAGGTGACGGCACTCGCAGCCGCAAGCCTTGCAGCGGGCCCGCTATTCGCACAATCGGCTGCTGGCGGCCGGGACCCGGTATCGGGTCGCTCCGCGACAGCGTTGCCCGCGCGCGGCGAGTTCATAATCCGTGGCGCAACCGTGCTTACCCTGGACGCCGGGATCGGCGATTTCACGCGCGGTGACGTGCACGTCCGAAACGGCGCCATCGTCGGGGCGGCAGAAGCAATCAACGCCCCATCGGTTGCCACCATCGATGCCCGCGACATGATCTGCATGCCCGGCTTCATCGATACGCACTGGCATCTGTGGACCAGCGTATGCCGGCCGATGATCCGCATGGACGACCCCAAGCGCAGCTACTTTCCTGTGACGAACCGCCTCGGCCTCTACTTCATGCCCGAAGACAGCTATCGGAGCGTCCGGCTCGGACTCGCCGAGGGCCTGAGCGCCGGCGCCACCACCGTTCACAATTGGGCGCACAACGTCCGCTCACCTGAACATGCCGACGCCGAGCTGCGGGCGATGCGCGACACGGGACTGCGTGGCCGCTTCGGCTACGGCCCCGCGCAAGGCATGCCCGACGACCAGCCCATGGATCTCGAAGGTCTCGGCCGGATCAAGCGTGACTGGATGCCCAACGACGGCACGCTCACGCTCGGCATCAACTCGCGCAACGTAGGCGATGCCACGAACCCCCTGCGCGGCAATATTTCGCTCGAAACCGCGCGCAAGGACTGGGGTGGCGCCCGCGGTCTGGGACTGCCGATCACCATGCATACCTCGGGTGCGAGTCCGATCACCCTGCTGAATGAAGCGGGCTTGCTGGGGCCCGACGTGCAACTCGTGCATCCGCTGCTGACCACGGCAGATGAGCGCCGGATCCTGAGGGAGCGCGGCGTGAGCTACAGCACGTCACCGACCGGCGAATCGCGGCGCCCGGCGAGCGCCGGCGTCATTCAGCTGGGGGAACTGCTGGAAGCCGGAGTCAAAGTCAGCATGTCGATCGACCATACCGGCGGCTATGGTTGTGACTACTTCCAGTGCATGCGCATACTCTACAACCTGCATCAGCACCGCATCGGCGCGCGGGTGCCGCTGACAGCCAGGCGGCTCGTTCAACTCGCCACGCTCGACGGCGCGGTCGATCTGGGAATCGCCGACCGCACCGGCTCGCTGACACCCGGCAAGCGGGCCGACGTCATCCTGGTACGCACCGGCGATATCAATATCGCTCCGGTGGGCGATCCCTACGAGGCGCTGGTTTCGTTCGCGCAGCCGCGCAACGTGGACACGGTGATCGTCGACGGGCGCATCCTGCGGCGCGCCGGCCAGTTCACGGCGCTCGACCATGGCGAAGTCCTCAAGCAGGCCGCACAATCCGCCGCAGCCCTGCGCGCCCGCGCGAACTGGACGTGAAAGGGCCGGCAGAGTCGTGCAGGGACCAGTGAGTCACGCCGAGCGCCGCCGCGCGCCGCTGCCAGCGCTGGCTGTGCTGCTGCTCTGTGGCTGGGTTGGAGTGGTGTGCGCGCAAGGTACGGCAGGTCCTGCCGCATCGTATCCAAACCGGCCAGTGCGGGTCGCCGTCGGGTTCGCGCCGGGCGGCGGCGTAGACATCATGGCGCGCGCGGTATCACAGAAGCTGAGCGAAACGCTGGGCAAGACCTTCGTGGTGGAGAACCGGCCGGGCGCCGGCGGCACCGCCGCCTATGCCGCCCTCGCGAAAGCGCCGGCCGACGGCTACAACCTGCTCGCGATTTCGGCGAGCTACACGATGAGCTCGGCGCTGCACCGCAACCTTCCATACGATCCGGTCAAGGATTTTGCGCCGATCACGCTGATGGGTACCGCCCCCTACTCGATCTCGACGCATCCGTCGCTTCCGGTCAGGACGGTCGCGGACCTGATCGCCCTGGCAGCGGCGAAACCCGGGGTGTTGAACTTCGCATCGGGCGGCCTCGGCAGCGCCGGTCATATGACCGGCGAGCTGTTCAAGAGCATGGCGCGCATCCAGATGACCTACGTGCCCTACAAAGGCGGAGAGCTGGCGCTGGTCGACCTCATCGCGGGACAGGTTCAGGTCGTGTTCACCAATCTGCTGACGTCCCTGCCGCACTTCAGAGCGGGCCGGATTCGCCTGCTCGCTGTTACCGGCACCGAGAGACATTACAGCGTGCCCCAGATCCCCACTGTTATGGAATCCGGGCTGCCGGGCTACTCACCGGTGAGTTGGTACGGGTGGCTCGCCCCCGCGGGAACCCCCGCCGCCGTTGTCGAGAAGCTCAATCATGAAATCGCCGGATTGATCCGCCTGCGCGAGGTTCGGGAGCGTTTTGCCCGCGATGGCGCGGATCCGGTATCGAGCACCCCCGCCGAGCTCGGCGAGCGTATCGTTTCCGAGCTCGCCCGCTGGCGCAAGGTAGTGAATGAAGCGAATCTCCGGGTCGAATGACTTCGGCCGTGATTCCGCTGTTCGAAGCGTGCCGCAGCGCCGCGGATCGGCGCCGCGCTGCGGCGCAGTGCTTATTGCTTACTGCATCGGGCCGCAGCAGCTTTCCCGCTCCAGACGGTAATCGTTGAGGCGCGAATCACCATCGGCCTTCGACGTCTTGGAAGCCGGGGCCGCAGCGCGCCGCGCCGCTTGTGCCTGGTTCACGCCGACCACCGCCACGGTGGTCTTGCTCATGTTGGATTCCGCCGACTGAATAGCCTGCTTGTCGGTCGCGTAGACGGACGCCGTCAGGAACGCACAACCCATCAGAAAAACAAAAGTACGCATGATTTATCTCCCTTTAGCTCGTTATACCGCGATTGGTTCATCCCATCGCTTCCACTTCAGCCAAACTCCCCTCCCGCTGCTTCCTGGCTTGTCCGGGGGCCGTCACCGGCGACGGACTTCTGCCGGTTTCCAGCCATCCTTCCCGTCAAGATGCGACTCGCGGTCGGCTCGCGCGCCATGTGAGCAAGAACAATGCCAGCGGCATTGCGGGCTTTTGTCACGGTTCTGCTTGGCGGCGAAGGCGCGATGCGCGAGCGTCGCCGCACGCCGCAGCCGGGCGAGTACAGCGGCTTTGCCGGCGCGCCGCTCCGGCTGGGTATCCGGGAACAGAGGGCAGGCGCGGGGGCGCCGGCGTGCCCATCACAAGTTTTCTGACGGTCCGCCTGGGCAGCGCGCGGACCGGGGGTTAGGGGCTGGAGACGAGAATCCGGCGGCCAGGCCGGTTTCTAGTCAAACGTTCGGGGGGCATCGTCCCACTTCGATCTCTCACAGGCCCGCCTAAGCGGCGCGTGGCGGCACCCGCTTGCCCGCGAGCACGGTCGCGCTCGGAAAGAGTCTCTGGCGGCCGCTCCGCACGTTGCGATAGTTGTCCACGAATTCGAAGCCTCCTTCGCGCAAGTCGAGTATCGCGACATCGCCCGGCGCGCCGACCTTGAGCGTGCCCCTGTCGCCGAATGCCTCGAACGTCCGCGCCGCGTTGATGGTCCCGCAGGCGATGACGCGGTCCAGAGGCATGCCCAGCATCAGGAATTTCGACAGGCAGTTCGGAAAGTCGATTACCCCGCTCACGCGCCCCTCGGTCGTCCAGTCGGTCGAAATCGTGTCCGGCGGGAACCCCTGCTTCAGCGCGCGTTCGGCCACGTTCCACCAGAGGTGGCCGTTACGCCCGTTGCCGATGTCGAACCAGATCCCGCGCTTGCGCGCCGCCACCACTTCGGGGAGCACGCGACCATTGTCGTCGAGGATGCTGTTGGGCTCGGGCGCATACATGTGCGTGACGATGTCGCCGCGCTTGAGGAGGGCGAGGATCCTGGGCATCGGCGAGACGGTCTGACCCATGTGGATCATCACGGGCAGGTCTCCGGCGACTTCCTGCGCGCGCTTGAGGGCCTCGAGATCGCCCGCCCCGGCGACGTTGAATGACAGCCGCGCCTTGACCCCGACGATCATGTCGCGATGGCGCGCGATGGCGGCACGCGCGGCCGCCACGTCGGCGCGGCTCAGGTCCATGAGCTCCCCATCGGATTGCACGCCGGTGCGTGCAAGGTTGATGAGCACGCGGCCCCGGTTCGGCGCCGTTCTCGCATTCGCCACCACGTCGTCGATCCGGTCCGCTCCGACCGATCCGGCGTCCACGAAACAGGTCACCCCGTCGGTGAGGCAGACCGCCGGCGTGTCCTTGGCGCGGGCGGCATGAGTGTGGATGTCGACCAGGCCGGGGACGACGAGCTTGCCGCTCGCATCGAGCACTTCCGCGGCGCTGTCGGCCGCAATGCCCGGCTCGACCGCGGCGATGCGGCCGGCGGCGAGCGCAACGTCGCGGACCGCGTCGATCCCCCCCGCGGGATCGATGACGCGTCCGCCCTTGATCAGCAACTCGTATTTGCCCGCCAGAATGTCCGGAATACGGGCCAGCAGGCCTGCGCCGGCCGCCGCCGCTCCGAGGAACTCACGCCGGGTCATCATGGGCCGCCACCTCCATTGGTTTCATGGACGGAACATCCTTCTTCAATGGTGGCCCCCGCAAATCGGTGTGTCAAATAAGTCACACACTTCCTGGCACTGGTTTTGCTCGCTGCACGGCAGGCGTGAGGTTTTTGGCCAAAACAGGGGGGCGGACGACGGTACAGCGACGCCGGCGCCGGATCCACGACAAGACCAACCGGGGAAAAAAGGAGAACTGCAATGAACCCAACCAAAGCTTTGTCACTTGTTTCGATGATAACCATCCTGCACATGTCTTTGGCATTTGGCACCGGCCCGCTGTCCGAAACCGCCGGTAACCCGTACCCCATCGTCGGCGAATCCCTGGATAGCGGACTCGGCACCTTGCCGGCCGACTATACGGGGGCGGAATTCCAGCGGGTGGTTATCGGGGAGAGCCTGGACAGCGGCCTCGGGAACCTGCCTGCCAACTACACGGCGACGGAATTCCAGCGCGTGGCCGGTGAAAGCCAGGACAGCGGTCTCGGCGCCCTGCCTGTCAGCTATACGGCGGCGGAATTCCAGCGCGTGGTGCTTGGGGAAAAGAGGGATAGCGGCCTGGGCGACTTGCCGGCCGGCTATACCGCATCGGAATTCCAGCAGGAAACGGTGCGGTCTGCGTCGACCACCTACCGGCTGTAGACGACATCGGCTTGGCGACGCGCCTCAGGGCCAGTCTCGATGTTTAGAGCCTGGCCCTGAAGCTTTTTGAATCGACAATTTCTTACTGTTCCCGCATCGCGCGCGCCCGCTTCGCGGCCGGCCGCTCCCAGCAGCGATTGAGCCAGGCCTGCATGCGCGGCCACTTCTTGGTGTCGACGAACAGGGCGCGATAAAGCGCCGCAGCGACGTTCAAATCGCCCACGGAGAACGCCGGGCCGGCGAGCCAGTCGGATTTGGCGAGGGCTGTATCCAGCACGTCGAACGCGGGCACGACCTCCTTCCATGACGCGTCGGCGAGCTCGGGCTTCCGCTCGGTTTCCGGGAGATCCCTGGTATGCCGTACGTAATTCACGATCTGCCGGTCCAGACGGTCCGTCTCCCACAGGCTCCACTGGAGCGCCAGCGCCTCGTGCTTCGGATCCGTAGGACAGAGCGGACTGCGGTGCTTCTTCGCGAGATAGAAGTTGATCGCCATCGACTCGGAAAGCACGAAGCCGTCATCGTCGATGACGGGTACGCGTGCGTTGGGATTCAGCGCGAGGAATTCGGGTGTCCGGGTTTCCGGAGCGCGCGGCAGGTAATCCTTGTGATCGTAGGTGAGCCCCAGCTCGCCCGCCATCCACAGCACGCGCAATCCACGGGATTTGGCGGAGCCGTAAAGTTTCAGCATCGTCGTTCTCCGAGGTCAGGTGGAAGGGAGAGTCTACCTGATGTGTAACGGTGGCCGGTCCCTTCGGGTGTCATGGTTCATCTTCCCGTGAAACATCGAGAGAGCTCCAGACCCGACAATGACGGGGCTCCGTGCGCAAACCCGAATGAAAGGAAGTGCGAGATGAAACGAGTGCCGATCCGGGTAGAGCCCTTTTCGACGTATCTCGAGCGCCGCCGCAAAGGACCGATTTTTCCGGTGACCGTTGCCGGCGAGCTCGTCTTTGTCTCCGGCCTGCCGCCGTTCGACCCCGAAACCGGCGAGCTGAAGCGTGCTCCCTTCGAACGACAGGCCGAGGTGGTGCTCGAGCAGATGAAGCGCTGCCTGGAAGCCGCCGGCTCGTCCCTGGATCGCGTGCTCAAGTGCAACATCTACTGCACCGACGCCGCGCACTTCGCCAAGTTCAACGAAATCTATGCGCGCTACTTTGCCGCAGAGGAGCCCGCGCGTATTTTTCTGTGCGTCTCTCCGTTCCCGGGCCCGTTCGATATCGAAGTGGATTGCGTAGCGGTCATCTAGTGGTGCGGTATTTTACGGGACAGCACACTAGCGCTGCTCACTTCGTCACGTCACGAGGTTCGGGGGCGCGCCGCTCCGCGAGGAACTGCTGGCAGAGCGTCCTTCCCTCATCGCTGATTTCGATCACTCTGGCGCCCAGGCTCTCGGCGTTGACGTGCCGCACCTGCACCTTGCAATCGATGGATCGCGCGGGATACAGCTCGCAGTGCAACTGCATGACCTCACCGGACGGCAGCCCTTTCGTGTGCTTGATGAGGAAGCCCCGGCTGCACATGTTCTGAATCACACAGGGCGCCGCCTTGTCGCCGAGGATCAACGTTCCCGGGAAACTCAACGCTACCCGTGGTTCTGCTCGCAGTTCGGGCTGATGCACTGGCAGGCGCTCGCTTGACGAGGACGGCTTTGCAGCCAATTATAAGGCGCTTGGCGGGCATACACCCCTCACGCTTTCCAGATCATGGACCCAGGTTCTTGGGTCCGCCGGTTGCTTCAGCCCCCTACATGTCTTCCACCAGCCCGCGGCCCGTGACGGTTTGTATCGATGACGGACGGCGTGTCTCCGGCCTGCTTCAGGCGCCCGTCCACGCGCGCGCCTGCTACGTCTTTGCGCACGGGGCCGGCGCCGGCATGGCGCACGAGTTCATGGCCGCAGTTGCAGAGGGGCTGGCGGAGCGCGGCATCGCCACGCTGCGCTATCAATTTCCATACATGGAAGCCGGCTCGAAGCGGCCGGACGCACCCAAGATCGCCTGCGCGGCCGTCCGCGCCGCGGTTGCAGAAGCTTCGCGGCTGATGCCGGGTCTTCCCGTCATCGCAGGCGGCAAGTCCTTCGGCGGCCGCATGACATCGCTGGCGCAGGTTGCCTCGCCGCTGCCTGGAGTCCGCGGCATCGCTTTCCTCGGATTCCCGCTTCATCCTGCCGGACGATCGTCGGACGAGCGCGGGAAGCATCTCTTCGAGGTGAGGATCCCGATGCTGTTCATGCAGGGAACGCGCGACCGGCTCGCAGACCTGGCGCTGTTGCGACCGCTCGTCGAACGGCTCGCGGGGCGCGGTACTTTGATGCTCTTTGCAGAGGCCGACCACTCCTTTCACGTTCCGGCCCGCTCGGGACGCAAGGATGCCGACGTGCGGGCCGAATTGCTGGACGCGTTGGCGGTTTGGGTCGGCTCCGTTATCGAGACGCGTCCCAGATAGAGCGTCCCAGATAATGCGTCGCAGATGACACGTCCCAGATGGAGCGCAGCTTCGCAAAGACGCGTTACTGAGACGCCCTATCTGCGACGAAGTATCTGAGACGTTTCTCGCACGCCTACGCGCTCGTGGTCATGACCACCGGCGCGTGGTCGCTCGTTCCGAAGTCTGAAAGGACGACGCAGCTCCGGGCCCGGGCGGCGATCGCCGGCGAGGCGAATATGTAGTCGAGCCGCCAGCCGATGTTGCGCTGGCGCAGGTTGCGCCAGGGCGCCCACCACGTGAAGAGGTTTGGATTGTCCGGGTCGAGCGCGCGGCCGACATCCACCAGCTGTTCCCCGAGCAGCGTCTGGAACAGCTCGCGCTCCTCGGTCCGCTGGCCGATGACGCCTGGTTTGCGCTCGCGGGGATGCACGTCCATCTCGGTGCGAGTGATGTTGATGTCCCCGCACAGGACGAGCTCGCGTCCTTCCCGATGCACTTGCTGCACCCATGCGGTGAGCCGGCGCATGAAGGTGAGCTTGGCTTCGTAGTCCTTGCCGCCGTTGGGCACGTAGACCGAGGCGAGAAGAAGCTTGCCGAGATCGGCCTGCACGATCCGTGATTCCATGTCGAATTCGGGATGGCTGAATGCCGGCTCGGCATCGAGCAGGCCCTTCCTGATGTGCAGGGACACGCCGGAGTATGCGCGAAGGCAGTGCCAGTAGACGTGGTAGTCCGCAAGCTTGCATTGCTCGGGAATCTGGGTGAGCTCCGCCTTCAGCTCCTGCAGGCATACGACATCCGGACGATCGCGCTCCAGCCATTCGCACACCTGCGCCTGCCGCGCGCGGATGCCGTTGACGTTCCAGGTGGCAATCTTCATCCCGGCAGTATAGCGTCAGCCGTGCGGCGCGGAATCCGCTCGACCTTCCGCAGGCGCCGCGCGAACGCGAAGGGGGACTGTGCTTGACGCGCGGCCTCGACGTACGAGGCGTGTCGCCGATCGCGACCGCCTCCTGTCGCCTATCCGGCGGCTTTTGCGCGGCGTTGCTCGCTGTCGCGGATCATTTGGGTCAGGTCCGCCGCCGGGCGAATCTCGAACGGCCCGCCGCGCACGCCGGGGTGCCTGGACATCAGCTCGATGGCGTGGTTGAGATCCCTCGCCTCGAGCACGAGTATTCCTCCCAAGTGCTCCTTAGTCTCGGCGTAGGGACCATCGGTAACGGAGACTTTGCCGTTCCGGAAGCGCAACGTGGCGGCGTTGCGGGCGTTCTGAAGCGCTTCGCCGCCAACGAAGTGACCGCCGCGCCGAAGCACGTCGTCGTAGGCGAAGCATCCGTCCACGAAGGCGTTACGCTCGCTTTCCGACATGTTCTCGAACTTGTTCGCTTCCATGTATCCAAGACATACGAATTTCATCGGTTTCTCCTACAAATTGCCTGCCCGATTCCGCGCTTCGGCCTGCACGACCGTCTCGCGGATCGGCCTGATCGGCCGCACCTCTATGCTGCCTACGCGCGCCGGCGGGATCTTCGACGCGATCTGTATGGCTTCGTTGAGATCCCTCGCCTCGATCATGTAGAAACCGGCAAGCTGCTCCTTGGTCTCGGCGAACGGCCCGTCGGTGACGGACACCTTGCCGTTCCTGAGCCGCACCGTGGTGGCTGTCTGCACCGACTCCAGAGCCTCCGAGGCGATGCAGTGGCCGCTCTTTCGTATCGCCGTATCGTAAGCGACGCAGTCTTCGTCCGGCAGCTCGTCCAGCCGTTTTTCGTCGAGGTATACCAGGCACAGATATTTCATTGCGTCCTCCTGTCTTGAGAGTGCGCTCCGATGGGAGTGGCTACCGAGACTCGTGCGCACTCTCACTGTTCGGCGGCGGCTTTCAGGTTGGCGAGGCCGGCCTCGAAATCCTTGCCGACCATGCTGTCCATATCGATGAAGACGTGAATGATCTTCGCAAAGTAGGGCGTATCGCCCTGCATGGCCCACGTCACGTTGGTCGATTCGCCCTTGGGCTCGAGGTTGAACTCGACGACATTGTGGGCTTCGAACGGCTTCAGGAAATCGAGCTTGAGCTTTACTCTGGCAGGTGGAACCGACTCCGCGATCTCCATCCGCCCCTCGCCGACTTCCCGATTGCCCTCCCACGCGTACACTGCACCCTTGCCGCTGGTCACGGCGCCGAAGGTCCGCTTCATCGCCGGGTCTTTTTTCTCCCACGGCGACCACGCATCCCAGCGCTTGAAATCGTTGATGAGCGCGAAGACCTTCTCCGGAGGCGCCTTGATGCTCGCCGAGCGCTGTACGCGGAACGTGTCCGGCTTGGTCGCCGCAAAGATGAGCACGCCGGCGACGAGCGCGAGGACGATGACGCCGATGGTCTTGATCATGAATTCCTCCCCCTATTGGTTGCTACACGTTGTACTCGATTGACGGAGCGCCAATTCGACGGCGGACCCGGCTCCGCTCCTATCCCCACGTTCGTGGCGCGTTCGAGAGCCACGCCCAATCCATACAGGATGCCGGTCCAGCGCGCCTCGGCGCGGTCCGCGGAGTCGGTCGGCACGTTGTCATGCGTCAGATGAAGGACGCACCCGGTTCTCAGCGGCATGATCTCTACCGCGACGCGCGTGACCGGCTGCGGCTCTCCGCGCACGGACAGGGTAAAGGCCAGGCGGCGCGGTGGAGCAATCTCTACGTACTGGCCGGTGTAATCGATCTGCATGCCGGCGTGCCGCTCGGTGAAGCAGAACGAGCCGCCGATGCGCGCATCGATCGCGGCTCGCGCCAGGGGACAAAACGCGGTCGCGAATAACCACCGGGCCGCCATGCTGGGATCGAGCCAGGCGGCGAACACGCGATCCGGGGCGGCCGGGTAGCGGCGCGTGACGCGTATTGCGGGAGGCCATTGACCCGGGGCCAGGAACCGCCGATCGCCGAAGCCGTGGGACTTCATGGTCCGCAAACGTCCTCGCGTCTGAGCTGCCGCCTTCATCCTGCACGGAGTCCCGATCCCATCCACAAGCTACACCGGATCGATCGCGCGCAGCGTGCGTTGATCCTCGGCGATTGGCCGCACTTCGACGCACCCGATGCGCGCGCCGGGAATCCTGGAGGCGACCTGGATGGCCTCATTCAGGTCCCTCGCCTCGATAACGTAGTAGCCGCCGAGTTGTTCCTTCGTCTCCGCGTAGGGGCCGTCGGTGGTCGATACCTTCCCCTGCCGCACCCGAACCGTGACCGCGGCCGAAGGGGGTTCCAGCCGGTTGACGCCGATCAAGTGGCCGCTCTTACTGATGGCGGTAGTGAACTCACGGTACTCTTCGTAGTGCTTCTCCGCGGCCGCTTCGGTCATCTGCTCCATCAAGGTTTCGGCGCTGATTAGGCACAGATATTTCATCGCGTCCTCTCCGGTGTGGGTGCAACAGCTATGACCCTAGTCGAATGGGCGGGCCGCGTTTCGACACCCCGGTATCGGCAGTGCATGAGGTCGCGAGTGCAAAGAGGACGGACCCGACCGCCATACTCACGTATTTGCTCCCGGCCTCCCAATCTTCCGGGTGCCCGGGGTCTCGGCGAGCTCGGCCAGGCGCCCCTCCAGGAATCGCCGCTCCGTTTCCTGCCGGACGAGGCCGAGGGCCCGTTGATAGGAGGCGCGGGCTTCCTCGATCTTCCCCAGCCTCCGGCAAAAATCCGCGCGCGCCGAATGCGCCAGGTGGTAGTCGGCCAGATCGCCGCGCGCGAGGATCGCGTCGACCAGTTCGAGGCCGGCAGCGGGACCGTCCCGCATGGCGACCGCCACGGCGCGATTCAATTCAATGACGGGTGACGGCTCCATCCGTGCCAGTACGTCATAGAGCCCGACAATCTGCGCCCAATCGGTTGCGGCAGTCCCGGCGGCCTCGGCATGCACCGCCGCAATCGCCGCCTGCAGCGAGTAGGGCCCAGCCCGGCGCGACGAGAGCGCACGTGCCACCAGCGCCTGTCCCTCCGCGATCTGCTCCCTGTTCCATAGCGCGCGGTCCTGATCGGCCAGCAGGATCAGCTCGCCCGACGCAGAGGTGCGCGCCGCGCGCCGGGACTCCTGCAGCAGCATCAGGGCAAGCAGCCCCATGACCTCCGGCTCGGGCAGCAGCTCCATCAGCAGTCGCCCCAGGCGGATGGCTTCGTCCGAGACATCGTGCCGGGTGAGCGATGCGCCGGACGAAGCGGAGTAGCCTTCGTTGAACACGAGATAGATCACGCGCAGCACGGCATCGAGGCGGTCCGGCAACTCGGTCCGCGACGGCACCTCGTAGGGTATGCGCGCGTCGCGGATCTTGTTCTTTGCGCGCACGATGCGTTGGGCGACGGTAGGCGCGCCGGTCAGAAAGGCGCGCGCGATCTCCTCGGTCGTCAGCCCGCATACCTCGCGCAACGTCAGCGCCACCTGGGCGTCCGGCGGCAGCGCCGGGTGGCAGCACGTGAAGATCAGTCGCAGCCGGTCGTCCTCGACCTGCTCGTCGTCCCGTGCGGCTGGGTCGCTGCCGGCATCGACTTGCTCGGGCAGCTCCTCCACCGGCGTGGTTTCGAACCGGGCGCGCCGGCGGATGCCGTCGATGGCTTTGAAGCGGCCGGCCGAAACGAGCCAGGCTCTGGGATTGGCGGGCACGCCGTCGCGGGGCCATTGCTCCAGCGCCGCTCTGAAAGCGTCGTGCAGCGCTTCCTCGGCGACGTCGAAGTCGCCCAGCAGACGGACCAGCGTGGCGAAGACGCGGCGCGACTCGGCGCGGTAAACCGCATCCACCGCCGCGCGTGCGTTCTTGCTCGCCGCTTCGCTCATCGCCGGTTCGTCCCGGTCGGATGAGGCGAGGAAAGATGTCTCACGCTGCCTCGACATCGCGCTATTCGGCACGGATGCCGGTTTCCTTTATGAGCTGGGCCCATTTGCGCATATCCGACTGGATGATGGCGCCGAACTCCGAAGGCGTGTTACCGACGGCACGGGCTCCCTCGGCCGTCAGGAGTTGGTTGAACTCCGGCGAGCGGACGACTTTCACGATCTCCTGGTGCAGCCGCTCGACTACCGGCCTGGGCGTCCCGGCGGGACCGAGAATGCCGTTCCATCCGCGCGCCTCGTAGCCTGGCAGGGTATCTGCGATCGGCGGCACATCCGGCAGCACGGCGATCCGCTGTGTTCCGCCGACACCGAGTGCTCGCACCCGGCCCGCCTTGGCATGGGGAACCACTGTGCCCGCGGATCCGATCAGATAGAAATGGATTTCGCCGGACAGGAGGGCGGTCAATACCTGCGGCGCGCCCTTGTAGATCACCTGCTGGATACGGATGCCGGCCATCGAGCGGAAAAGCTCAGCCCCGAGTTGTCCCATGCTTCCGCTGCCGACTCCACCATGGTTGAGCTGTCCGGGCTTCTCTTTCGCCAGGACGATCAGTTCCTGCACGGACTTCGCGGGAGACTGGCTGCTCACGATGAGCACCGGCCAGACTTCGCTCACCATGGTGACGGGCGCGAACGCCGTGACGGTGTCGTAGGGAATATCGCGAAAGAGGCTGGGGTTCACCGGATGGGAAGGAAAGACCATCAACAGCGTATATCCATCCGGAACCGCCTTGGCGACGATTTGCGAGCCGACGATGCCGCTGGCGCCCGGCCGGTTGTCGATCACGACCTGCTGGCCCATGCTCTCGCTCAGCTTCTGCGCCAGGATCCGGCCGAGGATGTCCGTGATGCCGCCCGCGCCCGCGGGAATGACGATGCGCACCGGACGCGACGGGTACTGCTGCGCGCTTGTGGCTGTCGACAGCGCGCAGCAGCAAATGAGGAATGTGGAACGTGGAATGTGGAAGCGGATGCTTCGCAGGTATTCAAGGAACTTCACGCCGACTCTTCTTCCACGTTTCCACATTCCACATTCCACGTTAGTCCTTCATGCCTGCTCTCGCCTGCTCCCAGTTCTTGCCGTCGAAGAGCTTGATCGTCATGCTCTCGACCGTGCCGGGATCGAGGCAGCGGGCGTTGACGCTGTAGCCGTCGGGGTGGGAGCGCGGAACGTAGAACGATTTTACGCCGCAGATCGAACAGAACAGGTGCTTGGCGGTGCCGGTATTGAATGTATAGGTGGTGAGGACTTCGCGGCCGCTCACCAGTTTGAAGCGGTCGCCGGCCACGATGAGATGCAGGAACCCGACCCGGCTGCAGATCGAGCAGTTGCACTCGGATACGGTGATGTTGGCGGCAGCACTGATCTCGAAGCGTACCCGCCCGCAGTGACAGCCGCCGGTGTGCGTGATCATTGTTCGCTCGTTAGGTTCTGGTCTCCGGCTTCATTCCCGGTTCGTCCAGGTCGATTCCCGAGGTATCCAGCAGTTCCTGGGGAACCAGGATCGGCGCGTTGAAGTGTATCGCCAGTGCAATAGCGTCGGAGGAGCGGCTGTCGAAGACCTTGGTGGTCTTGCCCACGACCACGGTGAGAGCGCCATAGTAGGTCCGCTCCTTGAGCGTGACGACGACTTGCGTCACCTTGCCTTCGTACGCCTCGAGGATGGTGTGCATCAGGTCGTGCGTCAGCGGGCGCGGCGTCTTTACGCCGGTAAGGGCCCCCTGTATCGATTCCGCGACGATGGCATCCACGAAGACCGGGATCGCCCGGTTGCGGACCTTGAGCAGCACGACAGGCCCCACCGGGGAAACGCGCACTTCCACGCTCTGGATGCGGACGGGCTCCGGCTCGGCCGCGGTGCACGCGGCTACGCACGGCAGGAACGCAAGACCGGACAGGATCACTAATACGGGGAGTCGATGCATATCGTCCTCAAACGTCAGCGCGGGCGCCTTTGCGCGGGGTGCGCGACATGAGCCCGCCGATCATCATCATAGCGCCATTGATCCAGAAAACGGGCGGCAACCCGAATGCCGATCCCACCGCGCCGAACACCAGCGGCCCGATCGCGCGCATGAAGTTGTTGACCGTCAGCCGCATGCCCAGCGTCTGCCCCGCACGCCCCGCGACGGTGCGCTCGTACATGAGTATCACGGTGAGCGGCATGGCAACCCCCATGCCAAGGCCAAAGAAGAACGCTGTGGCCCCGAGCGTGTATGCATTGTTGCAGAACGGCACGAGCACGAAGCCGATCGTGCCCAGGTAGAACGACCATGCGAGCAGCTTCTCGCCCCGCACTGCCTCTACGAGGCGCGCCAGGAACATCCGGACGATGAAGGAAGCGACGGCGAATGCGGAGAGCACTGTGCCGATGGCCGAGGCCGACAGACCGATCGAATGCCCGTAGATCGGGAGGTAGAACTGGAAGAGATCCGTGCCGAGCTGCACGAGGCTGCTGGTGGCGAGCATGCGCGCCACTTCGCGGTCGGCGAGGGCGTTCATCGAGCCGATGCCGTGCTTCGCGCCAGGATCGCCGGGCGGCAGCAGCCGGCGGCCCCACGCCATGACGAGCGCCAGCGCTACCAGCGAGAGGGACGCGCCGTAGAGGCAGGCGGTGGCGTGCCCGGCGTGATCGATGGAGAAACCCGCGAAGAGCGGGCCGACAAAGTTCGTGACCGCTCCCATCATGCTGAAGTTGCTGAAATTGCGCGGCCGCTCGGCCGGCGTGCTGAGCAGTCCGATCGTGTTCTGCAGCGTGACGTGAAAGAAGGCGAGGGCGAGCCCGCTCAACGCCGCGGCGAGGTAGAACGCGGGAAGCGTACGCACGAAGAAGGGCAGCACCAGCGCGGCGGTGTTGCAGGCGGCCGCAAAAACGAGCAGGCGGTACGCGCCGGCCCGGTCGGCCAGCGCGCCGACCGGCCAGGACAGGAGCAGGGCGAAGAGGTAGAACAGGAAGCCGAGGACACCGACGACCGATGGCGGAGCGCCGAGCTCCAGCGCGTAGAGCGTGAGCACGATGCGGGCCGCGTTCAGGCCCGTGAACAGGAAGAAACCGAGCGCGAGAGTGAGACGGATTGCCACTCACGGAGTGTAGAGGGTGAAGTGTGGAGGGTCGAGGACAACGAGGGGGCACTCGACACCCGACACCCGACACTCGTACCCTGCGACGATGCTGGGGGGCACGGCATCCAAATAGTGGAGGAGCAGATGCCAATCCGATTCTTACCAATCCCCTGAAGGAAATGATGAAGGCGGGGAAGGTGGCGCTCGGCATGAACGTGCGGCTCGCACGCTCGGGTGAAATAGCGCGCATCGCGAAGTCGAGCGGTCATGACTTCGTTTTCATAGATGGTCAGCACGCGATCTTCGACCTGGAGACGGTCACGCATATCGCGCAAACCGCGCTCGGTTGCGGTATTACACCGATCGCTCGAGTCCGCAGCGTCGACGACCAGGACGTCCAGGTACTGCTGGACAACGGCGTAATGGGCATCGTGTATCCCGACGTCAACACTGCCGCCGAGGCGCGCCGCGGAGTCGCCCGCGCCAAATTTCCGCCGATAGGGAAGCGCTCCGCAGCGGGCGGCTACTCGATGTACGACTTCCGTCCCGTGCCGGTGAGCCAGACGGTACCCGAGCTGAATGACGCTACACTGGTGGTGTGCATGATAGAGACGCCGGAGGGCGTGCGGAACGTCGAGGAGATCGCGAAAGTGGACGGCGTAGACGTGATCCACATCGGCGCCAACGATCTCCTGACCGCGATGGGCAAGCCCGGCGCGTTCGGCGATCCGGAAGGCGCCAAAGTCATCGACCACGTCATCTCCGTGGCCGCGGCCAACGGCAAGATTCCCGGCATGGGCGGCGATCGCAATATCCCGCGCCAGATGGAGTACATCCGCAAGGGCGCGCGCTTTCTCACCACCAACAGCGAGATCGCGTTCATCATGGCGGAGGCGACGCGCGTGACGACGGAGCTGCGCCGCGCGCTGGAAGGAAAAAGGAGTGACGACTGAAGCCGCTTTGCTACTGATGGCTGGCGACTATCGCGATAGGCGGTACGGCGGGTATCCTGCATAGGCGATAGGCTCGCAGTGGCCCCGGACCGCAGACCGGGGCCATTCATCGGTCATCAGTCGTCGCTCGTCACCCGTCTAGCTATTCGGCGCGAATGTTGGCTTCCTTGATGAGCTTGCCGAGGCGGGACATTTCCGATTTCACCCGCGCTGCAAGTTCGCCCGGCGAGCCGCCGACCGTTTCCACGCCCGCATTGAAGAACTTTTCCCTGATGTCCTGGCGGGCGAGAACGCGCGATATCTCCGTGTTGAGCCGGTTGATGACGGGGGCGGGCGTCTTTTCCGGGGCGAATATCGCGTCGGCCGAGACGATCTCGTAGCCCGGCAGGCCGGATGCCGCGATGCTTGGCACATCGGGGACGAGGGCGGAGGGCAGAGCGCTGGTCACCCCGAGCGCACGCAACCTGCCCGACCTGACGTGCGGCATCACCGTGCCCGCCGAGGCAAACAGCACCTGCACCTGGCCCGCGATGAGATCGTTCAGCGCCGGGCCGCCACCCTTGTAGCCGATGCGCACGATATCCACTCCGGCCATCGATTTGAACAGCTCCGCCGCGAGATGATTGGGAACGCCCGCAGGACCGGAGGCGTAGTTCAGTCCGCCGGGCCGCGCCTTGGCGATCGCGATCAGCTCCTTGACGCTCGCCGCTGCCACGGACGGATGCACGACGAGCACGTTGGGCGAGATCGTGGCGAGCGTAACCGGCGAAAAACTGCGCGGGTCGTAGGAAACGTTCTGCATTAACGGCGCGAGCCATAGCGCGGCGCCGTTCAGGAGCAGCGTATAGCCGTCCGGCTGAGCCTTCGCCAGTATTTCACCCTGTATGACACCGCCTGGCCGGTTGTCCACGATGAACTGCTGGCCGAGTGCGCCGGAGAGACCCTGCGCGATCAGCCGCGCGGAGAAGTCGGTGCCGCCACCGGCCGGGTAGGTCACGATCCGCACCGGCTTGCTGGGATAATTCGGTTGGGCGCCGGCGCCGGACACGGCGGCGGCAAGACACCATCCCCAAAGGGCGCGCCGCACAGGCATGACGCTGTTACTTTCTCCGACCCGACTTCTTCCTGGCCAGCGGCTCGAATATGCCCGGCAGCTCCGGGGCGAACTGCAGGCGCCACGCTTCGAGCCCGTTCGCCTGCGCGACCGTGCCGCCCCAGTGACCGGCGAGCTCGACCACCTCGATCGCTTCTTCGCGGGTGGCGCCGGCTTCAACGGCCTTGTTGATGTGCGTCTTGATGTGCGGAGGCGGGCTGCGCAGGGCGCAGAGCACACCGGTGATCACGAGCTCCTTCACGCGACGGTCGAGATGCCGGTCGCTCAGATAGACGTACTTGACCCATTCCTCAAATCGCTTGATGAACTCCCAGTCCGCCTCCGCATGGATCTGGTGCAGGCCGAAGCGGAAGCCGCGGATCTTCAGGACTTCCTCGAAATACTTCTTCTTCTCCGCTTCCGCCTTGCCGTCCGACTTCCTCTTCATTTGCGCCTTTCGTGTGTAGCGATTGAAAAACGTCATTCAGCACGTATGCCGGCATCCCTGAATATCCTGCCCCACTTGACGGTCTCGTCTTTTACGCGCGCCGCGAATTGCTCCGGCGAGCCGCCGACCGTTTCGACGCCGATGTTCGCGAATTTTCTCCTGATCTCGTCCTGTTGCAGAACGCGCATAGTTTCCTGGTTCAGAATCCGGACGGTGGCGACGGGCGTGCCGGCAGGAGCCCACATGCCGAGCAGGGATACGGCTTCGTAGCCGGGTAATCCGGAGGCTGCGATGGTGGGTACTTGCGGCAGGAGCGCGGAAGGTCGGGCGCTCGTCACCGCCAGCGCCCGCAATCGTCCGGTCCCGATGTGCGGCACCAGCGCCACCATGGCTCCGAACGTGAGATGCACGCTGCCTGCCAGGAGGTCCGTCAGCTCTTGCGTGTCGGTCTTGTAGGCGATTCGGGCGATATTCACTCTTGCCATGGTTTTGAACAGCTCCGGCGCGAGAAAGGACGACCCGCCGATCGCGCCCGAGGAATAGTTGAGCGCGCCGGGCCTGGCTTTCGCTAGGGCGATCAGCTCCTTCACCGATCTCGCCGGCAGCGAGGGATGCACCGCCAGGATGTTGGGCGAAGTGTTGGTCAACGCGACGGGCGCAAAATCGCGCGCGAGGTCGTAGGGCACCGACGCTTGCAGCAGCGGGGTCAGCCAGAGAGTGCTGCCGTGCAGTAGCAGCGTGTAGCCGTCCGTCGGCGACTTCGCGAGGAGCTGGGCGGGAACGACTACGCTTCCGCCTCGATTGTCCACCACCACCTGCTGGCCGAGGCTACCTGCGAGCCCCTGGGCGATGAGACGCGTTGCGAAATCGCTCGCCCCCCCGGCGCCGGCGGTGATGATGCGTATCGGTCTGGCCGGGTAGGTTTCGGCCGCGTACGCATTGCCATAAGCCGCTACGCTCGACAGCGCAACCAATACTGCTGGGAAAACCTTCGAGCTCGGGCGCAGATCGGGAAAGGCCACGCTCCGAGTTTACCGCCGACGCAGATGGGCCGTCGCCTCTTCTCCCACCCGCGCCTGGATCTCGCGCGTCATTGGGTCGTCGATTTCCTCGCGGATATGAGCGATGAGCCCGATAGCGCGGGCCATGACGCCGATACCGCGCATGATCGGCCACGGCACGCCGAGCTCGCTTGCGACAGCGGCGATCGCGCCGGGCGCGTTGACGGGCTGGGGCTCGGGCGAGCCTGCCGCCGCATGCCTCGAGATCGACTGCATGAGCGACACGTACGGCCCGCCGAATCCGTTCTCCGCCGCGATCTCGAAGAGCCGCGGAGCGCGCGGGTCCACGGGCTTGTGGAAATGGTGCCCGATACCCGGG
>DATFWO010000108.1:0-3244 GCA_035259205.1 Burkholderiales bacterium | reverse complement strand
CTGGGCGCCATGCGCTATCTTGAACCCAGCCGCGATATTCGCGCTGCCTGGCAGTACAATAACCTCTGCTACAACGTCGCTGGTCTCCTCGTCGAACGGGTCAGCGCACGACGCTATGAAACGTTTGTTCGCGCACGGTTGACCGACAAACTGGGCATGACGGTGAGCTTCACGCTGGACGATCTTGAAGCTTCGGCCGATGCGGCCCGCCCCTATGCGATACACGAGGACACGCGGCTCCCTGCCATTCGTCTCGCGGTTGGGACTTTCGCCGCCGGAGCGATGAACACCTCGGCCATAGATCTCGCGAACTGGATGCGATTGCATCTCGGCAAGGGCGAGTTCGGAGGCGAGCGCTTGCTACCGGCAACGCTGATCGAGGCGTTGCATGCGCCGCGCGCCTACTACAGCGAACCGGCACCAGCGGAGTTTGGGCAAGCGCACTATGCCCTCGGTTTCCGGTCCCAGACCTATCGCGGTGATCGGCTGGTGTGGCACGGCGGAGGCTTGGTCGGTTGGGGCGCCCGCATGACCCTAGTGCCAAACTTCGGCATCGGAGTCGCCGTCTTGACCAATCGCAGCCCGAGTGAAGTGCCGACGAACTGACCTGCTACATCATCGACCGGCTGCGTAGCCGTGAGCCGATCGACTGGCGCGAGCGTTTCCGCAAGAAGCGCGAGGAACTACTTGCCAAAGTGAAGGCCGACAAGAACGCGCGGGATAAGCGTCACACAAACACGCGACCGGCACACGACCTAGCCGATTATGCCGGCAACTACGAGCACCCGGCCTACGGCACGATGTCGATAAGCGTGCGGGACGGAGCCCTGCACTGGTCTTGGCGCGGCATGTTCGCAGCAATGGTTCACCGGCACTATGAAACCTTCGAGTTACCCGAGGCGCCGGACCGCCTGCTGCCCGACAGGCTCGCCATCACTTTCCTGACGGACCGCGAGGGGAACATTGTCAGTCTGTCGGCGCCGCTGGAGCCGATGTCCATGACATCGTGTTCACTCGTCCCGCGACGGGGAACGGGCCTACAAGTCCGACGCACGGTCTTATCGAAGCCGAATCTAGAGCTCTTGGACGTGATAGCTCGCGAGCACCCGGAAACCTTGACCGAGTTGGGTAAGTTGACGGGACGCGCAACGGCCGAACGTCTCGCCTACGATTCTTACCTTACGCACCCGGCGGGCGTACCCGTCTGGGTGAAGAAAGACATGCGCACGTTTGCGAAGCACGGCATCGTAACGTCCGCCGCGCTCTGCTTTAGGACCAGTTGTCCGAATGGACGTGCCTACGCAACCAGGACGTGTCGAATCATACTATACGTGTACGCACAGAGCCCGCAGGGCTCTGACAACAAGTCCGGTACTTCTCCTCGAGGACCGGACTACAAGGTGTCCGTCTGCCGGCCCCGTCTTCCCCCGAAGGCGGGGCCGCTTTCCGCTGGGTCCTTCGACTAGCGCTTCCCGCCGCCGAACGGGGCGCGTGTTGCGTCCGCCCCGCTCCGCTTTAGAAGTAGGTGTTAACCCGGATTGTGCCGGCGCGACGGAGCCGGCTCCCTGCAACCATCCGGCCGCCGGCCGGTTTAGATGCCGCAGGCAGCCCGGTGAATAGGAGCTCAGTATCATGCTTCAAGTCGGCGACCCTCACCTCTCGACGGGACCTTGGACCGGTGGCACCCCCCCGAAGGGCATGCCAGCACCTCGCCAGATTAGCGCGTATGACCAAGACGCTGGCAGGGCAGGGCTCTATATCGTAGGGGGTACTTTCTTCCTGATATTTTTCGGCCCCTTGATATTGCGCAAGCTTTGCTGGATTGCCAGCTTGTTCTGATGGAAGCTAGCGCTTGCCGCCGCCGAGCATCGCAGTCTTCGGCGGCGTGACGAGCTTCGAGAACGCACGCGGTGCGGTGTCCACCTGGTCGTTGTGACGGCCCATCGGGAATGCGGCGTGTGCTCATCGCACGCCCGACGGCAAGAAGGGGCACGTCATCAACTGCACGCCGTCGTGGAACGGCGGGATCGTCGGCGCGGTAGCCAACGCGAACACATCGTGGGGCACGTGCTACCAGAAGGCCGGCGAGATCTGCGGCCCACGAGGGTTCGATGTCCTTCAGCAAGTCGGCGAGCAGGGCGCCTATGGGCAGGCCGGCGGAGGCGGAGGTTTCGTGTCGACCACGAACAACCGGACCTTGATCTTCAAGTGCAAAGGCGATTGACGCGGTGCGGCCGCGTCCCGGCTTGCTCAAGCCGCGGAAGGGCTTACGCTTGCTAGTGTCTCGCGTGATTCGAATATGCGGGATCTGCAAGATGGCTCGTCGTTACATCCAAGACGTGATCGCCCGGAAGCAAGCCGAGCTCGACACGCTTGAAGAGCGATCGGCGCGCATAATGGGCCCGAGTTACCACGCTCCCATCCGCGCTCGGAAGCTCGAGCTCATGGGCGAACTTGAGGAGCTGATGCGGGGGCTCAATACTGGCGGGTACACCCGACGGCCATAGCCCTAGTCGCATCCAGGCGACCAAGGTCCCGATCGCGCCGGCGGCGATGCCACCTACTGACTTGGATTCAGAGGATCGATCGGCTGCCCATTCCTGCGCTAACCCACGCGCAGCGATCAATGATCGCTGACAAGATTGCGACCGTGAAGCACGGGGCGAACCAGCACACAAAGTTGGACCCGCACATGAACGGGTCCACAGCCGAGATCTCCCAAGCCCAAGCCGCCGCCATTGAATGACCAGCCGCTTGCCGCGCTCAGCGTTGTTATGCACGTGGTAATCTCGCTGAGCTCATACCTTTCGGGGACGTAGTGTGCGCGTGAAGTTCTGGTGGCGGCCGAAGCATTGGCACTTCCTGCGATTGTCGCGGGTGAAGCGCACCGTGCTGCCGGATCATCGCTGGGCGCTGAGCATCGGTCCGATCGAGATCCGGTGGGGTTGGCAATGACCAAAACTCCCCCATCGGCTCCGAGAGTTCTCAAAAATTGCGTTTGCGCTGCGGAAGGGCACGGCCGCAAAGAGGCGGGAGCCCAAGATCGAGGACTGCGGCCGCACATTGGCCGGACCTTCCGGCGCAAGGGCGGACAGGTCCTCAACTACAGAGTGCTACGTGTCGACGACGAGAACGTCGACCATGTGGTGCTGGAGTCGGTCTCGAAAGAGGCGACGAACGACATCAAGGTCCCGTTCATGACGGTGGAGAGGTATCTGCGATGAGCACCCAAGGCCGATGCTGA
>DATFWO010000107.1:0-5363 GCA_035259205.1 Burkholderiales bacterium | reverse complement strand
GCAAGCACGCGTTCAAGTGCGGCGCTGTGGCCCGCTCCCGGGTCGCACCTACGCGTGTACGCGCAGGCACTGCTCCGCCGTCCGCGTGCCCTGGCCGCAACCCCGGAGGGGACGGGGCGCTCTGGGCGCATCTCTTTGTCGGGAGCCCTCGCAATATCGACATATTGCTTCGGGCTCTCCTCCTCGACCTGCATCCCACATCGCCTCCGTCGCACACGTGCCTATTATTGAGATAGGTTCTAACGCGCGAGCTGCCGCAGCTCGTTGAACAGCGCGTCGGAAATCTCCAAACCGTCCGCGCGGGCCGCGGCCGCAGCTTTCTGCCGTCGTGCGCCGGGCAACCTCACGCTTTGTTCCGAGAGCATCGTGGAGATCATCGTTTCCAGACGAGAATAGTAGGCATCGGCGCCGACGACGGCGTCCGGGTCTATCGCCAGCACGGCGTGGCCGATGCGCGGCCGTCTGCCCGGCTCGAAGTACGAGTCGTTTTCGAATCCGAACGCCGCGCCGGAGAGCGCAACAGACAGCAGCTCGACCGTCATCGCCAGCATCGTGCCCTTCATCCCGCCGATCGCGGAGAGGCTGCCGGTCAGCGCCGCTTTGGCATCGGTCGTCGGATTGCCGTCCTTGTCCACCGCCCAGCCCAGGGGAATGGGCTTGCCTTCCTTGGCGTGAACCATGATTTTGCCGCGCACGACTTCCGTGAGAGCGAGATCGACGACGATGGGGTCGGCGTCGCGCCGCGGGAAAACCGCGGCGATGGGGTTGGTGCCGTAGAGGGCCTTTTTTCCGCCCCACGCGGTGATCGCCGCCGGCGAGTTGCTGAATGCGAACCCGATCAGCCCGTTCTGTGCAGCAGGCAGCAGGTGGTAGGCCGCGGCCCCAAAATGATGGCTGTTCGTGACGCCGGCGAACGCCACACCGTAGCGCTTCGCCCGTTTGATCGCCTCCTTCACTGCAAGCGCGGCCGCGGGGAACGCGAGTCCGCCCGCCGCGTCCACGAGGCAGGTCGCGCCCTTGCGCTTGAGAAGCGCCGGTTTCGCTTTTCCGTCCGTGCGCCCCTCGCGCAAGTGCTGCGCGTAGAGCGCCACACGCGAAAGGCCATGACCCGCCAGTCCCTCCGTCTCGGCTGCGACGAGCGCTTCGGCGGTCATCGACGCCATCGAGCGCGACGCCCCTGCCCTGCGCAGCGCGCGCGCCGCGAGCCGCGTCGCTTCTTCAATCGAACATCTCATCGCTTCACCTCGGAGGAAATCGGGAAGTCGCGGAATCGCGAGATCGGCCGATCGAGAACCACGTCGTGTCGCTCTCCCGCCCTCACGTTCTCCCGCTCTCCCGCGCTAGTCGAGCTTCGTCCCCGACCGCTTCGCTACATCCGCCCATTTCTGCGTTTCTGCGCGGAAGAAGGCGGCGAACTCGGCGGGCGTGCTGCCGACGGGATCTGCGCCTTCGGCCTCGAAGCGCTGCTTCACGTCCTCGGCCGCGAGCGCCTTTACTACTTCGCGCTGCAGCCGGTCGAGTACCGCCTGTGGCGTCTTCGCCGGCGCGAAAAACCCGTTCCACTGGAGGGCCTCGTTTCCCGGGACACCGGCCTCCTGCATGGTCGGGATCTGCGGAGCCACCGGCGAGCGCGTTGGCCCGGCGACGCCGAGTCCGCGCACCTTGCCGGCCTTCACCTGCGGCCCCACGACAGGCATGACGAGGAAGGCGAGCTGCGATTCGCCCGAGAGCAAGGCAATCGAGGCCGGCGCCGCGCCCTTGTACGGCAGGTGGGTGATCTTGCTGCCGGTGTTGAGCCGCATGAGCTCCATCGCCATGTGCGACATGGTGCCGGAACCGGCCGACGAGTAGGTGAGCGCGCCCGGCTTTGCCCTGGCGAGGGCAATGACGTCCTTGACGTTCCTGACCGGCAACGCCGGGTGGCTTACCAGCACGAAGGGGTACGACGACACCATCGAAATCGGCATGAAATCCCGTGCCGGGTCATAGGCGAGCTTCTGGTAAACCGCGGGGCTGATGGAAAGCGAGGAATTGCCGAAGAGCAGCGTATAGCCATCGGGCACGGACTTCGCCACCACCTCCGCCGCGATATTGCCGCTTGCGCCCGCCCGGTTGTCCACGACCGCAGGTTGCCCGAGCGATGCAGTCAGTCTCTGCGCGACGACGCGCGCGATCAGGTCGCTGCCGCCGCCGGCGGGAAACGGCACGATGACCCTGATCGGCTTGACGGGGTAGTCCTGTGGCCACGCGGAGCGTGGCCACAACGCGGCAGCGCTGATCAGCGCACATAATGCGGCCAGTCGTGGCCGGTGATACGCAACAGCCAGTGAGCGGTATGACTTTGCGTTGCGCGCGCAATCCGTGGTCTTCATCTGCGCCTGGCACTGATCATTTGTAACTGACTACGCTGAGGCGACAGCCGATTCTTTCAACAGCGTCTCGCCCGGCTTCACTCGAGTGAACTGCACAGGGCGAGTCTCGATGCCGAAACGTCCTTCCTTCCAGGTCACGCAGGTGTAGCGCGAGCCGGCCAGGTCCCGGGCATCGGGAAAGTCTGCACGGAAATGCGCGCCCCGAGAGTCTTCGCGCGCTGCCGCCGCGTAGCGGATGGATTTCGACACGAATATGAGGCTCTTCAGGTTCAGCCAGTCGTGCCACGTCAGGTTGAACGCCAGGCTGGATCCGTCTACGCCGGTCGCGTCGAGCTGCGCTTCCAGCTCGTCGAGTGCGCGCTCCGCGCGCCCGAGGCTCGCCGCGTCTCGGATGATGCCGACATCGTCCCACATCACGTCGTAGAGCCGCTCCCGGATCGCTTCGAGGTCTCCGCATGGCTTGCCGAACGGAGCAGTCGCGCGTGCGACCGCATTTTCGATTGTCGCTGCGTCGGGCTCGTGGAATTGTCCGTGGCGGCGGACCCATCCCGGCATGGCATCGCCGGCGATTCCGCCGAACACCGTCGAATTCGCAACGCCGTTGCCGCCCAGCCGATTCGCGCCGTGCACGCCGCCCGTATCCTCGCCCGCCACGAAGAGTCCCGGCAACGCGCTCGCGCAGCCGGCCCCGAATACCACGCCGCCCATCATGTAGTGCGCCGTCGGCACGACCTCGACCAGCCCGCCCGCAAGATCAAAGCCGCAATCGGCGCACCGGTCGACCATGCCCTTGAACTCCTTGCGCACGCGCTCCGGGCCGAGATGGGCCATGGTGATGTAGACGCCGCCGTGCGGGGTCACCCTGCCGTCGCGCATCTCGGTATAGATGGCGCGCGAAACGATGTCGCGGGTGGCACGCTCCCCCTTTGCGTCGTAGCGGCTCATGAAGCGCTCGCGCGCTCCGTTCAGCAGGTAGCCGCCCGAGCCGCGCAATCCTTCTTCGAGCACCGTTCCGGTCATGCGGGTTCCGGGGCCGGCCAGCAGGCCCGTCGGATGGAACTGCACCATTTCCATGTCGCGCAGGGTCAATCCTGCGCGCAGCGCCATCGCCATCCCGTCGCAGGTCTTGTCGCCGGAAGGCGTGTGATACTTGTACATGGTCGGGCCGCCGCCCGTCGCGAGCAGCACCGCCTTGGCCTGTACGAATACAAACTCGCCGGTCCGGACGTCGATCATCAACACGCCGGAGATCGCGCCGCCGTCCCGGGTGCGCACCAGTTCCACCGCGCGGTGCTCCTCCAGCCGCCCGATATTGCGCGCCCATACCTGCTCCGCGAGCCGGTTGATGATCTCGATACCCGTCAGGTCGCCCTTGTGCACCGTGCGGTCGAAGGTCTGTCCGGCAAACGCCTTCTGGTGGATGGTGCCGTCGGGGTTGCGGTCGAAGAAGCAGCCCAGCTCGTTCTCCAGCTCGCGGATGCGCTCCACCGCCACGCTCACCAGGGTCCACGCGAGCTCCTGGTCCGGCAGCCACTTGCCGCCTTCGATCGTGTCCATGAAGTGGCGCTCGAGCGAATCGCCGGGTGCCAGCGCGACGTTGTAGCCGCCCTGCACCATGCGCGTGCAGCCGCACTTGCCGAGCAGGCCCTTCACCGCCACGGTAATGGAGAGCTGCGGGTCCGCCTGATGCGCGTGCAGCGCGGCGAAGAGGCCTGCGCCGCCCGAGCCCAAGATCAGGATGTCGGTCTGGAGTCGTCTCATCTGCAGAGCTTCAACGCAAAGCCGCCAAGCAATTTGCGTCGAAGCTTTACGTCTTTACGCCAAGCGACTTGAGGGCCGCGGCGCGCTTCGCCCGCGCCGCATCGTTGACTTCGGTATAGAGGCTGCCGCCATGGCTATCCATCGAGACGAGCAGGGGACCGAAACCCTTGACGCGAAATTTCCACAGCGATTCCGGGTTCAAATCGTCCAGGTCCACGTCCTCGATCTGCTCGATCCAGGTGGTCTCGAGCGCCGCCGCCCCGCCGACGACGGCGAGGTACACGCCGCCCAGCTCGCGGAACGCCGCGGCCGATCCTTCGCGCAGGCCCCCCTTGCCGATGATGATGCGCGCGCCATACTGCTCCATGAGCGGACGGGTGAAGCGTTCCATCCGGTCGCTCGTTGTCGTGCCGATGCAAATCGGCTCGTAGCCTGTCGGCGTAGCCTTGGTTTCGCCTACCCAGCGCACGTTGGGAGCGGTGTGAATCAGGGCGTGGCCGCGAAGATCGAAGCGGGTCCTGCGCCCGCGGTCGAACATGTGTATGTAAGTGGCGTCGCGTATGCCGAAGAGCGTGCCGTTCAGCGTGACCGTGTCGTTGACGCGGAGCTGGCGAACCTGCTCTTGGGTTACCGGAGTCGTGAAGTCGTAGTGGCTCATCGTGCCAAACGTGACGAGTGAAGGTGTGCGTTCAATTCCTGCGGTGGTTCGTGTGGAGGCCGGTAGCGACTGACGGCCTCGCGATGGCGGTCGATCCAGTAGCCCCACGCTACGAACAACCCCCCGCCCGCGATATCCGCTATCGCGACCGCCTGCGCGCTCGGCGGCGGCGGTCCGAAGATAGCGGCGCCGTAAGCCAGCAACAGCGCGACCACGAGCCCCCACAGCGTGTATTTCCCGATCCGACAAACATCAGGCCTTCCACCGTTACAGTGCCGGGGATCGAATTCCACAGGCCCACGCCGATCAATCGCGCGCCGCCCGGGTAGAGCGGCAGATCCGCCCGGTGCGCGAGCGCGTCGAGCACCCAGTGGCTGACGACCGCGAGCCCTATCCATATCGCGCCATTCCCGTCCCGGCGCACACCCCAATAGAGGCCCGCGAGCAGCAATCCCCAGACGACAGCCATCAGCAGGCTGTGCGAGACCGGATAGTGCACGAAGGCGAGCGGAGTGAAGGCCGTGTCACCGGGCGCGATCTCGACACGCTCGACTCCCACCAGCACCAGGAAC
>DATFWO010000106.1:0-5745 GCA_035259205.1 Burkholderiales bacterium | reverse complement strand
GTCCATGGTCCCCCCCATGAGCTTAGGCCTATGTCAGATGGCTAACACCCAGCACTTGCCGTCAGTTCCATGAGGAGGCCCCACGTTCAGCGTGAACTCGGCTCCTCAGCAAGCCGACTTCGAGACGGCGCATTCCGGTGCCCGGCAGCGTCGCGGCGGAGCGTTGGCTGGTTGGCTGCCTGACAAGTGAAGCGCTATTCCGCGCTGCACCAAGCGCGTCTCGGCGCCTCACCAATATTGATGAGGCCGAGGCGGGCATCTTCAGGTATTCCGCTCGAGACGTCCGTCCCGGCTGCGGCGAGCGGAGGAATGCCATGCCAAATGACGTTCTCCTGGTGATCGATGGGGTCCCCGGCGAGTCCAAGGACAGCAAGCATCCGGGCGCAATCGACGTCGCAAGCTTCTCCTGGGGTGAAACGAACAGCGGTACGTTCGCATATGGGACCGGTGGGGGTGCCGGCAAAGTCTCGTTCCACGACTTTGCTTTCACGATGAAAGTCAACAAGGCAAGCGCGCGGCTTGCGCAAGCCTGCATGAGCGGGATCCACTTCCCCAGGGCTCAGTTGTTCGTCCGCAAGCAGGGCGAACAGCAGCGGGATTTCTACGTGGTCACGCTCGAGGACTTCATCGTGAGCTCGTTTCAGTCCGGCGGCCCAGGCAACGGTGAGCTCGTGCCGCTGGACAAGGTGACGCTCAACTTCTCGAAGATCAAGTTCGAGTACAAGCCGCAGAAAGCGGACGGTACGCTCGATCCGCCGATCACAGGCGGATGGAATTTGAAGCAGAACAAGCAGCAGTGAAAATGGCGCGCACGCCGACAACCGGCACCGCGGCCAGTGCCGCCGATTTGAAGTTCCTACAGCGCCTGCCGCAAACTCGTTTAGGAACTTCAAATCGAAAATCGGCACCAGAACCATACTTGCCAGTGCCCCTTTGCTTCCGAAGTTCGTGTCAGAGGGTGCTGCCGCGTCGCACGAACTTCGGAAGCGGGGCACGAGCCGGCGCCTGCACCGACCGACGGCAACGCGCCCAAGGCGCTGCCCGATGCCATTCAGCGCCTGACATAGCCGATCGGCCGCGCCGCGCGACCAGCGGCTCTCTGCCTGGACAGAGGAGCCTCAGATGTCCCAGATGCCATTGATTCTCGTCGCGGCCATGTTCGACGAGAAACAGAAGCTGATGGGGGGCTTCGACGTATGGACCGTAAGCACGACCGAGCACTACTACAGCGCCAAGGACATCGACGAGCTTGATCGCAACCTGGTCTTCATGCAGTTCACGGCGATCAGGATCAAGGGGCAGATGATCTTCGTGCTCAGCGCCGGCGACTCACAGGTCTCGGTGCTGCAGAACCTGAAGTCGACCAGGCGAAAAATCCCCGTCCTGCAGTTCCAGCTCGGCCATTATCCCAATCGCCGCGCGCAGGTGGAGGACAAGCCCTATTACATCCTGGACAAGTTCACCTTCATGGACGTCGAGATCAGCAGGATCTGGCCAAGCGTGAAGCAATACGCGACCGAAGAGGAACGAAGCACCCTGGTCGAGGTGAAATTCGCCGACAGTGACGTTCAGGATTTCGAGGACGAGAAAAAGCGCATCCGCTGATGCGCGCAGCGCGGCGGAACGGGCCGCCGCGCCCCTTTGCGGTTCGATGAACGGCCACGGTCACGATCGATTCGGCTTAGCGCGTACAGCGCAATAGCGCAGCGTATTGCGCCTGATCATTCGCACAACGGCGGAATACGCTTCGCTATTCTGCCCTGCGGGCCCGCGTCGTCACCGGCCGGCCAGCGGCAGCGATCAAATACGCGCCACGACCGATCCTTCGATCGGATGCGTCCTGCGCCAGCATCTGTCGTAGCACGGCAGGATGTGTCATCTGTGATAGAAAGCATAGATCATGAACGTTGAGGTAGCCTCGCGCGACAACCCAGCTTGGACACGCGCGGTCATTGGCGCTGCATCGCGGAGCGCGACCGGGGCCAGTGGAGGCGACGACAATGGCAACGGTGACGCAACTAACGATTTCCAACGCCACACAGGTCGATGCGGCCAACTGGGTCACGGCCCAAGACATATTCGGACCCCAGTTGATCCCGTCGTCGGCGCCCCGGGGAGCGTGCGTCGTCCAGGCGACCACGTCCCCCGCGAACAGCCCGGTCGAGTGGAACCAGATCGTGTGGACGGGGGGCGAGTCCGTGCCGGGGAGGCCGAACCAACGCCTCGTCCGGCGGGGGCTGGCCGCGAAGACGACCGTCGAGGCGAAACTCGACGGGCGCAGCTCGCAAGCCACCGTCTGGGCCATCTGGGCCACGATCGACGTCCAGACGAGTGGGCCCCGACCGGTGCGGGCGAAGTCGTTCAAAGACGGGATGATGTTCACCGGGGGCGAGGCCTGCGGGGCGTTCGTGGTCAACTCTCCCTCCATGGGGGAGAACGCCCGGGGCCAGGTGGTCGCGGTCGCCCAACTCGTGCCGGCGGGGGTAGGCCGAGTGATCTCGGCCGGCGGCAAGCAAGGACTATTCAACTTCCGCCGTGAAGTAATGGCCGCCGACTTCGCGGACGGGCAGAAGGCCGTCAGCAAGAAGGCCTTCGTCGGTTTCGCGTCGGACAACTCGCTGCCCGCACTGCTGACTATCGACCCGGGTCCTGATGACAAGCTATACGACACGGACGGCCCCGAGTTGCCGGTCGGGACGAACTCGGCAGAGACTTCCAACAACTTCCGGCAGTGGGTCGAGTGGGCGGGCGTCCCTTGCTCGAACTACGCGTTCTGGTTCTTCCGGGCCCGGTGGAAAAACCAGAAGGTCACCCTCAAGGAGGTCGGCCAGGGCTCGATCCCCGTCCTCCCGTCGAGCCCCTTTTTCAAGAAGCCTTGACCTGGCGAACGGCGGGTTGACCCGGGAAGACGCTCTGATCAGCGGCTACTCCAGCACGGGCGCAATAGCGCAGCGTATTGCGCCTGATCGCCTGCGCAGAACGGCGGAATACGCTGCGCTATTCCGCCCTACGCGCTACACGCTGAGCTGGTCGGATTCGGCCTACATGGTTAGAACTTACCCGGCACCGAGTAGCTCCTGTCTGTCACTGTCCCCGTTTCCATCACCTGCTTCAGCCTGCGCAGGTTTGAAGCCATCTCTGCGGCCGGGAATTTTCCTATGAGGGCAAGCGCTAGGCGTCCCAGCCTCCCGAGAGGTGGTCTCATTACCTCACGAACTATCGTCTCACCGCTCTGCGGTGCGGGGGCGAACTGGATTTCCCAGCAGGTTCTCAATCCAGGTGGCGCGACCGTCTGGTAACGGACCAACCGGTTTGGGCGCTCCTCCGTTACCCTTATCGTCCAGGCCGCTCGAATGCCCAGGGGACCCTGTATCGTCCATCGATACGTCGTAGGGCCGATCGGCACGACGGCCATGACGTCTCCCAAGAAGCGCGGCAGATTCCTGAAGTCCCGGTAGAAGCTGAAGACGTCCTCGACCGGGCGCCGGATCGATACCGTTGCCTCGATCGCCTTCTTGTGCGGCGGCGCTGCTGACAGTTGCTGCATTGGCCGCCTCCCATGCTGTGAGCGCCGTCGTCGGGCGCGAGTTCTTCCATTTGGCCACACAACAGAATTCGTCGCGTGTCGCCGGCCGGGAAACGCCAGCGCGTAGGGCGCAATAGCACAGCGTATTGCGCCTGATCATTCGCAGAATGGCGGAATACGCTTCGCTATTCCGCCCTACACGCTCAGATTCACGGCCGCTGTGCTCGATCCTGTGCGGGCTCAGGCAATGTGATCTTGGTCATAGTTCTGAGAGCCCACCCGGGGCCACCCTGCCCCACCGATGACCAAGTCCTGCGAAGGGGGTTTCCAGATGTCCAAGCCCGGATCCAGTGGGCTCCGGCGGGTCAAGTATGTGCTTCCCTTAGCGCTGCTCGTGGCTGTCGGATTCGGAATCGTGATCGTGAAACGCGCGCCCGAGCAGGACGAAATCAGCAAAGCGCCGGCTTTGATATTGCCGGTACCCAGCCCAACGGCCCGCGTCGAGAACGCCGAAACGACCATCATCTGGGCCGCCAACAGCGATGAACCTGAAGAGAAGGCTGATCCCGGCCCGCGAACGAACGACATTAAGCCGGGGAACGCCGTCCCGACCAGTACCGCCCCGCAATACGACGTTGCTCCGGCTCCAGTCGAGACGGCCGCTCACGCCGTAAAGGACCCGACTCCAAGCAACGTGGTCGAGGAGACGAAGCTTCCCCGACCCTCCAGCGACGCAAACCGACGAGAAGGCGAGCGAAAAGCACCGGCTCCGTCAAATGCGAGCAGCCATGACCCTCACGCAATCATTGGGTTTAAAACACCATCGGGCAACATTCATTGTCAGCTACAGGCATTGCAAAACGGAGATAAGGCCACCCCATATCTTCGCTGCGATATTTTGCGGATACAGGGCCCGCTACCACCTAAACCGCGGAACTGTGATGGCGAGTGGGGGCAGGCGTTTTCGATTTCGCAAGACGCCCAGCGCGCACAGACCATGTGCTACACGGACACTGTGATCGACGACCGGATGCAAACGCTGCCCTATAGCTCGACATGGCAGCACGCGGGATTCAACTGCATCTCCACGCCAAGCGGCGTTACCTGCACCAATCGGTCGGGTCACGGTTTCGGCCTTTCTCGGGCATCGCAGAAGATTTTTTAAAAAGGCGCCTCGCCGCGGACGAACCCAAATTCGCCGGCATCGCTTTCGTTGGGTGCGTGCTTGTCGTACTCGCGGGCGGCCAGCTCCCGCTTTCTCCGCGCTCAGACCCGGACGTAGCATCGGGAGCACTCCATCGCGGCGCCTCTTCAGGGCGCAATAGCGCAGCGTATTGCCCCTGATCACACGCGCAGAACGGCGGCATGCACGTCGCTATTTCCCCCTATGCTCTGCGCGCTGTCACCCGAGGAACAGCTTGCCCGGCACGAGACGGGCGGCCGTCGCAGTCTGTGGCCTGCATCACAGTCCCGCCCCTTGTCGATGAAATCGCGCGGGTTTTCCGCCGCGCAAATGAACACGGGCATCGGAGCGGACTACGCAGAAGAGAAAGCACGGGCCGCTGCCTGGCCCGCATGGCACGAGCGACACGGAGATGATGATGATCGGATTACGCATGAGGAACGCGGCGCTGTGCGCGGTGGCGGCGTTCCTGGCCCTGAGCATGTCGGTGCCGGCCGCAGCGCGGAGCAATCCGTCGCCGGCGGTCTCGAGCACGCAGGAGATCAGCATCGCGCGGGCGCCCGAAGCCTTCACGACCCCGACGCGCAAACGCGCCGAGGCGTCTCGGCTGCGGCGTCCTTGTCAGAAGGTCGCAGTCTACACGCCGATGCTGTTTATCGGCGTCGGTTGGTGAGCGCTCGATCAACGATCTGATGGCCACCATCGAGCGCCGCGAGCGCAAGGCTGGCCAAGCCGCCGGACACCGCCGCTCGCACGCAGGGTTCAATCGCGCAGCGTATTGCGCCTGATCACATTCGGCAGAGCGGCGGGATGCGCTTCGCTGTTCCGCCCTACGCACGAACTCGGGCGACGACCCGGAGTTCTCAAGACCACATACGGGGAATCATCATGGATGTTCGCGAACGCGCCCGGACGTACCTGCTGCAGGTGCCGCCGTTTCCGGCGCAGATCAACTCGAACGGGGCGACGGCCGCGCTCTTCACGAAGCTCAGCGGCATCACGCACAACCAGATGCTGGTGAGCTGGGGTAAGGCGC
>DATFWO010000105.1:0-2830 GCA_035259205.1 Burkholderiales bacterium | reverse complement strand
GGTCATAAGCGCGTTCACGCGCGTCTTCCGACGCGCTATGCCCGGCAATGACGCAGCAATTCTGGGTCAACGTAGACGCAACTCCTTCTGATCGCGCGCTAATACCCCCGCCCGCGATCGACCACGTGCTCGAGCGGCAGGCCTTGCTCGAAGCGCTCGATCTGGCGCAGCACATTGGCGACGAGCGCGCGCGGGTCGGAGGTCGCAGCGTTGTGCGGCGTGATGGTGACCTTGGGATGCCGCCAGAGCGGGCTCGCCGCGGGCAGCGGCTCGCTCGCAAACACGTCGAGCGTCGCGCCGGCGAGCAAACCCTCCTCGAGCGCCGCCAGGATATCAGCGTCGACCTGCAGCGCGCCACGCGCGGCGTTGATGAGGTAGGCGCCGGCGGCGCCATCGCGCTCGAGCTTGCGGATGAGCTTGAGGTCAAGCATGCCCTGCGTCGCCGGCGTCGCCGGCAGCAGGCAGACGAGGATCTCGGTGCGGCGGAGAAAGGCGTCGAGCCCGTCGTCGCCGTGAAAGGTCTCGATGTCGGGCAGCGTCTTGGGCGTGCGGCTCCAGCCGGCGACGCGGAAGCCGAGCCGGCGCGACGCCAACGCCGCGGCGCGGCCGAGCACGCCCAGCCCCATCACGCCGACCGTGACCGCGCTCGCGGGAGCTTGCTCGTGCTCGCGCCACACCCGCTCGCGCTGCTGCGTGTCGTAGAGGCGCTGGCGCCGGTGATACATCAACACGTGCAGCACGACGTACTCCGTCATGCGCATGGTGAGGTCGGGATCGACGATGCGCACGACCGGCACGTCGGGCAGATCCGGATCCGCGAGAACATGATCGACGCCGGCGCCCAGCGAAAAGATCGCCTGCAGGCGCGGCAAGCGGGCGAACACTCCGCGCGGCGCGTGCCAGGCACAGGCATAGGCGATGTCGGCGGGGTCGCCGAGGCGCTGCGGCCACAGGTAGATGTCGCGCTGCGGCGCCAGCGCGCGCAAGCGCTCCTCCCAGGGCTGCGGATCGAGGCCGGTGACAGCGAGGAGGATGGCGGACATCAGTGCATATCCCGGCTGGTTCGAGTCAGTATTGCACATTCACATGCGTCAGATTTGGGATGCTCGACTGGATTCCCAGCGTAAGCGCGTTTACGCGCGTCCATAGCCCGTCGAAGACGGGCGTGAACGCCCTTAACGACGCGCTATGCGCGGGAATGAGCGGTGGACAGGCAACGACTTTGCGCTCGTCCGCGCGAGGGGCACCCCGCGACAGCAAAAGCGCGTTTACGCGCGTCTGTGACGCGCTATGCGTCGCCCGTATCCCGTTGCGGCGATCCAGAGCTACGGATCGTTCCTGCAATCACAATCGACCGTTTCGTGATCGCGATCACATCGTCCGCCGACCGAGGAAGATCGGCGCGCCCAACGTTGTGCCTTGCGATGATGGCGCTATTCCCCACGCGCTTTGGCGCGGCAAAGATGGCTGACACGCAGTGAAGCCATTCGGCAAGCTGTCGTGACTTGTCAGTCAGGGAAGCGAGGCAGCCGCTTCCCGTCCGCAGGGATCGGAAAACGCGTCGTGTTCATGATCATGGCGAGATTGGTGTAGTACCCGTTGATGCCGGCGATATCCAGGACACCGATTTCGCCAAAACGCTTGAGCGCTCGGTCGTACGTCGCATCCGAGACGCGCTTATTGCGGTGCAACTCCATCGTAAAATCGTAACAGATTTCTTGTTCTTCATTCATCGCAGACGGTCGGCGGCCGACCGCGATCGCGTCTATGATCTCTTGGCTTATGCCTTGCTTCAGCGCAATCGGCGCGTGCACATACCATTCATAGTCCTGCGTCCATTCGCGCGCAGTGACAATAAGAATGATAAGCTCGGAAAGCTGGGTGCCAATCGAGGGCTTCAATCGTAGGTAATCTCCCATCATCCTATTAGCCGTCATCAATTCAGGGCTTCGTATGAGGACCGAGAAGGGCCCAAAAACTGGACCCTTGCGCGCGGCTTGAAACTCTTGCGCTGCCTTCTTCTGCGCCTCGTCGTATTTGTCCGGTGGAACTGGCGGCATCCTGTCTTGACCCAAAGCCGGCAGCGCTGACGCGAGCGCGCTCAGGATCAACGCTCCCCAAATTGAAGGCATGCTCGGTCTCGACCATGAATTTTGAGATGGCATGGGGTCCTCCCTACCGCACTACTCGATCGCAGCTTTTTTGCGCGCCGTGCCGCGCGCCGATCTCAGCTGACTACCGCGGTCGCGTAGTCGACGATCGAGGTCTGCATGCCGAAAATCCCGCGCTCGCGAATCCATGCCTGAGTCTTGGCGTAGACTTCCTCCCCGTACGGCAAAAACACGATTCGCTCTCCGCTCGAAAAGCGGCGCACGTCGATCCTCGACTTGTAGCGGTCGGGGATCTCGTTCAGGTAGAAGTGCTTGTACTTTTCCGGCGCGAAGTCCAGCTCCATCTGCGCGCGCTTGAGGCCTTCCATGTATTTCTCGACGTCGGCCGGGTCGACGCCATGCGGAAACATGAACGCGATCATGAACGTCGTGTCGACGATCTTGCGGAAGTCGAGCTGCTCGAGAACCTGATAGGTGATGCCCCAAACGCTCGTCGCCGGCACGTCGCCTTCGACGCCGGCGTCGACCCGCGCCCATGACGAGCCGACGAACTTCAACTTGATCTGCGCGCGGTCGACGAACGGCTCGAGCGCCTGCAGCGTGGTGAAATGGCTGCCGGAATGGTAGCCGACCGCCACGTCTCGTCCGGCCAGTTGCTGCGGTTCGCGGATCGGCGAGTCCGGCGGCACCATGACGCCGCCCGGCGTGACCACGTAGGA
>DATFWO010000104.1:0-15581 GCA_035259205.1 Burkholderiales bacterium | reverse complement strand
ACGGTTTGCATCGACGCGGCGGACAGAAGCCGGATTTCCGCGGCATGCGGCGTGCCCGCCCCTCCGGACAGGGCCACCGTCAGTGCTGCCAGGACCGCGCCGCGCGCCGCGGCATTCATGGTTCCTGTCTCCTTTCGAAGGCGCCTTGAGGTTGTATCCCGAGCTCACACTTGTTCGAGAGCGGGGCAGCAGGCTCCACCATCCGGGCGATCCCCTTGTCGAGATCGACGCGCCACAGCGATCCTGCCGAGGACGTCAACGCCAGGAGCAAGCCTTCCGGGGCGTAGGCGAGAGCGCCGAACCCGGTGTCCCATTCTTCTTTTCCTACCAGCACGATTTCCCGCTCCGTCACCACGAAAGTGTCCGCGTCAATGCGCCACAGTTTCGTCTCCAGGTTGCTGGAGATAATCGCCGCGCCCGAGCCGTCGAACACGATGTCGGGCTGGCACATGACTCGAGCGACGATCCAGTTCGGTAGCGCCACCATCCGCACGAGCCTGCCGCTGTTGGCGTCGTAAATCCGGACGCCTTCCAGCGTGAGCACCCACGTCCTGTTACGCCCGGGATCGTTTCTGGTGCGCAGCGCATCGCGCTCCATCACCTGAAGCGGCGCGCGCATCGCCCCGCCGCCCGTGTTGCCCGCCGCGGGGTTCCGGCCGGAGTCACTGCCGTTTCCGCAGCCGGCCATCACGGCCGCTGCGGAAATCGCCGCCAGCCACCTCCGAACAACTTTGGTACCCATGTCCATGCGGCTCGGGCGATAACCTAGGCGTAGGGCTTCGTCGGGCCCGCGATCGCTTTCCACGACGCGTAGCCCCCCTTCATGTACTTCGCATCGAAACCGGCATCCCGTAGGGCCATCGCCGCCTTGCATCCCATGTCGAATCCGTACATGCAGAACACGACCACGGGATGCGATTTCAACAGCTCGCCCGCCCATTCCTGAACGCACTCGGGATCGCGCCACACTGCACCCTGGATCCCGTCCCGGGTGCGCGACACGTAGTGCTGGGGACGGACATCCATCAACTGGACCGGCTTGCCCGCAGCGAGCATGGTCTTCACTTCCTCGACGCTCACTCCCGGCAGATCTCCGAACTCCGGCTGCACCAGCGGCCGCGGCGGCGCCGTTTTGAGCGCGTCCTCGTACCGCAGCTGCAGGGCCTTCCAGTCGATGTTGCGCATGAACGCGTGCACGTAAGCCTCCGCATTGGCGCCGAAGTCGATGTGGTAGGCGTGCTCGTACATGTCGAGCGCGAGGATCGGGATCCCTCCCGCCGCGACTGCCTGGCTATGCTCGGACGCGTATTGATTGGCGAGCCTGCCATCGCGGGGCAGGTAGACGAGCAGCACCCAGCCCGAGCCGCCGGCCAGCGCGCGCCCCATGGCGATGAACTCACAGCGCCACCGTTCAGCCGATCCGAAGTCGCGGGCGAGCACGTCCACGAGCGCTGCCGTCGGCCTCCCGGCGGGACCCAGGCTCGCGAAATACAGCTCGTGCAGCAGCGTGGAATTGAGGGCGGCGAGCTCCTCGCGCTTGAGATCGCCGATGACGCAGGCGGGCGCCGCAGCGAAGTCGAGGGATTCCAGTTGCTCCTTGATGGCATTCAGGCGGCGCAGCGCTCCGCCGTAGTTGTGCTCGTAGTGACTCTCGATCAGCTTCTGCGACAGGTCGTTCAAGAGATAGGGGCGATAGAACATGGGCGTAAGTTGATAGCGCATGGTGATTTCCCGGTCCATCCGTCAAATAGCGTTGTGAAACAGCAGGTCGATATGGGCCCGCTCGGCCCCCCATCGTGATGAGAGCCAGGCCCGAGACGAGAAGCACGTAGATGACGGCGTTGCGAAACGCCTCCTCGTCGAGCCGGCCGTAGAGCTGCCAGCCGAGCCACGTACCGGCGAGCAGCGCCGGCGTAAGATCATTTCCCTGTGGCTCGTCACCGACCGGCCTTCATCGAAGCGATGATTTCGTCGATTCGTCGAACGATCGCCTCCCGGGCCCCGCTATAGTTATTGCTCGCCGCAGGCACGCCGGACCAGTAGGTGATCTCGGCGCCACCTCTCATCTCGGCGGGCACTTCGTCGAAGGCAAAGACCTTCGCGGCCCGCTTTGCCTCGTCAGGTGTGAGCGGGCGCGGAGTCTGAGATGCGAGGCCCTCGCCCGCCAGGCCCTGGCGTATACCGGCCGGGATCTCGTTCTCCACGGCGATGCCGCGCGAGAGCGCGGTGAACGGGAGCCCGCGCTCCCTGGCGATGCGGTTGAATTGCGCCGCCGCGACCTGGCTCTTCGCCACGCCGTGCAGGCAGACGAAGACCACCGTCTCCGGCCCGGCGGACGCCAGGTCAGGGGCTTTCTGAGCGTGAGTGGGCGTCGATAATGCGCCGATGCCGAGCGCGAGTAAAAGAGACCTGATACACAATTTCATGGTTTGCCTCGTGGTGGTTTGGGTGGTTTGATAATTTGCGGTCCGCTTGCAGGCCGCAGTGGCCTTCATGTCGCCGAAGTCCTCAGCGGTAAGCGTCGGGATTCCAGGTATGCACCTCGTCCTGCCCTTCTTTGCACCAGCGGTAGAGCGAGTCGTACATCACCATGCCGTGGCGCAGCATCTCGTGATCGTCCTCGAACAGGCGCGAAAGACCGAGCGAGATTGCGGCGAGCCCCGGCGCCTGCGGCGCGAGCTCGAGCTTCGCCGTATCGGCGCCCCTGACGATGAGAGCGAGCTGCGCGAGCGCGGGATCGCGCAGCCGGTAGTGCTTGAGGAAGGCGTCGAAGCTGCAGAGATCGCCCTCGTGCGTGAACGCGACGTCCGGGACATCGTAGGGAACGGCGTCCTTTTCCTTCGCGGCCTGCAATACCGTCTTCGGTGGCACGTACAGGAACTCGGCGTCGAGATCGACGAAGCGCGCAATGAGCCACGGGCACGCGATGCGGTCGATCTTCGGGCGCTCGCGGGTGACCCAGCGCGTGCTGGCTTCAACTGGCTTGCGGTCGAGGGCGCCGCTCGCGGCCTTCCAGCCTTCCTCCAGGCCGCCTTCGAGATAGCTGGCGGCTATGCCGAGATCGCGTAGAGCCTTGGCCGCGTTCTGACTGACTTCATGGCCGTGCACGCAGTAGGTCACGACGCTCGCCGCGCGGGGCAGGGTTTTCGCCCACGACGAAACGGCGGCGGGATCGCGCCGCAGGGCGCCGGCAATCATGTCCGGCGCCGAGCGGAACGCCGGCGTCCTGCGTACGTCGACGACGAGCGGCGACTGCGGACCCGTCAATGTGGATTTCAGTTGCGACGCGGTGATGGACGCTTCCATGCGTAATGCCTCCTTTCGGTCGTTCGCGGATATCACGCTGTTGCGGTTTTGCCCCTCGCGATCTCTTCGGCCGTGTAACGGTAGGCGCGGGCAACGCGGTTGTGCTGTGCTTTCGGCGGCCCGGTGAAGTACGGGTTGATGTACTCCCAGACCACGTCGCCTTCGCGAGTGACCTCGAAGAACCGCCCGAACGAGCCCTCGTTGATGAGCGTGTTGCCATTTCCCAGGCGCTGGGCGTTCGAGATCCTGGGGCTGTAGAAATTCCAGGCTGGGTTGTCCTCGTATTTCCACACGATTTTCTTGGTCGCCGGATCGATCTCGAGCACACGTGAGTAGGGGAACGTGTGGTCCAGCCGGTGCGGCCCGTTGTCGAAGAGCAGGAGGTTCCCGTTAGCGAGCAGGTGCGGCGCGTGCTGGCCGGAGAGCGGCGGCGCGCCGAGCTTCCAGTACACCGACCCCGTCTTTCGATCGATCATGATGACGGTCGAGTTGTTGCGGAAGCTCAGGAGTATGTTTCCGTCGGGCATCTCGGAGACACCGTTGCCGAGCGGCCACGCGTCGCGATTGTCCTGGACCGCCGTGATGCCGTCGGCAACCGGATCGAGGTGCTCCCAGCTCCACCACTCCCACACGAGCTTGCCGCCGATCGTCATCTCGACGAGATAGTCGCCGTCCATCCTGCCGCCTTCCTGCTCGGTCCCGGGGCGGCCGCCGCGGACTCTGGACGCGATCTCCGGCGGCAGCGCCTTCGCGCAGATGAGGAGGACATTGCCGTTCCGGAGCCGGATGCCGTCGTGGTGGTGGTCGGGATGCTTGAGCTCCCACAGCACCCGGCCGCTCCAGTCGGCTTCCAGCACGACGCCGCCGATATAGGTCGCGGTGGTGGGCTTCGGGACGTTGCCGTTGTAGAAGAGGGTGCCTCGATCGGTGAGGAATGCCGTCAAGCCCGCTGCGTAAGGCAGCTCCCAGGTATGAGCGACGTTGCCCTCCATGTCGATGAGGTAAACCGTCTTGTTGTCGGGCTTGCCGTCGGGGGCGAAGAGGGTGAATCCGTGAAAGGCCCGCGCCCGGTCGTAGCCGCGAAGGCCGACGCCGCGGCGTTTGATGGTGTTCGGTTCGATTCCGGACTGAGGCGGAGCGCTCGCAGCCGCTCGAGCGAGCGCAGCGCCGGGTTGTGACGTGGTGGAGGCGTTCATGGATGCCGCTCCTCTTGGAGTTGCGCAAAAAACTGCGCAGGGAAAGCGCGCGTCTGCGCGCGTGCCGTGTCCGTCCCGACCAAGCGTGCGCTCCCTTCGCCGAAATCGATTCTCCAGAGCGATCCTCCGACCTCGCAGGTCGATGCAAGCAGTGCTCCATCCGCCGCGAACTCGAGGGCGCCGAAGCCCGTGTCCCATTGCTCCCTTTCGTGCAACCGGATTTCGCGTTCGATCACGGTGAAACTGTTTGCGTCGATCCGCCACAGCCTGGACTGCACGTTGCTGGAGACGATGGCAGCTCCCGATGCGTCGAGCACCAGATCGGGATTGCAAACCAATGCAGCAACGGACCAGTTCGGCAACTCCACCTTTCGTATCAGCCGCTTCCAGGTGGCGTCGTAGATCCGGACATCGTTGGCTGAGAGGACCCAGAGCCTGTTGCGCTCCACATCCGTCCTCACGCTTAGGACAGGGCGCGCGATCTGCGCAGACTCCATCTGGAGCGCGTTGCCGCGTCCCGCCGGAGCACTGGCGGAAGTACTGCCGTCGCCGCAACCCGCTGCCATGGCGAGCATGGCGATCAGGATCAACCATCTGGAAATACAAGCGATTCCCGTATTCATAGCCAACTCCTTTCCGAAGAGCAGGAGCAGCACTTGGGACGAAGGTCCTCACCGGGTGTCTGCGTCGGGGCCCGGTCAGGGATCCGGCCGCAAGAAGCGCCCGGCGCCTGTAATTTGATAGCGTTTACGAGTACGGCTTCATCGGACCGCCGATCGCTTTCCAGGCGGAATGGCCGCCTTGCATGAACTTCGCGTCGAAGCCGAGATCGCGCAACTTGATGGCGGTCTTGCACCCGATGTGGAATCCGTAGGCGCAGAACACCACCACCGGGTCCGACTTCGAGAGCTCGCCGACCCATTCCTGAACGCGGTCCGGGTCGCGCCACGTCGCGCCCTGCATGATGTCCTGCTGCCGGGAGACGAAATGCCGCGGGCGGGCGTCGATGACCTGGACCGGCTTCCCGGAGTCCAGCATGGCCTTCACTTCCTCGGGAGCGACGCCCTGCAGGTCGCCGAATTCCGGCTGCTCCAGCGGCCGCAGGCCGCCGATCTTGGCCGCATCCTCGTAGCGCGTGTACAGGGCCTTCCAGTCGAGGTTGCGCATGAAGGTGTCGACGTACGCTTTAGCGTTCGCCCCGAAGTCGATGTGGTATGCATGCTCGTACATGTCGAGCGCGAGGATCGGAACGCCGCCCGCCACGGCCTGGCTATGCTCGGCTGCGTACTGGTTGACGAGGCGGTGGTCGCGCGGCAGGTAAACGAGCAGCACCCAGCCGGAGCCGCCGGCCAGCGCGTTGCCCATCGCGACGAACTCGTCCTTCCACCGCAGCACGGAACCGAAATCCCGCGCCAGCACGGCCGACATCGCTTCGGTGGCCTGGCCGTCGCCGCCCATGCTCGCGAAATAGAGCTCGTGGAGCAGCGTGGAGTTGAGCGCGACGAGCTCCTCGCGCTTCAAGCTGTTCAACACATGGGCGGGTGTGCTGGCGAAGTCGAGCTTCTCCAGCTGCTCCGCGATCGCGTTGAGGCGCCGGAGCGCTCCACCGTAGTTGTTCTCGTAGTGGCTTTCGATCAGCTTGAACGACAGGGCGTTCAGCGTCCAGGGACGGCAGTGTATGGGTGTAAGCTGGTAACGCATAAAATCCTCCGTGAAAAAATCAAGCGTTGCTCGATTGAATTGAAATTCCCATTGCTTTGATCACAAGTCGCTCAGAGAGCGTCGTAAATCCGTTGTCGCTTCGCTCTCACGGTCCGGGAAAAATGCTACGAGGACGGCGGACGCGGCAACCGTGACGGCTTTCCAGGTCCGCATGAAGTCATCGCCCACGGGCGAGTCGGCGGTGTAGCCGGCGAGCGCGGCGACACGTTCGGCAGGCCAGCGCCAGCGCCACACATCAAGAGCAGGATGACTGATGTAAGCGTCGCCGAAATCAATCAGGCCCTGGAAGCGCCCGGTGCTCGGGTCAACGAAGGTGTGAGGCGGACCGGGGTTGGAGTGCAGAGCCAGGAACTCCTGCGATTCGGACAGAGCTGCCAATGTGCGTTCTCGAACCGATTCAAACGGAATCTCCAGCGGCCACGTCCGTCCATTCTTCTCGAGTCGCCCGGCCACCACGTCGAAGTATTCGGACAGGCGTGCTCTGAAGTCGGCCGAGGTGCGATCGGTGGGGAAGTGAGCGCTGTCGTGAAACGGCTGCTGCGGAATGGCATGGAGGCGGCGCAGTAACCGCCCCAGGCTGAAGATGACGTTGCGCTGCGCCTCGGGAGCAAGGCTGGCGTTGACGTAGGCCACCCCCGGCATCCGGGTCTGGATGTTGTACTCGAGCAAATTCGTGTCGCGGCTGTAGCCGAGGACACGCGGCACGGGCAGGTCGGGCGCAGCCGCGGCCAATTGATTGAGATAAAACACCTCACGGGCCAGGCTGGTGCCGACGCGTACTTGTTGTGGCCGCTGCACCTTGACCATGATGACCTCATCCACGATGTAGATCCGGGCCTCGCCGCCTGATTCGTCAACGCCTGTCACGGCCTTTGCCGTTGGCATGAAGCGGCGCACACAGCGCAGCACTTCGGCCTCGGCCAGAACCGGATCGGGCGCATCGGGCTGCAGGTAGTACTCTTTCAGCATGCTCATCTGGATTTCCCTTCCATTGCCGGGTGGCGGCTGGCCTACACTTCAGCCTCCCGCGATTCGTCGCCGATGGGCTTGGTTGCGCCTCCAAGCGCCTTCCATGCCGAGTGGCCACCCTTCATGTACTTCGCGTCGAAGCCCGCCTCCCGCAGCGCGATCGCCGTCTTGCAGCCGACGTGGAAGCCGTACACGCAGAACACCACCACCGGGTCCGACTTCGAGAGCTCGCCGACCCATTCCTGAACGCGGTCCGGGTCGCGCCACGTCGCACCGTCCATGATCTCCGGCTGCCGCGACATGGAGTGCCGCGGCCGGGCGTCGATGATCTGCACCGGCTTGCCGGACTCGAGCATCGACTTCACTTCCTCTGCGTCCAGGCCGGGCAAGTCGCAGAACTCCTCCTGCACCAGCGGTCGCGGCGGCGCGACTTTGGCTGCGTCCTCGTAGCGGCCTTGTGCGGCTATCCAGTCGACGTTCTTTATGAACGCGTTGATGTAGGCCCGCGCGTTCGCTCCGAAGTCGAGGTGGTAGGCGTGCTCGTACATGTCGAGGGCGAGGATCGGAATTCCACCCGCCATGGCCAGCGCGTGCTCGGACGCGTACTGGTTGATCAGCCGCCGGTCGCGCGGCAGGTAGACGAGCAGCACCCAGCCGGAGCCGCCTGCAAGCGCGTTGCCCATGGCGTCGAACTCGTCACGCCAGCGCTCGAAGGAACCGAAGTCGCGCGCCAGCGCCTCGGCGAGCGCCCCGGCCGGCCGGGGGATATTGCGGCCCTTGGCGACCGGGGCCACGCCCAGGCTCGCGAAATAGAGCTCGTGCAGCAGCGTGGAGTTGAGCGCGGCGAGCTCCTCGCGCTTGAGGCCGTTGATGAGGTAGCCCGGCGTCTTCTTGAAGTCGAGGGACTCGAGCCTCTCCGTAATGGCGTTCAAGCGCCGCAGCGCTCCGCCGTAGTTGTTCTCGTAGTGGCTTTCGATGAGCCGCGTCGACAACCCGTTCAGGAGCCAGGGACGGCAATGTATGGGTGTGAGGTGGTAACGCATGAGTTCCTCCGTGCAAGAAAATCAGGCATTGAACGAAAAGCGGGTGCCTTCGTCCTGCGCGAGCGCCCGGCGGTAGACGGCGGCGGCCGCAGCGACGTCCTGCAGCGCCGTGCCGCTTGAATCGAATACGATGATTTCCTCGTCGCTCGTGCGACCCGGCTTGCGACCCGCGACGATCTCGCCGAGCTCTGCGTGCACGCCGGCAGGGGACATCACCCCGGCCGCGACGGCGTGATGCAGGTCGCCGATCGCGGAGCATTGCTCGGTGATATCGGTCACCACCTTGCTCGCCGCTAGCAGCGCGGGATCGATTTCCTGCTTGTTCTCGTTGTCGGCGCCGATGGCCGCGACGAAGGTTCCGGGACGGACCATGTCGCGTGCGACGAACCAGCGCCGCGCGGTGGTGCAGGTAACGACAATGTCGCTTGCGGCGAGCGCCCGCGGCAGGTCCGCGACCGGCGCGATCGAGAGCGCTGCTTCGCCCGCCATCTTCGCCGCCAGGCTCTTCGCCTTTGCGTCATCCTGGTCGTAGACAAGGATTCGCGCGGGTCGCCGCACCCGCAGCAGCGCGCGCAGCTGCGCGGGCGCCTGCCCGCCGCAGCCGCAAATCAGCGCCGTGTCGCATTTTTCCCGCGCGAGGTACTTCGCCGCGACAGCGGTCGCCGCGGCCGTGCGCAACGCGGTAATCGACATCGAATCCATGATTGCGAGAGGCAGGCCCTTGACCGCCTCGCACAGCACGACGACGCCCTGGATGGTCGGCAGCCCGTGCCGCGCGCCGTTGTGCGGGAAATTCGCATTGGTCTTGGCGGCGAAGTACGGCTGATCGAGCCCGAGCAACGCTGCCTTGATGTGAAAACTGCCGTCCTGGGCGTGAAAGCCCAGGATCCCGGGCGGCGGAGCCTTGCCGAGCGCATGCTGGCGGAAGGCGTCCTCCACCGCGGCGATGCATTCGTCGGGCGTAAGCAAACGCTCGACGTCGCTTCGCGACAGAAGAATGGCGTCGGCAGCGCCCCGCGCTTCAACGCGGGGCGCACCGGGTGTAACGCTGGTGCTGGAAGCAGGCTCGAGATTCATGGTCGAGCCCGGTCTCAGTGCTTGAAGCCCAGCTTGGGCAGCACCGCGCCCAGCAACGCGATTTTTTCCTTGACCCAGAGCAAGGCATCGACGATCGCGTCGGCGTCGCGCAATGCATACATCGCGCGTTGGCGTTCGGGATCGCTCAGCTGAATTTCCGCGAGGCGCTTGTTGATGACGCAAATCACTCTCTTGCAGTTGCTGTTTCTCATGGCATCTTCCTTTCGCGTGACATCCCCGGGCCTGGTAACGCGCGCGGGGTCGGAGATGCAGAACTTGGGCGAAATGCCTTGGGTATACCGGGTATCCGCTCTGACCCGATAAGCGTATGCGCTGCTGAAGTGAAACCGCTGCCGAGCGCGGGGGAGATGGAAACGACTCCGTTGCTCATACACGTACTCCTTCCCCGTAGGGACTCGGAGCAGCGCTTGAGACGGAAATCGTCTTTTGGGACCGGGTGCCTGCGTAAGACCCGGCTAGGTTCGGCTGCGTGCGTCACAGCGCGAAGCCTACGATTGACGTGCACTTTATAACAGAGTTGTGATAATGTCAACGCCCATGTGTAGTCCTCCGTTTGAGCCTCTCTACGCCGTCACGCCCGGGCCCCAGGGGCAATCCGCTAACCTCATAATTCGACAACTCTTATGAACCCATTCATCGCATTGCTGACGAGCCTGCCGACCGGAAACTCGACCATCCGCATGCGAGTGTGGCGAGCGCTGAAGAGTACGGGTTGCGGCGTCCTCCGGGACGGCGTCTATGTACTGCCCGTCAGCGCGCCGCAAGCGCCGGCGCTGGCCGAGGTGGAATCGGCGGTGAGGGCGGCCGGAGGATTCGCGATGACCGCCGAGCTGAGCTTCAACACGCCTGCGCAATTCGAATACGTCCGCAGGCTCTTCGACCGCGGCGAGGAGTACGGAGCGCTCGTCGCGAGAATCGGCGCCGCAAAGCTGGCCCTGCGGCGGCTTGGACAACGGAAGGCGGATACGCTGGTCCAGCGGCTGCGGCGGTCGTTCGATGAGCTGGTCGCCCTGGATTTCTATCCCGGGCAGGCGCATTTGCAGGCGAAGGAAGCGCTCGCGGGCCTCGAGCTCGAATCGCAACGATCTCATGCCGAGGGCGAGCCGCATGCGGCAAGGGGAAAAGTGCGCCGGCTCGATCCTGCGAAATATCGCAACCGGAACTGGGCGACGCGGAAGCATCCGTGGGTGGACCGTCTCGCCAGTGCGTGGCTTATCAAGCGCTTCATCGATCGCAGCGCGCGGTTCGTATGGATCGACAAGCCCAGGGACAAACCCAGGGGCGCACTCGGATTCGACTTTGACGGCGCCGACTTCACGCACGTCGGCAATCGGGTGACGTTCGAGGTCTTGCTCTCGAGCTTCGATCTCGACGGCGATCCGGCCCTTCACCAGCTCGCTGCGATTGTCCACTTTCTGGACGTTGGCGGCATTCCCGTCGAAGACGCCAGGGGGCTGGAGCTGGTCCTGAAAGGCGCACGGGACAGCGCTCGAGGCGACGACGAGCTGGTCGTAGAGGCCGCTAAGGTCTTTGACCACGCATACGCCGCCTATCGGAACAAGAGAGACACCCCGTCAAGCAGCGGAACCTGAAAATCGGCCAGCGACCCGCGCATCGCCGCGATGGGCTATCATGGCTGTGGGATAGTGCTTCCCGTAGTTACCTATAACAGCGCTTCGTTCCGCCGAAGCGCGACCGGAGACTCCGATGGACGCAGTGAAACTCCTGCTCGAGCGCGCTTCCGCTATAAACCTGAAAGACCCGGGCCCCTCGCAGGATGAGCTCGACACGATACTGCGCAGCGCGCTGCGCGCACCGGATCACGGCCGCCTTCGCCCCTGGCACTTCATCGTTATCTCGGGCGAAGAGCGCGGACGGTTCGGCCTGCTCCTCGCCGAGACGCTCAAGGCTCGCGAACCCGCTGCGACGCAGGAAACGCTCGAACGCGAGCGGCAAAAGGCGCTGCGCGCGCCCGTGATCCTCATCGTCGCGGCGCGCATCAAGCCGAGCGACAAGATTCCCGAGGTGGAGCAGATCGTTTCGGCCGGGACGGCGGCGGAGCACATCATGCTGGCCGCACAAGCCCTGGGGTATGGCGCGATGTGGCGCACCGGCGCACCCGCCTACGATGCGCGCGTGAAAGAAGGTCTGCGGCTCCAGGCGAGCGACGCCATCATCGGCATCATCTACATCGGCACGCCGGGAGTGGCGCCGCGCGAAATGCCCCGGCCCGAGCTCGGCGACTTTGTGACCCGCTGGCAGGGTTGAGCCGCAGATAGTGCGGATACGCGCTGACGAGGCGTATCCCGAAGACCATCAGCGGCCGGCAGCCGTCCCGTAGGCGAAATCGTCGAACAGCGTGACGCTGTCCGCCTTCGTCCAGACGCCCACCGCGCCGGCGGCGGGAAAGTGCTTGTCCTCCATCTCGATGTACTGCTTGCCATCGAGAATTACGCGAATTTTGTTCGCGGCAAACTCCACGCGCAGGGTATGCCACGTGTTGCGCGGCACCGGCGCATCCACGTACTTCAAGGTATTGCGGCGCCCGTTCTCGGTATAGTAGAGCGACACGTTGTTCTCCAGCGCATTGGCGCGCGCGACGTAGTAGTTGTCGCCGTCCTTCCAGCGCCAGACCAGTCCTCCCGCCTGGTCCTCCTTGCCCGATATGGGCTTGAACTTGACTTCGACGTAGCCGTCGGCGAGCGAGACGTCGGGCTTTACGCACCAGGGAAACGTTCCGCTGCCCGATTGCTTGAGCACGTTCGGCTTGCTCGGTGCGGTGGCATCGGGCTCGATCGCCCATTTCGGGGACCCCCTGCCGGTGACGCCGCTACGCCATCCCGACGGTGCGGCGCCGGCCGGGTCGTTGTCGAAAGAGATCGTTTCAGCGAGAGTCGTGGTCATGGTCATTACTCCGAGTGCCGTCAGTATCGTTGCGAGGGTTGGATTCAAGAGCGTTCTCCTCTGAGCGGATTTCCCCCAATGAAGTCTTATCTCCTCATGCGAGGTCCTTGAGCCGCTGGATCGGCTTCAGGCGGCTCACGATGCCGACGAGCCCGCCCCCGACCATCATCGAAAGCGGCGCCAGCTTCCACGTCAGCATTCCGGCGATCGTGAGTGCGAACAGCAGCGCAGTGAAAGCATCCGGAATGGCGTAGGGAGCCAGGTGCACCAGAGAGACCGAGATCACTCCGATCACCGCGGCGGAGATTGCCCGCATGGCGGCCCTGATCCAGGTGATCTCCCGGAAGCGGTTCAGTATGGGCAGCACGGAAAGTATGAGAATGAACGACGGCAGGAATATTGTGAGCACGCCGACGAACGCGCCTGTCAGGCCACAGAGCTTGTAGCCGACGTAGGAAGCAAGCGTCAGGATCGGTCCCGGCGTGAGCTGACCCAGCGCAAGACCGTCGAGGAACTCCTGCGGAGTGAGCCAGTGAAGCTGGTTGACGACTTGGTCCTGCACGAAGGCGAGCACCGTGATGCCGCCGCCGAAGGTGAACGCGCCGGCCTGGAAGAAAAACGATGCGATATCCCGCAGGCCTGGCGCGGCAGTGCCGCCTCCAACGTGGGTCGCCGTCGTTCCGGAGACGAGCGCAGCGCCGCGCCATTGCCATGCGCCGATGAGGAGCGTAACGATCAGCGCTGCCCGCAATCCGGCGGTGCGTGAGTGGTAGAGCGCCACGCCGGTGCAACCTGCGAGCAGCAGCGTGCCCGCGATTCCGATCGGCGTGAAAGCGATCATGAGCGCGGCAGCGATCGCAATCGCGATCTGCCGCGCGTCCTTCAGCGCCGCCTTGCCCAGCCGGCGGACCGCTACCGCAAATATGCCCAGAACCACCGGGCCCAGGCCATAAAGCGCATCCCGCATGACGGGCGACGCGCCGTACGCGGAATAGAGGAGGGTGAGCGCGAGCAGGATGAAAAAGCCCGGCAGGATGAAGCAAGCGCCGGACAGCACTCCGCCGCGCCAGCCCGCGCGATTGTGTCCGATGTAGATGGCGAGCTGCGTGGCGGGCGCGCCCGGGAGCATTTGAACGAGCGCGAGCCCTTCGAGGTAGCGCTCCTTGGTCAGCCACCCGCGCTTTTCCTGGATTTCCGCCTGCATGATCCCCATGATCGCCGCGCCGCCGTAGCTCATCGCGCCGAGCTTCAAGAATGCCCGCGCCAGCTCGTGCCAGCGATTGCTCTCGGGATCGTGTCCGTCAGTCATGGTGCCCTCCGGCTCCGAAGAGAGTATCGATCACCGCCTCGGGCGGTATGCCAGAAACGGTGCGCCGCCGCACGGGGAGAATAGACGGAAGATGGCCGCTGCGAACGGCCGATGGTAAAGCGGGGGATCTGACAGGCGCGTCCATAGCTTCTCACTCCTCGAGTATCGAGCAGCAGCAGAACTTGGACGCGCAGCGTCTTGGTCGAACGGGGAGTCTGCAGATCCCCGCAGTGCAAGTCATGTTCATCCGCATCTTCGACGCTGTCAAGAGGGTTGATGTCCTACAATCCATCGACGGGAACCTTGCAAGGACGAGAGGAGCGCCGCCCATGTCGTATCTCAGCACAGTGATCGCTCGCGCGGTCCGCGTCGTGATGGGTAGGGATGGCGCCGCGATCTTCGTCCTGTGGCTGGCGGCTGGTGCCGCCTGCGCTGCGGAAGCAACGGCTCTGCGCGTCAATGTCTTTCCGGGTGCCGCGAACCTCGCACTCTTCGCCGGAATCGACAAGGGAGTGTTCGAGAGGCGCGGGCTCAAGGTAGAAGTGCAGTTCACCCCCAACTCGGATCAGCAACGTAAGGGACTCGCGGAGGGCGCTTTCGAGATCGCCCACGCCGCCGTGGATAATGCGGTGCACATGGTAGAGGACGCGCGCCAGGACGTGATCATCGTGATGGGCGGCGACAGCAGCATGAACGAGTTCCTGGTTCAGCCCGAAATCAGGTCCATTGCCGAGCTCCGCGGACGCATCATTGCCGTTGACGCACCGAACACCGCATACGCGCTGCTCGCAAAGAAGATCCTGCTCAAGAACGGAATGAGGGAAGGTCGGGATTACACCGTGGCACCGGTAGGCGGTGCGGCCGGGCGCATGAAAGCGGTGGTAAGCGACAAGCAGTACGCCGCCGTCGTGCTGAACGTGCCCTGGTCGATACTCGCCATGCAGAACGGGCTGAAAAGCCTGGGAAGAACGGTGGATCTGCTGGGGCCGTACCAGGCGAGCGGCGCATTCGTTATGCGCTCCTGGGCCAGTGCTAACGGCCCGTTGCTGGAACGTTACATGGCGGCGTACCTGGAGGCGCTGCGATGGGTGACGGACCCGGCAAATCGTTCCGAAGGCGTGGCATTGCTCGTGCAGCGGCTGAAGCTCGCGCCCGAAGTTGCCGGACAAACCTACGACCTGCTCCGCGAGCCGGGATTCGGGCTCGCTCCCGATGCACGGTTCGATATGGAAGGCTTCAGGAACATGCTCGCGCTACGAGCCGAGATCGAAGGGCAATGGGGAGGCCGGCCGCCCGCGCCGGAGAAGTACATCGATCTCTCCTATTACGAGCGCGCCATGAAGGCGCTTGCGCGCTGACGATCAATCACTGCTGTCGGTGCGCCGACGCCGGATCTCCTTGATCACGGCGGAGTTGTCCAGGTCGCCCTCGCCGTGATCGACGCAGCCCTGTACGAGGGCGGTGTAGGTTTCCGCAAGAGGCAGGCGCTGGCCCAGGCGCCGCGCCTGCTCGGCCATGAGCGAGAAGTCCTTGAGCGATTGAGCGACGAAGCCGTGTGGGGAAAAATCGCCCTGCACCATCTTCTCGCCCTTGATGTCCATCACCTGCGAGTAGGCGGCCGACTCGCGCGCGACCCTGAGAAAAACCCCGGGCGCGAGGCCCATGCGCTCGGCGAACACGAGGCCTTCGGCCGGCGCCGCGCGGTTGACGCCCAGCATCAGGTTGATCGCGAGCTTTGCCCGCCCGCCGTTGCCGGCGGCGCCCAGATGGCGCCAGCGGGGACAGATCGCTTCGAGCACATCGCGGGCGGCGTCGACCGCGGCGGGTTCTCCACCGATCAGCCCCAGCGCATCTCCGCTTGCGGTCTGCGCGCTGGTGCCGGAGACGGGCGCCTCGACGAAGAGCACCCGATCCATGGGTAAGCGCGCCGCGAGCGCGGCGATCCGGTCGGGATCGCAAGTGCTGACGCATATTGCAATGAGCGGGGGGGCCCCTGCGGGCAGCGCGGACAGCACACCGTGCCGGCCTTCGATG
>DATFWO010000103.1:0-51098 GCA_035259205.1 Burkholderiales bacterium | reverse complement strand
CGATGATGACCTGCTGGCCGAAGCCTTCGGTCAGCGCGTCGGCCACGATGCGCGCGACGATGTCGGACGCGCCGCCCGCCGGGAAGGCCACGATGTAGCGTATCGGCCGGTTCGGATAATCCGGCTCCGCGCCCTGCGCCGCCGTGCCGCAAAGCGCGACCGCTATCAATGCCTGGACAATCAGAAAGCGGATCATGCACTCCTCCTCGATGTAGTTTTTCCCTCCGCAGTCTTTGCCACCTGGCATCGCGCGCGCGAGTCCATATTACGCGCAGTGAATCCACATTGTGATCCTGTTTGAGGCTAAATGAAAAGGGGTGACGACTGATGACTGACGACTGATGAGTGACGACTGACGGCGGACGGCTGACGACGGACGACTGACGGCTGATGCCGACTTGCACTAATGCTGTGAGACGCTTACGCTTTTCCGGCCGGGGACTTGGCAGCCTCCCCGTTCAAGACGCTCCGGCGTCCAAGGCATGCCTCAACATTGGCGTACTGCGCCACATGGAGAGCGCACCTTGGGTCCAACGAGTACATCCACTACACCGCCATCCGGTCGTCCGTGCCGGATCGCGCTGCTCTACCCCGGCGACCGCGAGGCGAGGCGCAGGGCCGCGCCCGAGGAGAGCCGGTTCCTGCCGCTATTCAAGGCGCTGGCAGAGCTGGGCGCGCACGCCGAGCCGGCCGTCTACCACGACGATTTCGCCGACGACGTGCGCCGCCAGCTCGCGTATGTGGACGGCGTGCTGTGCTGGATGAATCCGATCCAGGACGGCCACAACCGGTCGATGCTGAACGCCATGCTCCGCGAAGTCGCTGCGGCTGGCGTATTCGTGAGCGCCGATCCGGACGTCATCGAGAAGCTGGGAACCAAGGAAGTCCTCTACACGACGCGCGACATCGGCTGGGGCTCCGACACGGCGTTGTACCGCAGCGCTGCTCAGATGCGGCGCGAGCTGCCCGCGCGCCTTGCTGCGGGCGCACGCGTGCTGAAGCGCCTTCGCGGACATAGCGGAAGCGGCGTGTGGAGGGCCGAGCTCCATGGGAAGAGCGAAACGATGCTGCGCGTACGGCACGCGCAGCGGGGATCGGTCGAGGAGCGGATTACGTTCGAGGATTTCTGCCGGCGCTGCGAGGAATACTTCGCAAACGACGGCGGAGTGCTCGACCAGGCGTGGCAGTCGCGCCTGCCGGAGGGCATGGTCCGCTGCTACCTGGTGCACGGCATCGTCGAAGGCTTGGGACTCCAGGCGATCAACGCGCTCTACCCGGCCCCTCCTGGCGCGCCACCCGAGAGCGCGCCGCCGCCAGGACCGCGGCTTTATCACCCGCCGACCCTGCCCGGGTATCAGTCGCTCAAGTGGCAAGTGGAAGAGGAATGGGTGCCGGCGATGCAGCGGCTGCTCGGCGTCGAAAACGACCGCCTGCCCGTGCTGTGGGATTGCGATTTCCTGCTCGGCCCGAAGAGCGCCTCCGGCGCGGACACCTACGTGCTGTGCGAGATCAATGCGAGCAGCGTGTCGCCGTTTCCGGAGTCAGCGGTGGTCCCGGTTGCGCGGGCTGTGCTGGCACGGGTGCAGAAACGTCTAGTGCAGCCTTTGCGGTGAAGGCTTCCAGCCCGACCAGTTCGCCCGTCGTCAGTAGCGAAGCGGCGTCAGTCATCTGCTCTTGCAGTTACAATCCCGTGATGAGGCTGCGCCTCTCCCCGCTCGTTGTCTCCACATCGCTGTGCGCATTCATCCCGCTCGCGGCGTCCGCCCAGACCTATCCAACGAAGTCGGTCCGCCTCGTCTCGCCCTTTCCGCCGGGCTCGTCCGCCGACTTCAACAGCCGGCTTTTCGGGCCGAAGCTCTCCGAGCTGCTCGGCCAGCAGTTCGTCGTCGACAACCGGCCCGGCGCCGCCGGCAATATCGGCGCCGAGCTGGTCGCGCGCTCAGCGCCCGACGGCTATACGCTGCTCACGGCGCCGGCGTCGCTCGCGACGAGCGCGCCGCTCTACAAGAAGCTCACCTTCGACTTCGCGCGCGATTTCGAGCCCGTAGCCATGCTGACGAGCTCGCCGCACGTGCTGGCCGTGCGGCTCACCCTTCCGCCGAAGACCGTGAAGGAGCTCGTCGCGCTCATGAAGGCGAAGCCGGGCCAGGTCACGTACGCCTCGACCGGCGTGGGCAGCTCTTCGCACCTGACCATGGAGCTCTTCCGGCTGAGCACCGGTATCGAGTTCGTCCACGTGCCGTACAAGGGCTCGGCGAACACGGTGCCGGACTTGATCGGCGGACAGGTGGACATGACCATGTCGTCCGCGATTTCGCTCCTGCCGCACATCAGGGCGGGACGCATCCGCGCGCTTGCCATCACGTCCTTGAATCGCAGCCCTGTCGCACCGGATCTTCCGACCATCGCGGAATCCGGCTATCCCGGGTTCGAATCGGAAACCTGGGCGGCCCTGCTCGGTCCCGCCGGGTTGCCGAAGCGCATTGTCGGCCAGCTCAGCGCTGCGATCTCGACGATCGCGAAGATGCCCGATATTCTCGAGCGCATCACCCTTCAGGGCGCCAGGCCGCGGATGGGTACGCCCGAGGAGGCGCGGACGTTTATCAGGGCCGAGACGGCGAAATGGGCGAAGGTGATCGCGGAGGCGGGGATACGGATCGAGTAGCCGCCCTTGCTACGTGTTATCTGAGACGTTCTATCTGCGACGCAGCATCTGAGACGCACTATCTGCGACGAGTGTCTCACTACTGGATCGTGACCCCTGTCGCTTTCACCAGCTCGGTGAAGCGCTTGCGCTCGGCCGTGCGGAACGCATCGAGCTCCCTGCGCCCGCCCGGAGTGATCTCGATGCCCTGCGTCTTCAACCGCTCGCCGAACGCCGGCTCGCGGATCCCCTTGACCACTTCCGCGCTTGCCTTGACGAGCACTGCTTCAGGGGTGCCCTTGGGGACCACGATGGCGTACCAGCCGAACGTGTCGTAACCCGGCACCGTGTCGCCGATCGCCGGCACGTCCGGGAGCCCCGGCGCGCGCTTCGCAGTCGTGACGCCGATCGCCCGAACCCTGCCGGTATCGACGTGGGGCTTCCCGACCGGGAACACGGCGAAGGAGAGCTGGATCTCGTTGGCGATCACGTCGATCATGGCCTGGGTGATTCCCTTGTAGGGCACGTGCAGCATGTCGATGCCCGTCGCCCGCGTGAACATGACCATGGTGAAATGCTCGCCGCCGCCGGTGCCGGCCGAGCCATAGCGGAGCTTGCCCGGCGACTTCTTGGCGAGCGCGATCAGCTCCGACACCGAGTTGACGGGTAGCTTGGGATTGACGAGCAGGATGTACGGCACCAGGCCGATCATCGCCACGGAAACGAAGTCCTTGTCGAGATCGAACTTGAGATTGGGATACACACCCGAGGTCGCGATGAAGAGCTGCGAGGTCATCATCATCCACGTATAGCCATCGGGGTTCGCCCGCAGCGTCTGCTCCGCGCTGATGATGCCTGCCACCCCCGGCCGTGAATCGACGACGACTTGCTGACCCCATGCTCCCTGCAAGTGATCCGCCAGGAGCCGCGCGATGATGTCGGGGCCCGAGCCCGGAGCGCTGCCGATGATCAGCCGGATCGGTTTGTCGGGAAACGCGGGCTGCGCGGGATGGACCGCCGGCGCTGCCAGCAGGAAAACGGCGATCGAAGCTAACAATCTGGTCCGCATGGAAACCTCCGCTGCTGAGAAGGTACGGCGCTATTGCTGGTGACGAGGTGAAGCCGCTATCGCTACTGACGAGGTAAAGCCGCTACGCTGGTGAAGTACTTCACTTCGTCAGGTCGTCACTTTATCACTGCGTCAGTCCGTCAGTTCGTCACTTCGTCAGTCGTCACTGCCTCACTTCGTCACCGCTTCCCGCTCGAGATAGCCGGCGACCTCGCCGTCGAACGCTTCGGCCGCGTCGAGCTCGAGGTTGTAGCGCTGGCAGTACTTTTCCAGTATCGACCGCGCGAACCGCGGGTAGTCCCGCAGCACCTTCATGAAGTCGGGCTTCTCGAGCACGTAGAGGTCGCACTGGGTCCGGGCGCGGACGGAAGCCGAGCGCAGCTCGGAACAGAGGAGGCTCTTCTCGCCGAAAAAGCTGCCCTCGCCCACAGTCGCCAGGGCCTTGTCGCCATCGACGACCTCCACTTCGCCTCGGGCCACGAAGTACATTTCGGAGCCGGGCTCGCCCTTCTTGACGATCGTGTCGCCACCGGCGAACACCGCGGGCTTCAGCACCAGCGCGAGTCCGTGCAGGAAGGCGGCGCTGCAACCGGCGAAGAGCGGCACCTTCTCGAGCACCGCGCGGTTGATCACCTCGAGCCACTCGTGTCCGTCGCGCTCCAGCAGCTGAAACGCGGCCTTGGGACCCCAGGTGCCCGCCTGGTAGTTCGGGAAGTCGCGGGGCGGGTTCCGGGCCCAGGTGTCGAGGATCGGCTGGGCGATGCGCCACGCCGCCTCGACCAGGTCGTTACGCGTGAAGAGCGTCGCTTCGCCGCGCATGCAGTGGTAGAGCAGCACCTCGTAGCCCGTGCTGCCCGCGGCCTCGAAAGCGTCCTGATAGTTGAACCGCATGTCCACTTTCTGCAGCGAGACGGTCGGGCCGGGGTGCTTCGCCTGGATGCGCAGCTCGATGGCCTGGTCCGGCTGGATGTGGAAAATGAGCTGGTTGTGCTCGAGGCTCTCCACGCCGGGCGCCGCGCGAAACAGCACTTCCGGCGCCTTCTTGAACTGGACCAGGATCTCGGTGCCGCGCTTCCACAGGCTCTTGCCCGAACGCAGGTAGATCGGCACGCCTTCCCAGCGCCAATTGTCGATCCAGAGCCGCACTGCCGCGAACGTCTCCGTGTTGGAATCGGTGGCGACGCTCGGTTCCTGGCGGTACCCCGGTACCGGTGTGCCGTCGGGCTTGCGGCCGGGGCCGTACTGGCCGCGCACAGTATCGCGCGCCACGTCCTCGGGCCGCATGATGCGCACCGCCTCGAGCACCTTCGCCTTCTCGTTGCGCACCGCGTCCGCGCGCAGCGACGACGGCGGCTCCATGCACAGATACGCGAGCATCTGGAACATGTGATTCTGGATCATGTCCCGCAGCACGCCCGCCCCCTCGTAGTAGCGGCCGCGCCCTTCGACGCCGATCGACTCCGCCACGGTGAACTGGATGTGATCGATGTGGTGGCGGCTCCAGAGCGGCTCGAACATGCCGTTGGAGAAGCGGAACACGAGCAGGTTCTGTACCGTTTCCTTGCCCAGGTAATGGTCGATGCGGAAGATCTGCTCTTCGCGCCAATGGGCAAGCAGCGTGCGGTTCAGCTCGATCGCCGTGGCGAGGTCGCGCCCGAAGGGCTTCTCGACGATCAGGCGCCGCCAGCCGCGCGGGTGGGCGTTGAGGCCCGCGGCCGCCAGCTTCTGGCCGACCAGGCCGAATACGGTGGGCGGTGTAGCGAGATAGAAGAGCGCGTTGCCGCCGGTTTCATGCTGCGCGGAGAGCGTCTCGAGCAGCTTGGCGATGGCGGCGTAAGTTGTATCGTCTTCGAAGCGGCCGGGAACGAAATGCAGCCGGCCGACGAGGTCGGCCCAGATCCCGGCGTCGAAGTCCTTGCGCGTCGTGTGGGGGCGGGCCTCGCTGCTCAGCTGCTCGCGGAACTGCGCCGTCGTCAGGTCCCTCTGCGCCACGCCGACGATCGCGAAGTGCGGCGAGAGCAGGCCGTCGCAGGCGAGGTTGTAGAGGGAGGGGATCAGCAGGCGCCGCGTCATGTCGCCGGCGGCGCCGAAGATCACGAGGACGCAAGGATCGCCCCTGTGTGGGGTCATGGTCTACTTCTTGACGGCGTGCCCGCCGAACTGGTTGCGCAGCGCCGCGATCACTTTCATCGCCGGCGCGTCATCCTGGCGCGAGGCGAAGCGCGCGTAGAGCGAGGCGGAGAGCACGGGCGCGGGCACGGCCAGGCGCACCGCCTCCTGCACCGTCCAGCGGCCCTCGCCGGAATCGTCGGCCCAGCCTTTAATTCCCGCGAGCTGCGGATCATCCGCGAGGGCCCGGGCGAGGAGATCGAGCAGCCACGAGCGCACCACGCTGCCGTGGCGCCAGACTTCGATCGCGCGCAAGACGTCGATGCCGAGCTCGCTCGCGCACAGCAGCTCGTAGCCCTCGCCGAACGCCTGCATCATTCCGTACTCGACCCCGTTGTGGACCATCTTGGTGAAATGGCCCGCGCCGACCGGGCCGACGTGGGCGAATCCTCCGGACTGCACCAGCGCGTCGAAGATCGGCTGCGCGATCGCGACGTGCGCGGGATCGCCGCCCACCATGATGCAGTAGCCCTCGGAGAGGCCCCAGATGCCGCCGCTCGTGCCCGCGTCGATGAAGCCGATGCCGAGCTTGGCGAGCTCACCGGCGCGGCGGATCGAATCGCGGTAGAAGGAATTGCCGCCCTCGATGACCAGGTCGCCGCGCTTGAGGAGCGTCCCCAAGGTCGCGACGGTCTTCTCCGTCGGGTCGCCCGCGGGCACCATGCACCACGCGACGCGCGGCGCGGGCAGGGCGGCGGCGAGATCGGCGAGCGAGGCGACCTTCGAAACCTTCGGGTCGTGGTCGAAGCCGACCACCTCGTGCCCGTGCTTGCGGAGGCGCTCCGCCATGTTCCCGCCCATCCGGCCCAGCCCGATCATTCCGATCTTCACGGTAGCCTCCGGTTAGTGTGGAAGTCCGGGTCATTCTTCCGCAAACGGGAGGAAGCAGCAAGGCGCCTGCTTCCGGGGGAGCGGGAGGTGATGAGTGACGACTGACGACTGAGGAGGTGAAGCGTCCCAGATGAACCGTCCTGGATATTGCGTCGCAGATACACCGCCGCAGAACAAGTACCATCACACGCTATACCCGGGACGTCGTACCTGGGACGCAGTATCTGAGACGGTAGTATCTGAGACACCGTACCTGAGACGCAGTATCTGGGACGCCGTACCTGGGACGCGTTATCTGAGACGACCTATCTGAGACGTTGTTAGGTCATCGGCGAAAGCACGTGTATCACGCGGCTCGCGATCATGTCCTTCACCTTCGCCGCGTAGGCGGCCATATGCGGCGCGGCGGCGTGGGCCTTGAGCGCCTGCGTGTCGCGCCACTTTTCGATGAAGACGAAGGTGTCGGAGCCGAATTTCGTCTGGAAGCTGCCGACGCCGTCGGCATCGACGGCGACACCGTACTCGATGCAGCCGTCTTCCGCGCGCACGGCAGGAATGTTGGCCCGGACGGCACCGAGTATGGCGTCGCGCATGCCGGGCTTGGCGGTGATGATGGCGAGGACGTGGATCATCGGGTAGCTCCTTGAATTGAAATTGGAGGAGCTTATCACCTCGGAGCTGGTGAAAAAGTGACGTAGCTGTCGCTAGTGAAGAAGTGACGCCGCTACCGCTGGTGACGAGTGACGCCGCTTCGCTGGTGACGATCCTTCCGACCCCACTGAGTTTCGCTCGGAACAAACGGGTATGCGATTCGCGGCCATCGAACCCATACGCGACCGCGCGCATCGCCCCGGCCGCCCGCATTCGTCTGGCACTTCAGCGCGACGGAGGCTCCATCATCCCCTTTTGCAGCAGCGGCCCAGCTTCCGGCGAGGTGACGAATTTGATCAGCGCCTTGGCCGTCTCCTGTTCTTTCGAGACCGCCATCAGACCGATAGCGAACACGACGTAATCGTGGAGGTCGCCCGGGAGGTTGCCCACGTAATCGGTACCGGCGACCGGCTTGCTCACATTGAGCTGCTGGATCGCCATTTCGACTTCGCCGCGCGCCACGTAGCCGGCCGCAGGGCCGGCTTCCGTGTAGGTGGTCTTGGACTTCATCTGCTCGGCGATGCCGAGCTTTTCGATGGCTCGCGCGGCGACGCTGCCGCTTCCGCCGCGCGAATAACCGATCGACCTGGCGCTGAGCATCGTGCGCTTGAAAGCCTCCGGCGTGCTGATGTCAGGCCACGGCGCTCCCGACTTGACGGAGAGGCCGACCGCGGCGCGCGCAAAAATAACGCTGGAGCCCGCCACCACCTTGCCGCGCTTGACGACGTCGTTCATCGCGCCGGTGTTCAGCACGATCAGGTCGGCGGGAGCATTGGAGTTGAGCGTCTGCTCGAGCACAGCCCCGCTCTGCTGGCTGATGATCACCTTGTGGCCGGTCATTCGCGTGAACACGGGGGCGAGCTCGTTCAGTCCCGACACCGTTCCCATGGACGCCAACACGATGACTTCAGCGCCCTGCGCCGGCCGCATGCCCGGCGTGCCGAGCGCAACGAGACAGCCTGCTCCCAGCAGGTTCAACCATTGCCTCATGAGAGCCTCCCGACGGAAAATTCTAGGTCATTTCGCTGATCAGGGCGATATGGCCGTGCTGCATCACTCCGAACCTTGGGGGCGTTGGCGTCTGGTATCTTCTTCCGCGATGCTCGTCGATATCCCCGACCCGGCGTGGACCACCTCCGAACGGGCGCGCGCCAGCTTCCGGCTGGCGTTCAAGATCGCGCTCGCCTTTGTCGCGCTGCTCTGGCTGGTTGATATCGTTAACGTGCTGCTCGATCTGGAGCTGCAGCGTTTCGGCGTCCGTCCGCGCGAGCTCGCCGGGCTGCCCGGGATTCTGCTCGCGCCACTGCTGCACGGCGGCCCCGCCCACCTGGCAACCAACTCCCTGCCGCTCCTGGTGCTGGGAACGGGGATGCTCTACCTCTATCCGAACTCGTCCCTCAAGGTGATCCCGGCGGTCTACTTTGGACCCGGTCTCGCCGTGTGGCTGTTCGGCAAAGCGTCATCCGTGCACATCGGCGCGAGCGGCCTGATCTACGGCCTCGTCAGCTACATCTTCGTCGCCGGCGTGATCCGCCGCGATCGGCGCGCCATCGCCGCGTCCCTGCTCGTTGCCTTCCTGTACGGCTCGATGGTCTGGGGAGTTCTCCCGATCGAGCCCGGCGTTTCTTGGGAATTTCATCTCGCGGGCGCGCTGATCGGCTTCATGCTCGCGATCGCACTGCGGCATCTGGATATCCCGCCGCGCAAGCGCTACGACTGGGAGGGCGAGCCGGAGGAACAGGGTGATGCGTGATCGGTCATGGGTGATGGGCGATTGCGCACGCGCCGACGGGCCGATCCCAGCGCGGCGAGACCCAGACCGAGCAGGCCTAGGGTTGCAGGCTCGGGGACGACGCCGTTGGTGAGCTGGAAATCGAGCCTGACCAGAGCTGTATTCCAGGGGGAGCTTTGATTGCTCCTGAACGCTGTGTTTCCACCAGAAACGTCCTCTCCCCAGATCCAATTGTCGTCGGCATCGGCTGCGGTGTCGTTAACGATCGACAGCCAGAACGTGGTGCCAACGGCGAGGGTGAGCGGTGCAATGTCCACCGAGTACGAGAAAAGTTCGAATGTGCTAACGGTAATCCCCGTGTCGGTGCGGTTCACTGCGCTGCCCACGGGAAGGGTGATTAGCGGGGAGAGCGCGGGTGTGCCGCCCGCATTGGCGTAAATCTGGATCGTGAAGTTGTCGGTACCAGGAGTGTTGGAAGGGCCGTATCCCCCTCTCCAATGGATATCGCTGATGGTATTCGCGCCCGCCTGGAGAATGAAGTCGTCTGCGAGAAATTGTGGAGTGCCAGGATCGCTGAAAATGCCGGTAGTGACATTCGCGTTGTTATCGTAGATTACCGCAGCGCTTGCGCTCCCCCCACAGACCAACGCCAGTGCGGCCAGCCCGTTGATTACGGTTTTGACGATGCGAGTCCTGGTGATCATGACGCCCTCCCACTTCAGCTGTTGACAGGTCCTGCCCGGTAAAAGCTCAGCGTCGCGGTTTACGGAAAGCTTACGCCTGAGCTGCCTCACGAGGCAACGCCGATCGCCACAGGCGGCTGCGAGGCACGACGTTCGCAGCGAGCGACGCGTGACAGGCGATCGGGGGTGGGTGATGCCTTCCGGTTACTGCCGGTGATCCCTCATCCTTCATCCCTCATCCCTCATCCTTTGTCTTCGCTAGTGGAACCCGATCCGATTTATGCCATCCTACTGTTGGCACCGGACCAAGCCATGCAATCCATATCGCCAGACGCTCGACTTTTCCCGACCGTGCGGACGGCCCTGTGCCTGGCGTTGCTATGTGGGAACGCCGCGGCACAGCCCTCCGCGGACATCGCGGCGCTTGAAGCGGCGGCGCAGCGAGGCGACGTGCAGGCGCTGCTCACGCTCGCCGCGAAATACGAGCGCGGCGAGGACGTCGCGCAGGATTTCCTGAAATCCAACGCACTTTATTGCAAGGCGGCGGCGCGCGGCAACGCCGACGCAATACTGAGACTGGGGCAGATCTATTCGTCCGGGCGCGAAATGATACCCAATGAAGGCGTGGGCGCGCTCCTGATCAACATGGCGGCGGAGATGGGCAACGAGCGCGCGAAGGAAATTCTTCCGTACATCAGCCGTGGCGTCGGCAGCGTGGTACCCCCGTGCATGAACGAGCCGCTGGCCCCAGTGGCTCCAATCCGCTCCGGGTCGGCAGCGAGAAGGGACATCGAGCTGCTGGTGCGGTACTGGGCGCCGCAGTATTCGGTCGATCCCGAGCTCGTGATGGCGTTGATCGGCGTCGAATCGAAGTTCGACGTGGCTGCCGTGTCGCCGCGGAACGCGCAGGGCCTGATGCAGCTGGTTCCGGCGACCGCTGCGCGCTTTGGCGTGAAGAACACCTTCAACGTGCTCGACAACCTCAAAGGCGGGCTTGCCTACCTGCGATGGCTGATGGCCTACTTCCAGGGCGACGTCGCACTGGTGCTGGCCGCCTACAATGCCGGCGAGGAAACCGTCGAGCGGTATCTCGACATCCCGCCGTACCGGGAAACGCGCGACTACGTGAGGCAGATTACGCGCATCTACAAAAAGCCGAACCACCCGTACCTGGCGGAAATCGCAGCGCCCTCGACGGTGCTAAGCCGAATTAAGCGCAGGGACGGGGAATGAGACGTGGCGGACTGACGCCGTTTCAGTACGCCCGGCAACTCGAGAAGACTGGTTGCTCTGGTCCGACCACGGCGAAGCAGGCTCATTGAAGCTTTGCGATCAAAGCGAGCATCCGCGAGAGCGGGAGCACGGGAGATCGGGAGAAAATCCGGTAGATCGGGAGAGCGGGAGATCGGAAGAAGAAACCTGCTCTTTCGAGCCCTATTTTCTCTCTCGCAGCATCTTCGCAAGTTCCGGCTTCCCATTCTTCTCCGCGAAATCCGCAAGACTCGTGCCCTGGACGTCGACGTTGAGGCCGACGTTCCGCTTGATCAGCTCCTCCAGCAACTCCCGGTTGCCGGCTCCGATCGCGAATGCGACCGGCGGAACGACGCCCGCCGCCGGCTCACCCGCGGATTTGGCGCCTCGGGAGAAGAGATATTTCACCATTTCGAGGTCGTTGGCTCCGATCGCAACGCCGAGGGCCGTCATCCCCCGAGCCGATTTGGCGTCGATGGGAACTCCTTTATCGAGCAGAAGCGCAGCAAGTTTCAGCCGGTCGGGTTTGGATACCCCTGCCCTTGCCACCCGCATGAGCACCGTCTCGTTATATCCCTGCACTACCATGCCGAGGTTGGCGTTCTTGCGCGCCAGCGCATCCATTACCCGAAAGTTGAGGTATTGCGCTGCGGCCTGGGCAGGGAAGACGCCGGACTCGTCGCGGGCATTGACGTTCGCACCGTGTGCGATCAGAAACAGCGCGAGCTCGGTGTTGTCGTTGATCGCGGCCATGAGAAGAGGCGTTCTTCCCTGCTGCCAGGTTTGCTCGAGAGCTGTCTTCGGTACTTTTCCCGAGATAAACAGGGCCTGGCTCGCGCGTCCCGTACCGACATAACTCGCCGAGTCGAAAAACAAGCTCATCGTGTCAGATGAGTCGGCCTGCGCTTCGTTCCAGTACCTAGAGACCGTCTCCGGCTCGGCCTTGGATAAATATGCGTTTGCCCAGCGCTCATACAACGCGAGCGTAAGAGCGCTTCGCGCCACTCCATAATTCATGATGGAAAGTGCCTTCCGCAACAACGGAATAGCCTTATCGCATTGTCCTCGAGCGTGCACGTAGAACGCACCGAGGTTGCCATTCGACCACGCGCCCTCCGGAGCAGCATCGAGAGCACTCTGTAGTGCCCACTCCGCCCGTTCGTAGTTCTCGCGCTGCTTGTAGATTTCGGAAAGCCAGTTGTAAACCTGCCAGCGCTTCTTGGGACTCGGAAATGCCTTGACAGCGAGGAGATAGAACTGCTCCGCGGCATCCGGCACGCCCATGAATTGGTACTGGCGGCCATTGACTTCCAGTACGTACGGGTCGCTCCGCTGTAATGCCTGTGCCGCGGAGATATGAGGCTTGGCACAAGGAGTGCAACCGGAATTCATCGCATCGTGCGCGAGCAGCACGTGTGCCCGGACGAGTTTCGGATCGAGCGCGACCGCTTGTGTCAGATGACTCTTGGCCCTCAGCGAGCAATTGTTGCTACCCAGCGCGCAGTCGTAGACAATCAGAGCGCGCCCCATCATGAGGTGCAATGCAGCGCTATCGGGATACTTCGTGATAGCCGCTTCCAATTGCGCCAGCGTTTCGCTCACGCGCTGCCGGGCGCCGTTCGGCGCGGAGCGTGCGTCGTCCAGCGCGTCATCCGCTGCAGCGAAAACCTTCTCAATGTAATCGGCGGCCGGGCTCGAAGGCTGGGCCGGACTTTCGCAGCACACCGAAAGCAGCGCAAACGCAAAGGCAATCTCTCGAATGGCTTTCATGGCGATCCTCCCTCGAATCACCTTTCTTCTGCAAAAGCGTTACTGCCTACTTGTGACCGGCAGTCCGAGGCGTTATGCCGACATCATTCTTCAAAGCCTACCGGTACCGCCCCGTTACGGCAACCTGGGCGGGTCGGGCGGAGACAAAATGTGTAAAGGAAATCCCTACAGGGCGTCCCAGATAATACGTCTCAGATACTACGTCCCAGGTACTGCGTCCCAGATACTGCGTCTCGTATACCGCGTCTCAGCTAGGGCGTCTCAGGTACGGCGCATACAAGACTCGCCTGCCGGGGTGTTTCATCTGGGACGCTTTATCTGGGACGCTTCACTTGGGACGGCTCATCTGGGACGCTTCACTCGAGACGGTTCATCTGGGACGTTCCCGGAGTCAGCGCTTGACCTCCCTCGCCCGCAAAGCGCACGATTTGCGAGGGGCAAATCCCCGACGCGAGGCACCGTGAAAACACAGCATGCGAGCTTTCCAGTGAAATGGCCCCTCCCGGCGGCCGCGGGAGTGGCCGTCGCGCTCGTCACCGGCGCGAGCCTCGCCCAGGTTCGTGAAGATGCGAAATCGTATCCCTCGCGCCCGATCCGGGTCATCGTGCCGAACACGGCGGGAGCGGCCCAGGACATCGCTGCACGCCTCGTCGCGCAGCGCCTGACCGACAGCATGGGCCAGCAAACGGTCGTCGACAACCGCGCCGGCGCGACCGGAATGATCGGCATGGACATCGCGGCTAAGTCCGTGCCCGACGGCTACACCCTGCTGGTGGCCACCTCGGCCGGCCTCGTGGTGAACCCGCTCCTCACCAAGGTATCGTACGATTCGTTCCGCGATTTCGCGCCGATCTCGCTCTTGGTCGTCAGCCCGCAATTGCTGTTCGGCTTCGTGGGGATGCCCGCCAAGAACGTCGACGAGCTGGTCGCGCTCGCGCGCGCGAAGCCCGGGCAGCTCAACTGCGCTTCGCCGGGATTCGGCACGTCCAATCACCTCGGCTGCGAGATGCTGAAGACGATGACCGGAGTCAACTTCGTGCACGTGCCATACAAGGGCACCTCCCCGGCCGTCACCGACGTGGTGGGCGGCCAGGTGCAGTTCATGTTCAACAGCATTCCGGCCGTGCTGCCCTTCATCAAGAGCGGCAAGCTGCGCGCCATCGGGCATGGCGGGACCAAGCGCTCGCCGGCGCTGCCGGAGGTCCCGACCATCGCGGAAACCCTGCCCGGTTTCGAGTGCGGCACGTGGTATGCCCTCGTCGGGCCCCACGGCATCCCGCCGGCCATAGTTACCAAGCTGAACGCCGAGGTCGTAAAGATGATGGCCGATGCGCCGTTCGCACAGCGGATCATCGAGATGGGGCAGGAGCCGCAGTCGACTTCCCCGACCGAGCTGCACGCGCACATGCGCGCCGAGTCCGCGCGCTGGTCGAAAGTCATCAAGGCCGCGGGGCTGAAGCCCGAGCGCTGAGTGGAGATGCGTCTCAGGTACGACGTCTCAGATACTACGTCGCACGACGTCCCAGATACCGCGTCTCAGTTACGGCGTACTCGCCTGCCATTTTTTTGCGGAACGTTTTCAGCTGGGCGCTGCTGCTGAGACATTTCATCTGGGACGATTTACCTGGGACGGTTCACCTGGGACGCTTCATCTGGGACGGTTCACTTGGGACGCTTCATCTGGGGCGGGTTACCTGATTCTCTGCCCAAAGCACTTGAGCGCATTGCCACCGAAGATCCTTTCCACGTCGCCCGGCACGACGCTCCTTAGCTTGATGAACAGCTCGGACGCGTAGCTCGCCCAGTTCTCTTCCCGCGAAAGCATCAGCCAGTCGCTGCCGAACATCACGCGGTCGGCCACCCGCTCGTTGGCGCCTGCCTTGCGGTCGAGCACGCTCGTCAGCCGAAGCGCGGCGGCCTCGCATCGACCGTCCCCGACGACGCCGCACTGGAGCTCGGCCCAGTACCCCAGGTCGCCGAAGACCTTGTCGCCGCCCGCCTTCTTCATGACCTCGGCCATGCGTTTCGTCCAGTCGTTCGCGGGCGGGCTCGTATCGCCGCCGAAGTGCCCCAGGTTGACGCGCGGAGACTTGCCGCGCACGGCATAGGCGTCAACGAGCGCTCCCCACCATTCCGGCGCAGCGAGCACGTCGTGGGCATCGTCCTTGCCCATCGACTGTCCCGTGTGCGCCATGACCGGGATGTCCAGCTCGATGCACTTGTCCCAGAAACACATCAACGCACCGTTGATCGCATCGTGGGACGGCAGCCCGGGACCGTCCTGCGCCGCGGTGTTGTTCCACGGGCGAAAACCGTTGGCCGGATAGATCTTTGCGCCGACGAACTTGAATTCGTTCACGGCCTGCACGAGCCGGCCCAATGATTTGCCCTGCTCCTCGACGTCGGTCCACGGGTTGTAGCTCGCGAGGGGCAGCATGTAGCCGTCCGAGAGCTTCGAGAGCCGCGCGTGCAGGCGCACCTGGTCTTCGTGGGAAGAGCGCGGCGGACAATCCAGCCAGCGGTCGAAATCGACGAGCGCGCCCAGGACCCGGTCCACGCCGAGCGCCCCGTCGCGCTCCGAAAACTGCTTCTTGTAGCTGCGCAGGTTCGTCCAGCGATACGACAGCATGTAGGCGACGAAGGCCAGTATGCCCTCCGCGTAAAAGGGATCGCCGCCCGGAATAGATTGATCGCGCAGCGATGGGCGGCGAGGCTGCTCGCCCATCTCGATGGCACGCCTGAGGGAGCTCTCATCGATGCTGAGGATTTGAGACTCAGGGGCTACAGCCGGCCTTGCCCGCAGCGCATCGGCCTTGATCCGTTCGTACTCCTCCAGGAAGCGGCGTCCGTCGGGCGACGCCAGGAGCAATTCGTAGAACCTTCGCGATTGGGCCGTACGGTGCTCGATGGTGATGCCGTCCAACACCGCCTCGAACTGCTCTTGGGACTGAAGGCGGGCCTGCGCCGACAATTCGCCGAGCTTGTCGTACTCAGCGCTGGCTTTGGGCGCAATTTCCGCAAGGCCATCCGCCAGCGGGGCCAACAGCCTTACCAGTCGCCCCAAGCTTCCTCCTATTTTGTGGGCGACCGGGCCCTCCAGGTAGCCTTTGACGGTCACATCCGAAGCGTTGAAGAAGTGCGCGTGGACGTCTACACAAAAGATACCCTGCGTGAGAGTCCTGCTCGAGCGGACGGGCTTGAGGAAGGGCACCTCGTCGCGCTCGGCGGCAAACCGCCCCATCTCGCCGATCTCCGGCTTCGCAAACGGGTGCATGCAGCCGCACCCAGACAGCCCCAACGCCAGGTTGCCGCCAAGGAGCCCGAGCAGCTTACGTCGACGTCCCAGATACTGCGTTTCCGATAGCACGTCCCAGATAATACGTCCCAGATAGGGCGTCTCAGGTACGGCGTGCACTGGTGCTCGTTCTGCGGCGGTTTGTTTGCGACGCAATATCTGCGACGTTTCACCTGGGACGGTGTACTTGGGACGCATCACTTGCGACGCCTCACCTGGGACGATTCATCTGGGACGGTCGATCACGGTTTGCCAATGCTCCCCGAGTCGCTTGCGGAAATAGCTGCCCCCCATCGCCGGGTCGATGCGCTCCAGGAAGCGAACGAGATGTCCGATCTTGCGGCGCACGACGGGGTCTTCCGCAGCGATCTCCCGCAGGCGCGGATAGGTCTCCTCGTCCATCAAGGCCGCAAACAGTTCCGCGCGGTCCTCCGAGCTCGATTTCGCCGAGTACGTAGTGATGATCCCCGGCGCGGGATGGTCCAGCGTGCGCGAAAAATTCGCCATCTTTCCGGTGTATTGAAAACCCCGCGGATTCAGGGCTAGCCAATCCGCATGTCCGTTGCCTCGGATCTGTACTCCTTCATCGATGAAGTGAAAGAACTCGTGATGGAGCGTGCGCCGCACGTACGCGCGATCGGTGACCCCCTGTTGCACGTCGTAGACCATGCCGCCCCTGGGCGCCATCGTGGTCGGGGCATAGGAGCGAAGGTAAGCGGCTGCGCGTGGTATCTCCGCGACCCGCAGTCCTTTTACGAACGCCACCCATTCCACGTTCACCTTGCGCAGAAACGAACGTGGATACTTCGAGAATTCGTCGGTGTATACGCGCAGGTAAAGCGCCACGTCCAGCGCATCGCCGCCGCGTGACTCGACGACGTTCAGCGGCGCAAAAGCCACGCCCTGCCGTTCATAGTCCGGGACCTGCCGCGTGGACGGAATGGAAATGGAAATTCCGACGCGCGTCTCCGCTTCCTTCCACAGGGCGCTGACGTTGACTTCGCTTGGCGCCGCCAGGCTGCTTGCTGCGGCCAATAAAATGGCGAGACAGCCCGGCAAACGAATCGCGGTGCGCAACTTTTTCGAGTTCTCGTGGGGAACACTCACCATCGCTGCAGCAGAATCTTCGCAGCACGCACCACTATCCGTCCACTCCTTCCGGTCTCTGCCCTCAGGTAGCCGGCCTGGCGGGCGAAAGTCGATAGGTCATAGGTGATACGTGGCGAGTGCCGGGTTATAGGGCCCGCTGAGCAGGTGCTCTATTGAGGCTTGATGCCGACGTCCTTCACCAGCTTCGCCCATTTGGCCCGCTCGGAGCGGATGAACGCCGCGAACTTCTCGGGGCTGAGCGGCTCGGGGTGGACGCTCTGTTCCGCCAGACGCTTCTGCGTGTCCGGGAGCGCGAGCGCCGCGGCGAGCGCGGCCCTGATCCGGACGAGCACGGGCTCCGGCACGCCTGCGGGGGTGCACTGGCCCTGCCACGAGATGACCTCGAAGCCCGGCATGCCGGACTCGGCTATGGTCGGGACGTCGGGCAGATCGGGGCTGCGCTTCGCCGATGTGACGCCGAGCAGGCGGATCTTGCCGGCGCGCGCTGCCGAGATGTACGACGGCACGGTGGAGAACATCGCCTGGACGTGGCCTCCCAGGAGGTCCACCAGCGCCGGCCCGGCGCCCCGGTACGCGATGTGCACGATGTCGATGTGGGCCTTCATCTTGAACAGCTCCATCGAGAGCTGCGGCGAAGTCCCGACTCCGGCCGATGCGTAGTTGATCTGGCCCGGGCGGGCTTTCGCGAGCGCGATGAACCTCGCGATCGTCGTCGCCGGGAGCGAGGGATGGACGGCAAGGGCGTTGGGGGTGCTGCCGATCAATCCGATCGGCGCGAAATCGGCGTCGGGATCGTAACCGAGCTTCTTGTAGAGCGCCGGGCTCACCGCGAGCGATGCGATGTTGCAGGCGAAGAGCGTGTAGCCGTCGGGCGCCGAGCGGGCCGCGGCTTCGGCGCCGATCGTTCCGGCCGCGCCGCCCCGATTGTCGATGACGACCTGCTGGCCGAGCCCCTCGCTCATCGCGGCGGCGACGATGCGCGCGACGATGTCGGTCGAGCCTCCCGGGGGGAAAGGCACGATGTAGCGCAGCGGACGGTTCGGAAACTCGCCCGCCGGCTGTGCCAGCACGCCGCTAGCGGAAACTGTCAGCGCTATCAAGGTAACGACAAAGCCCACACTCTTCATCGTTTTGACTCCTGTCTCAGATACTGCGTCCCAGATACGGCGTCCCAGATACGGCGTCCCAGGTACTTCGTCTCAGGTGCGGCGTCCCAGATACTGCGTCCCAGATAGGGCGTCCCAGGTACAGCGAGTGCTCTCGTACTCGTTATGCGCGCCGGTTTGTCTGCGACGCTTCACTTGGGACGTTCTACCTGGGACATTTCATCTGGGACGGTTCACCCGGGACGCGTTATCTGAGACGGTTCATCTGGGACGATTCACCTGGGACGCATCATCTGTGACTGTATTCCGGTCTATCCGTTCACATGATGGAACTCTTAGCGCTATCAAGCAGCCCCAATCAGGGAGGCCAATAAAGCCGGGCACGCGACCAGCAACGAGGAGGACACCATGTTCCGCATCGCCTGCGCTTCGCTCTGCGCCACCCTGATCGCGCTGCCCGCGCCCGTCGCGGCCGCGGACGGCTACCCGCAAAAACCCATACGGCTGGTCATTCCGTTCTCTCCGGGAGGCGGCACGGACGTGCTCGCCCGGGCGCTTTCGGACAAGCTCACCGAGGCGCTCGGCGCCAGCCTCGTCATCGACACGCGCCCCGGCGCGGGCGGCACGCTGGGCTCCGGGATCGTTGCGCGGTCGGACCCGGACGGCTACACGTTCCTCTTCACCTCGGCGAGCCACACCTACATCCCGGGCATCTACAAGGATCTGCCGTACGACCCGGTGAAGGATTTCAGATCGATCACGATGTTCGCGTCGATGCCGAATCTGCTCGTCGTGCACCCGTCGGTGCCCGCGACGAGCCTCAAGCAGCTGCTTGCGCTGGCGCGCAAGCGCCCCGACGCGATCTATTACGCCTCCGCCGGGCGCGGCAGCAATCTGCACCTCACCACCGAGCTCTTTCTGTATATGGCAAAAGTCAGGATGCTGCCGGTGCCGTACAAGGGAGGCGGCCCCGCCATGATCGGCCTCATGAGCGGCGAGGTGCACGTGATGCTGCCGACCATACAGTCGGTGATGCCGTTCGTGAAAGCGGGCAGGATGCGCGCGCTTGCAGTGAGCACCAGGCAACGCGCGCCGACGGTGCCGGACCTGCCGACGATCGACGAGGCCGGCGTCCCCGGATACGACAAGGTAGGCTGGTTCGGGCTGTTCGCGCCGGCCGCGGTGCCGGAGCTCGTCGTTTCCCACATCTATCACGCGACGGCCAAGGTCCTGAAGGACCCCGACGTCGTGAAGCGGCTGGCGAGCGAGGGGGCGATCGCCGTCGGAAATCCACCCGCCGAGTTCGACGCGTTCGTGCGCGCCGAGATCGCGACCTGGACGAAATTGATCCGCGAGATGAAACTTTGACTGCGTCTCAGATACCGCGTCTCAGATACTGCGTTTCAGGTACGGCGTCTCAGATACTACGTCCCAGATACCGCGTCCCAGATGCTGCGTCCCAGATACTGCGTTTCAGGTACGGCGTCTCAGATACTACGTCCCAGATACTGCGTCCCAGGTACTACGTCCCAGATACTGCGTCCCAGGTACAACGTCTCAGGTACGGCGTATGCAGGACTTGCTATTTTGGAACGCCTCACCTGGGACGCCTCACCTGGGACGCTTCATCAGGGACGCTTCATCTGGGACGGTTGCTCTGGGACGTTTCGCCTGGGACGCTTCATCTGGGACGGTTCACCTGGCCCTACTGCATGCGGTACTGCTCAAGCTTGGACTGATCGAGGCTGATGCCCAGCCCCGGGCCGGGCGGCAGGGGCAGGCCGCCCGAGGAAATGTCGAGGCGCGAGGTGGCGACGGTGTCTTTCACCTTGAGCGGCCCCACGCACTCGAGTCCGGGCAGCACGTTGCGGGAAGAGGCGGCGAGCATGATCTCGGCGAGCGTGCTGGGATCGAGTCCGAAGCCGTGGCCGATCACGACCGGCAGTCCCGCGGCTTCCGCGGTGGCGAGCATGCGCGCCGCGCGCATGATGCCGCCCGCCTGCTTGATGCCGAACTTGACGAAGTCCGCCGCATCGGCCTTGATGACCGCGATGAGACTGGCGTGGTCGCTGATCGACTCGTCCGCCATCACGGGTATGCCGCCTTCCCGGCGGACCCGCGCCATTCCCGTAAGATCGTGCTGCGGCACCGGCTGCTCGAAGAGCTGCATGTCGTACTGCTTGACCATGCGCGCGAGCTTCAGCGACGTGTCGGCGTCGTACTGCATGTTGGCGTCCATGCGCAGCTTCATTGCGCTGCCGACCGCGTCGCGAACCGCGGCGACGCGGCTGCAGTCCTTTTCGACGCCGCTGCCGACCTTTATCTTGGCCGAGCGGAACCCCGCCTTGAGCCAGCGCCGCGCTTCGGCCGCCGCTTCGTCGGGCGGAAGCTCGCCGATCCAGCCGTTGAATTGCACGCTCGTCTGCGTCGCGCCGCCGAGGTAGGTGTGCAGCGGCACCTCCTGCAGGCGCGACGCGAGCTCGACGCACGCCATTTCCACCGCGGCGCCGGCTCCCGGCTGCGCGGGCGTCAGCCTGTCCAGCAGCTCGATCAGGCGGTTGACGTTGGTCGGATCCTCGCCGACGATCGCGGGCGCGATGCGCTCGCGGATCGCGACCGCCAGCTCGGCGGCCGTTCCGGGCGACTTTGCGGCGGCCGACGGCTCGATGCTGCTGATGCCCACCGTGCCGTCCGACGCGGTAAGGCGCACCACCACGCATTTCGTCGCCTGCTTGGAAATCCCGGCGCTCGTAAACGTGCCGGTAAGGGGCATCGCCACCCCGAATACTTCGACGCGCTCTATTTTCGGTGTCATCGTCACGCCCGGACTGGTTATCGACGGAAAGCCGCGTCCGTCGCCTGCAACTCAAACGGCTGGTAGGCCCCGCTGGCATGGAGGGAATGGTGCGCTTGCGCCATGGCCTTCCAGAAAAAATAGGCGCACCACGCCGCGCGGCCCTCGCTGCATTCAGGGATGCACACAATTACGCCGCCATTGCGCTCCAGTTGATAGCCTCCGTGCGATGAGCGGGCCAGGCGCAGCAGCTCGCCGCTCCGCTGCATCGCATCGTTGAACGCGGCCACGTCCTGCATGGCGGTGAGATCCGCAGTCTCCTCCCTTTGCTCGGCAGCCGTATTTTCCGCCGTGCCCAGGCGCGTTATCTCGTCGCGAAGCCCGGCGAATCTCGCCTCGGCCGCCCGGTCGAACAGCGGATCGGGCTGGTCGAACAGCGCGAAATCGATCGCCGCCCAGTCACCGCGCGACAGATTCTTCAGCGCGGCCGGAAAGAAGTACTGCTCCTCCATGGCCATGTGATGGCGATAGAAGCGCAGAAACTCCTCCAGCTGACTCGCGAGCTTCTCGTTCGCCGCCGCCGGGTTGCGCCGCGATTCGTCGATGGCCCGGCTCAAGTCCCGGGTCGCGTCGGCCAGTTTCGCGTGCTCGGCCACGAGATCCTTGAGCGACGAGGTCACGTCCGGATGCCGGCTCAGCAGCTTTCGATAGACCAGGTCCTCTTTCGGGTGATGGCACTGATCGGGATAGCCGGACACGTATGCAAAAGCGCTTGCGAGCAAGTCGTAGTTCACCGGGGCGCCGCGAGCCATTTGCCCGACCTGCCGCTGCACGAAGCCGAGCAACCTCGTCATGTTTTGATGGTCGAGATGCAGCATGACCAGGGTATCCGGCATGGGAAGGATCGCTCTTCGACTTCGCGCCCCAGTATTTGTAACTCGACCGTACGTGTCAAGCGCACACACCCCGGCCGTGCCCGAAGTCTGCTCCGGCGCGTGCTAGAATTCTACGCAGCGGCCGGCCTTTTCCAGCCCAGCCAGTCGACGATGGCGCCGCCCATCACACGCTCGAGGTCGCGGCCCTTCAGCCACGGCAGCTCCTCGGTGAACATCGTCACGCACTGCCGGTACGAGCAGGGCATGCGCGTAATGTCGGTGCCCCAGAATGAGCGGTCCGGCCCGAACGCTTCGACGATCTGGCGCAGGTAGCCGTGGATGTTCTTGTACGGGTAGGGCTGGCTCGAAGTGCTGGGGGCGCCCGACAGCTTGATCCCGACGTTGGGAAATCTCGCGAGCGCAAGCATGGCCGGTAGATCGGCATAGGCTGCCTCGTCCTTGATCCGGCTGCCCTCGAACCAGCGCCCGATATGGTCTATATGCACTTTCAGGCGTGGATGCCGCGCGGCAATCTTCGCCACCGCCGCCATGTTCTCGCCGCTGGCGAGGAGGCCGATGGGAAGGTCCTCCTTCTCGCAGACGGCCCAGAACCAGTCGAGCGAGCCGTCGGTCCACCAGGTTTTCTGATGCGGCTGGTTGAAGGTGAACCGGAAGCCGAGCATGCCCGGGCGCTCGCGCCAGTGGGCCACGATCTTTTCGCGGTCGGGGCTCTGGAGATCGAAATGCCCGAGGATGCAGAACTTGGCCGGATGCTTGCGCACCGCGTCGACCGCCTGCACGTTGACCGCCTCGCCGAGCGTGCTGGGTGGATGGATCACCGCGCAGTCGACCCCTGCCGAGGCCATCTCTTTCAGCGCGTCATCGACCGAATAGGTCGGAATCTGGCGATGCTGGGGACTCATTCTGGCGTTCTGCCAGAGGTGGATCTGCGAATCGACTATCAGCATGCTGTTCTCTCGAAGGCGTGATTAAGTGATCGGTGATCAGGGATCGGAAGTACGTGATGAGTAATCGGTGATCGGTAAAAGCTCAATTCAGCCGCAGATAATAGCTGTCACGCAGCTCGACGTATGCCGTAGAATTCTCCAGCCGTGAACGCCCCCCTGTCCCCGCTGGAGACCGCCCGGGAGCTCGCCCCGATGATACGCGCGAGCGCCGACGAGATCGACGCCAATCGCGAGCTCCCGCGCCCGCTCTTCGAAGCCCTGGCCGACGCAGGCTTCTTTCACATGGCCGTGCCGCGCGACATCGGCGGCGGCGAGTTCGATTTTCCGACCTACGTGCAGGTGATCGAGGAGATCGGAAAGGCCGACGCCAGTACGGCCTGGGCAGTCAACCAGGGCGCAACCTTCGCCACCATGTCGGCCCGCATGGCGCAGGACGTGGCGCGCGCAATCTGGATCGATACGCCGCGCAGCGTGGTGGCGAATAGCCCGGGGCCTACCGCGCAGGCGATCGTGGTCCCAGGCGGCTACCGCGTCACGGGCCGCCAGCCCTTCAGCACCGGCTGCCGCCACGCGTCCTGGATAGCGGCCCACGCTCAGATCATCGAGAACGGCGCGGTGAGACAGCACGACGGGAAACCGGAAGCGCGGTATCTCCTCGTGCCGGTCGCGCAGGTCGACCTGCTCGACACGTGGCATACGCGGGGCATGCGCGGCACGGGCACGCATCATTTCGAGGTCAAGGACGTGTTCGTGCCGGCGGAGCGCACGGTCTTCACCAAGGGCGCCCCGCAGGTCAGCGGCGGCGCACGCTACAGGATTCCTTTCACGCTGTCGTTCGCCGCCGGGGATGCCGCCGTCGCGCTCGGCCTTTCGCACAGCTGCCTGAACGCATTCTACGAGCTCGCCGGCTCGAAGACGCCGCGCTACGTGCAGGGCCTGCTGCGCGAGCAGCCGCTCACACAGTTCGCCGTCGGCCAGGCCGAAGCCGCCCTGCGTTCCGGGCGTGCGTTCCTGCTGGACGCGGTCGGCGAGATCTGGAAAGAGGCGACCACGGGAGCCGTGAGCCTGGAGGGCCGCGTCAATCTGCGCCTCGCGGCGACGCATGCCATACGGCTCGCCGCCCAGCTCGTCGAGAACATCTACAGCGCGTGCGGGGCGACCGCGGCCTTCGACGGCAACCTGATCCAGCGCCATTTCCAGGACATCCACGTGATCACGCAGCACGTCCAGGGCCGCCTCGCCCACTACGAAGTCGTCGGCCAGTACTGGCTCGGCCTGCCGTTCGACGAGTCCCGGCTTTGACCTGATTTCCCCGCAGCGCGGGTCTTCCTTCCGCCTTCCTCCTTCCGCCTCCGAAGCTCGAAGCGGAAGGAATCAAGCTCGCTCGCCCGTACACGAAGAACGAGAAAACCGGCGACGCGCTCGCGTTCATTGCCGATCCGTGGGGCCCTACATCGAGCTGAACGAACGCCACTCACGCCCGTAGCACTCCCATTCTTTGTTCCGATCGGGAATAACGACGGGAGGTCGGGAGGACGGGAGATCGAACGATCAAAGAGCGGATGTAGCGAGACGCAACGTCTCGTAACTTCGCAGCCCCATCCCAATTGACGCTCAGCGCGCCCGTTGGTTCCTGCGACGTATCAAGAAGACCGGGTGTCCAGAGCGCGACAGTGCGAGAACGTACAAAGTCCGTAGTGGGGGAGCAACCTTCCGATTTCCCGGATTTTGTTGCGATCTCCCGATCTTCCGAATTCCTCACTCGTCATTCGTCACTTGTCACTGCAGTAGCGGAATCGCTACGCCAACGACACTGTGCGCGGCGATCGAACAGGTGGCACGACGACCGTCCCGCTCAGCACCGTTCGACGAAACCTAATCGTCGCGCGGCGCATCAAACCTCTGGCGAGTGCATCTCCACGACGTCCGAATCCGGAGATGTGCTGGCACAACCAACCAAACAGGAAGGAGTATCGACATGAAGGCATCCAAGTTTGTCGTTTCAATGATAAGTACTGTGGCGGTGGTCGGCGCGATCGGATTGACGCAGGCACAAACCTCCGGCAATCCCGCGACTGGTCCCGATATCAGGAAAGGTCCCGCCGACACTTCGTCGAGCGGCGGATCGAATCCCGCCCCCTCCACCAACATGAACAGCCCGTCGGGCAGCACGACGCCCTCGGACCGCAGCATGAACCGCAGCTCGGGTTCGTCCGATACCTACGGCACGAGATCCGATAGCCGTTCCTCGGGTACCGGTTCGACGGCATCGTCCGGCACGGGATCCGATACCCATTCCTCGAGCACCGGTTCGACCGCGTCGTCCAGCAAGGGCGCGCCGGCATCGAGCTCCGGCAGCAGCGACACTTCCAGCGAACGGGTGGCCCGCGCCGACCGCAACTAGAACTCGTGTTTCGAGGCAGGAACCTCCGCCGGCCAGGCATCTTCTGGCCGGCGGCCGTGCCTGGAGGCGTCCGCCTTGCAAGCTTTTATTGAACGTGCTCGCAGACTTCTGCTGAAGTGCCGCCGCTCCGAGATATTTTCCGGAATCTGCGCGGGGCTGCTCGTCTGCTCTATAGGCTTTGCCGTCGTCAGGTTCTTCCCCGCCGGATATGCATGGACGCGCGCCCCTTCCAGCGCAGCATCCAATCAGGCGGCCGCGCCTGTCGTGCGCTTCGCCGATTTCGGCGACGCGAGCGCGTCTCCCGATGTCCGCTATCTGGCCAACTGGGTCGCCGATTCGCGCGACGCAGCCGGCTCCGGCTTCGTCATTGTCGACAAAAGATATGCGGCACTGTACGTGTTCGATAGCGAGGCGCGGATGCTGGGTTCGACCCCGGTACTGCTGGGGGCCGCTCCGGGCGACGACACGGTCGCCGGGATCGGTTCGCGTCCGCTCGCCGAGGTCCTGCCCGCTGAGCGCACAACTCCCGCCGGGCGCTTTGTCGCTGAGCGCGGCCACAATGCGCGGGGCGAAGACGTGGTCTGGGTGGACTACGACGCCGGCGTGTCGATGCATCGCGTGCTGACGACCAACCCGGACGAGCACCGGCTGGAGCGCCTCGCAACGCCCACGCATGAGGACAACCGCGTTTCCTACGGTTGCATCAACGTCCCGACTGCCTTCTACGAGGCCTACCTCCGGCCAATGTTCGCAAGCCGTCGTGCCCCCGTGTACGTGCTCCCCGAATTCAAATCCGTCGAACAGGTCTTCGGCTCGTACGATGCCGTCGCCCGCGCCGCGAGGTGAAGTGAAAAATCCGCGCGCTCCCGCGCTCTGTCAAGACGAAGCTAAAAGGAAAACCTTCCAGCGGTGTATGCAGCCCCACCGTCCTTCCACCTTCCCCTTCCACCTTCCACGTTCCACCTTCCGCCTTCCGCCTTCCGCCTTGCATTTGTAGAATACCTGCGGGAGGCACGACATGGCCGCGACGCGACTGCGCCTGCTGTTCGCCGTATTTCATGCGCTGATGGCAGCGACCGGATCGATCGCGGCAGCCGGCGCCGATTATCCCGACCGGCCGATCCGGCTGCTCGTTCCCTTCACGCCGGGCGGCGGCACCGACATCATCGCGCGCGCCCTCGGGCAGCATCTGACCGGCGCCTGGGGACAGAACGTCATCATCGACAATCGGGCGGGCGGCAACACCGTAATCGCCTCCGAGATCGTCGCCAAGGCGCGGCCGGACGGCTACACGCTGCTCATGCAGATCAATACGCTGACGGCGCTGCCCGCGATGGCGAAAGCCGGACAGGGACAGGGCACGATCTCGCCGGAGCAATTCGCGCCGATAAGCCTCGTCGCAGCGCTGCCCCATGTGCTCGTCGTTCACCGCTCCGTTCCGGCGGCAAGCATCAAGGAGCTCGTGGCGCTCGCCAGGGCCTCGCCCGGCAAGCTCAACTACGGCACTCCCGGCATCGGCACGCCCGTGCACCTTGCCGGCGCGCTGTTCGCGTCGATGGCCGGCATCAACGTCGTGCCCGTGCCGTACAAGGGTGCGGCGGAATACACGGCCGCGCTGCTGGGCAACGAGGTCCAGATGGTGTTCGGCTCTGCGCCCACGGCAATCCCCCACGTGCGCACCGGTGCGCTCAGGGCGCTCGGCGTAACTACCGCCAGGCGCATCGCGCCGCTCCCCGACGTGCCGACCATCGCCGAGAGCGGATTTCCAGGCTACGACATCATGAGCTGGTACGGCGTGCTGGCGCCGGCCGGGACGCCGCACGATATCGTAGCCAGGCTGGCGAAAGAAATCGGCGCGGCCACCAGGACGAAGAAGTTCGGCGATGCGCTGCCAGACTACGAGATGATCGGCAACACGCCCGCGGCCTTCGCGGAGTTCCTACGCAAAGATGCCGAAGTGTCCGCGCGGATCATCGCGCAGGCGGGAGCAAAGGCCCATTGAACGCCGGGGTCATTCGGGCTTGATCCCGGCATCCACGACGATCTTCGCAAACAGGGCGATCTGGTCGTTCATGAAGGCCAGGAACTGCTGCGGGGTGTTGGTGCGCGGCTCCGCACCCTGGCTGAACAGCACCTCGCCCACGTCTTTCTGGGCCATCACCCGAACGAGCTCGCCGTTCAACTTCGTGACGATCGCCGGCGGCGTACCCGCCGGCGCCACGATGCCCAGCCACGTAGCGAACTCGTAACCCGGCAATCCCGACTCGGCGATGGTTGGCACGTCGGGCAGCGTCGGGCTGCGCTTCGCTCCCGCCGTCGCCAGCGCCAGTGTCTTGCCCGACTTCACGTTGGGCATCGCGGCCGGCATGCTGTCGAGGATGTAGTGCACGTGACCGCCCGCGAGCTCGATCTCGGCCGCGCCGCTGCCCTTGTACGGGACATGCACCACGTTGATCTTCGCCATGCTCTTGAACAGCTCCCCGGCGAGATGCGTCGTCTGGCCCACCCCCGCCGAGCCGAAGAGCAGGTCTCCCGGGCGCCTTTTCGCCAGCGCAATCAGCTGGGCTGGCGTGCGCACGGGCAGCGACGGATGAACGACCAGGATGTTCGGCGTTTCACCGACCAGGCCCACGAGCGCGAAATCCTTGACGGGGTGGTAGGGCAGCTTCCGGTAGAAGCTCGGGTTGATGGCGTGCGTGCTCGCGATGAGAAGGAGCGTGTAGCCGTCCGGGGCTGCGCGCGCAACCGCTTCGGTGCCGATGATGGCGCCGCCGCCGGGCCGGTTCTCGACGACTACCGATTGTCCCCAGGATTCGGTGAGTTTTCTGGCGATGACCCGAGCGAACAGATCGGACCCGCCGCCCGGCGTCACCGGCACGATGATGCGGACGGTCTTGCTCGGGTACTCCTGCGCGCACGCCGCATGCATTCCACCCGGGATCGCCAGAGCCGAAGAAATCAGGCAAACGGCTGTCGAGTTGACGTATCCCACGCTCTGTACTCTTCCTGTCACGCCGAGACAAAAGTCAGCAGCAGGTTTCCGTCCGCTTGCACGCGCATGATCTGGCCGGGCAGGACGACCGTCGTCGTGTCCATCTGCTCGAGTATCGCCGGGCCGTCGATCCGCGCACCCGGCTGCAGGCGCGCGCGGTCGTAAATCGGGCAGTCGACGAACCCGCCGCTTTCACGAAAATGGACCCGGCGCGAACCGGTGCGAGCGCTACCCGGGGCTGAAGCAGGCGCCGCTTCCGCCGCAGCAGTGTGGCCGGTGACCGGCGTGCGCGCGGTGATGCGATACGTGACGATCTGGACCGCGCCGTCGGGTGCGTAGCCGTAGACCCGCACGTGCTCCTCGCGAAAACGGGCGATCAGTGCGGCGAGGTCGCCGTCGCGAAACTCGTCCCGCTGCACGGGCACGGTGAGCTCGTGGCTCTGGCCGGCGTAGCGCAGGTCGAGCGCCCGCTCGACGCGGCGCGCTCCAGGTGCTATCCGCTCGAGGTCGAACCAGGCATCGACGCTGCGCTGCAGGTCCGCGAAGCCGGCGTTGATGCCCGACACTCCCGCTTGCCTGAGATTCGCCAGCCGCGACAGGCTGAAATCGGAGCGCACGTCCGCCACCAGCAGGCCATGCGCGCAGAGCAGCCCGGGATGAGCGGGTACCATGACGGCCTCGATGTCCAGTTCCCGCGCGAGGACCGAGGCGAGGAGCGGCCCGCCGCCGCCGAAGGCGACCAGGGTGAACTTGCGGGGGTCGAATCCCTTCTCGACAGAGATCACGCGGATCGCCTGCATCAGGTTCTCGTTCAGGATCGTGAGTATCCCCTGCGCCGCTTCCTCGAGACTGAGCCCCATCGGCGCCGCCACCCGTTCCTGGATCGCGCGCCGCGCGAGCTCCGCCCGGATCGGCATGCGTCCCCCGAGCAGTGCGTCGGGCGGAAGACGCCCCAGAACCACATTGGCGTCCGTTACCGTGGGAAGCGCACCGCCGCGGTCGTAGCACGCCGGTCCCGGATCGGCGCCGGCGCTCTGTGGGCCCACGTGGAGAAAACCACCCTCGTCCACCCACGCGATGCTGCCGCCCCCGGCGCCGACGGAGTGTACGTCGAGCATCGGGAAACGCACGGGAAAGCCGTGAAAATCGCGCTGCCGCGAGATGAGCGGCTGACCGTTCTCGACGAGACAGACGTCGGTGCTGGTGCCGCCGACGTCGAAGGTGATGATGTCACGGATTCCGACGGCGACCGCGAGGCACGCGGCGCCCGTCACGCCGGCGGCCGGGCCGGAGACGAGCGTGCGCACGGCGTGGTTGCCCGCCTCGCGGGCCGACGCGACGCCGCCGTTCGACTGCAGGATCTTCGGCGCCGCAAGGCCCATCGCGCCGGCGCTCTTTTCCAGGTGCTCGAGATAGCGGCTCATCACGGGGCCGAGCGCCGCATTGAGCGCGGTCGTGCTGATGCGCTCGTATTCGCGAAACTCGGCGAGCACCTCGTGCGAGGCGCAGGTGAACGCCTCGGGAAAGCGCTCGCGCACCGCCTGCGCGATCAGCGCCTCGTGCGCCGGCCGCACGTAGCTGTGCAGGAAGCACACCGCGACGGCCTCGACGCCCTCGCGCTTGAAGTCGGCGAGTATCGGGTCGAGCGCCGCCGGGTCCGGCGCAACCGGCGCATCCGGCGACAGGTACACGCGCTCGCGCAGCTCGCGCCGCAGGTGACGCGCCACGGGCGGCGCCGGCTTGTTGAGGCGGATGTCGTAGTTGTGCGGCTGGCGCTGGCGCCGGATCTCGAGGATGTCGCGAAAGCCCTGGGTGGTGATGAGTCCCGTGCGCGCAGTGCGCCCGGTGATGACGGCGTTGGTCGCGACGGTCGTGCCGTGCCCGAAGTACTGCACCTCGCGCGGCTCGACGCCAGTCTGGCCGAGCAGCGTTTCGATGCCCTGCGCAACCGCCACCGAAGGATCCGCCGGAGTGGACGAAGTCTTGTGATAGAACGCGCGGCCGTCCGCAAGCCGGATCAACGCGAGATCGGTGAAGGTGCCCCCGACATCGACGCCGAGAACGTAGCCACCGGAGCTCACGAGCCCCGCTCCTCCTTCAGCCGGGCCCGCAGCGCGCGCGTCCCCTCGACATCGACGCCCTGCGCCGCCAGCAGCACGCCGAAATCACGCTTCGCGCCCTCGCTGCTGACCTTGCCCGCCATCACGTCGTTCTGCACGCGCGCCGGGTCGCGCTCGAGCGGATCGCCGAAGCCGGCGCCGGACGGCGTCTCGACGCGGATGACCGCTCCCGGAGAGAGCGACATCTCGGAGAACACCGCCTGCAGCTTCCTCTCCTCCGCCGTGCCGGGATTCAGGACGTAGCTCGCGAGACTTCCGCCCCTGCCGCCAAAGAGCGGCGGCGCCTGCAGCCCATGGCGCAAGCCGCGCCCCGACAGCCGCGCCTGCTCGGCCCACACGAGTACGTCGAGCTTCATGCCCAAACCGCCGCGAAACCTCCCCGGGCCGCCCGAATCCTGCAGCAGCTCGCAGCTGCGGACGACGAGCGGGAATTCGTGCTCGGTCGCCTCGATCGGCGTGCTGTCCGCCATCGCCGCGTGCGTGCGCACGACGTCCATGCCGTCGCGGTCGTGCTGCGCCCCGGCGCCGCCCGCAAACACGTCGTAGTCGACGATGTACTCCTTGCGGCGGGGATCGTAGCCGCTGAACACCAGCGCCTGGCTCGAGCCGCAGCCCGCCATCACTCTGTCCGGCGCGGCTTTCGCGAGCGCGCCGAGCAGGAGGTCGCCCACGATATTCGCCGTCCGGCCGCGATCGCCGACCGACGCGGGCGGCACGCAGTTCATGATGGTGCCCTCGGGCGCGGTCACCCTGATCGGACGGTAGGAGCCCGCGTTGGGGGCGAGCGCGGGATCGGTCACCACCTTGAAGGCGGCGAACACGCACGCGAGCGTCGCCATCATCACGCAATTGCGCGCCCCGGCGATCTGCGGTGCGCTCCCGGTGAAATCGAAGTGGATGCTGTCGCCGGCGATCGTCACCTTTACCTTGAGCGGCACCATGCGCGGCTCGACGCCGTCGTGATCGAGGAAGTCTTCGTTCTCGTAGGAGCCGTCCTTCAGCTTCGCGATCGCGGCGCGGGTGCGCGCTTCCGAATAGTCGAACAGCGCCTCGATTCCCGCGAGCACCGTCTCGACCCCGAAGCGGCGGAGCAGCTCCTCCAGGCGCCGCACGCCGATCAGATTGGAGGCGATTTGCGCCTTCATGTCGCCCTCCCGGTGGAACGGGGTACGCGAGTTCAGCAGCAATATGTCCAGGATGTCCTGCCGCAATTCACCCTCGGCCATGAGCCTCACCGGCGGCAGCCGCAGCCCCTCCTGGAAGATGCTGATGCAGTCGGCGCTTTCGCTGCCGGACGCCTTGCCGCCGATGTCGGAATGGTGGGCGGTTGTCGCCACAAACATGACGAGGCGCCCCTCGAAGAACACCGGGCTCGTCAGCGTGAGATCGGGGAGATGCGAGCCGCCGCCGACGTACGGGTCGTTGGTAAGGTACATGTCGCCCTGGCGTATGCTCTCCAGGGGAAAGCGCTTGACGATATTCTGCACCATGCCCATCAGCGAGCTCAGGTGCATGGGCGCGCTTGCGCTCAACGAGATGAGGTCGCCGTTCACGTCGAAGCAGGCGGCGGAGCAGTCGCGCCGCTCCTTGACGTTCGGAGAGAACGCAGTCTTCACCAGCGTCACCAGCATCTCGTCGGTCGCCGCGTCGAAGCGGTGCCGGATCACGTCGGCGGTAATGGGATCGATCGTCATCTGTTCTAGATAGCACATGAGCTCTGCGCGCGGCAAGCGCCGCTCGGAGCTAAGATGGGGTTGTCCGGGCGGTTACCTCGTTCATTTCTTTCTATATGGACTCTCAAGGTAAAGGCGTGACGCGAAGGCAATCGAATTCCCACGCGCATCGGCGCGCGCGCGTCGCCGCCTTCGTGGTCGGCGCAGCGTTGATCCCGGCCGGCGCCGCCGGCACGGTTCGCGCACAGGAGTATCCGGCCAAGCCGGTCCGCCTCATCGTGCAATCGCCGCCCGGCGGCGGGGCGGACTTCCTCGCCAGGGTGCTCGGCAGGCAGCTCGCCGAAAGCTGGGGCCAGACGGTGGTGATCGACAACCGGCCCGGAGCCGGCGGCGCGATCGGAACGGCGATGGTCGCGCACGCTCCGCCTGACGGCTACACGCTTCTGCTGGTGCCCAGCACGCATGCGATCAGTCCCAGCTTCTACAAGAAACTCCCCTACGAGCCGATCAAGGACTTCGCGCCGGTCGCGCAGATCGCGACGAGCTCGAACGTCGTGGTGGTGCATCCGTCGCTGCCCGTGCGCTCGGTCGCGGAGCTGATTGCGCTTGCGAAGCGGCGCCCGGGAGAGCTCTCGTACGGCTCCGCGGGAATCGGCGCGACGACACATCTTTCAGGTGAGCTCTTTCGGAGCCTGGCGGGAATCAGGGTGGTGCACGTGCCATACAAGGGCAGCGGCCCCGCGGAAATCGATCTGGCCGGCGGGCACCTGCAGTTCATGGTCGACACGATGCCCGCCGCGCTGCCCAACGTGCGGTCGGGGAAAACGCGCGCGCTGGCGACGACCGGCAGGGAGCGCGCCGCTTCTCTGCCCGAGTTGCCGGTCGTCGCGGAATCGGGCCTGCCGGGATACGAATTCACGACCTGGTGGGGGGTTTCCGCGCCATCGGGCACGCCGCCCGCCATCGTCGCGAAGCTGAACAAGGAGATCGTCCGTATCATGGCGCAGGCGGAAATCAGGGAGCTCACGCTCACGCAGGGGACGGAACCGCGCACCGGCACCCCGCAGGAATTCGCGGATTACATCAAGTCCCAGATCGAGTTCTTCGCTAAGATAGTGGCGAGCGCCGGAATCAAGCCGGAATAATCCGCATCACGCACCTGAGCACTAGGTCATGCGCGCACGCGATAATCGTCGTTGGGCATTGCTTGCTCTGGCGTGCCTGTTCCCGCTCGCGCTCGCGAACGCCGCCGACTACCCCACGCGCCCCATCCGCATGATCGTGCCGTTCGTCGCGGGAGGCGGGACCGACCTGCTGGCACGGTTCGTTTCGCCGCGCCTGGGCGAGCTGCTTGGCCAGCAGATCGTGGTGGACAACCGCGGCGGAGCGGCCAGCGTGCTCGGCGTGCAGATACTCGCCAAGTCGCCCCCGGATGGATACACGCTCGGAATATTCGACACCGCGTTCGCCATCAATCCCTCGATCGTGGAGAAGCTCCCCTACGACAGCGAGCGCGACTTCGTCTTCATCGCGATCATCGCGACCTCGCCCTCACTCCTCGTGGCGCGCTCCGGCCTCAAGGTGCGCACCATGCAGGAGCTGGTGGCGCTGGCGAAGAGCCAGCCCGGAAGGATCAAGTTCGCCTCCGCCGGGGTGGGCTCCTCGAGCCATCTCACGGGGCAGATGCTGATGACGGCGGCGAAGATCGAGCTGCTCCACGTCCCGTACAAGGGAGCGGGCGCGGCGATTCTGGATCTCCTGGGCGGTCATGCCGATCTCAGCTCCGTGGTACCGGGGTCTGTGATGCCGCAGCTCCAGGCCGGGACCCTCGTTCCGATCGCGATAACGGGCAAGGCCCCCCATCCCACGCTGCCATCCGTTCCCACCTACGCGAGCGTCGGTCTGCCGTCCGTGAATCCCGGCGCGTTCCGTTTTCTGGTGGCGCCGGCGGGACTGCCCGCCGCTATCCAGAAAAAGCTCGTCGCCGCGATGCGCACGGTCGTGGAGCCGCCCGAGTTTCGCGCGCGCCTCGCCGACAATGGCTTCGACGTGGAGCTGCTGGTCGAGGCGGACGCTCGCGCCTACGTCGTCCAGGAAATTCGCAAGTGGCGGCAGGCAGTGAAGGACGCCGGGCTCAAATAGCAAGGCGGAAGGGGGAAGGAAGACCCGGTGGAAAATCGGCGGGACTACTCCTCGGCATCCGCCTTTGCAAACAGCGTTACAGCTTACTTCATCTTTCATTCTTAAGTTATGGCACCTTCCTCCTTCCGCCTTCGTCTTTGCCGTTTATCGCTCTCGCGTGGCTTGCGGTGCTTCTTGGCCCGGCTGCTCGTGCCGCCGAAAGCACGCCGGACGAGCTGGTCCTCGTCCGGCAGGGCGCGCTGCCGATCATCCTGACGGCTCCGCACGGCGGGCGCCTGGCGATACCGGGGATCGAGCCGCGCCAGGACAGGACGAAAGACCCGGCCTACCGGGCCTGGGGCGGTTTCCAGCGAGGGAGCGACCCGAACACCGACGTGCTGGCGCTGGCTATCGCCGCGGAAATCACGAAGCTTACCGGCAAGGAGCCCTACCTCGTGCTGGCCAAGTTCCAGCGGAGGTTCGCCGACGCAAACCGCCCGGCCGCGCTCGCGCTGGACAGTCCCGAAGCCCGGGCGTACCACGATTACTATCACCAGTCGATCCAGCGCTTCGTCGAGGAGGTGCGCAGCAGCTATCCGGCCGCTCTGCTGGTCGACGTGCACGGCCAGAGCAAGGATCCGGACGTGATCATGCGGGGCACCATCAACGGCCGCTCGGTCGAGCGGCTGGTGCGGCGCGCCGGACTGGAGGCCGTGACCGGACCGAAAGGCATCTACGGACAACTCGAGGCCAATGGGTTCAAGATCTTTCCCGCCAACGACGTGCCGCTGCGCGGCCACGCCGAAGACGCCGGGTTCAACGGGGGCTACACCGTATTCACCTACGGCGCTCACAACCGCGTGGGCATCGACGCCGTGCAGATGGAGTTCGGCTCGAGATATCGCCAGAAGGAAATTGTGTACAAATCCGCCCAGGATGCCGCCAGGGCGATCGTGGCGTTCTATGACGAGTATCTGAAGCAGCCTGCCGGGCGGTAGTAGTAGTGATGCATGATCAGTGTCTCCTTCCTCCTTCCTCCTTCCTCCTTCCTCCTTCCCGATCGTTGGCGTCCTGCTGTCGCTATGTCTCGACACGCAAGTCAAGGTGACGCCACAGGCAACGAGAAAAGAATTTCGATCTGAATGGCGACGAGGAAAACTTTCTTTCGCGTCGTTGCTCGAAACAGCTGGGTCCGCAATGTGAAAGGTTTGCGTTGTTTCAGTCTCCGCACCTGGTGCTGACCGGCGCACGCCGAGTTTCCGAAAGGAGGATGACATGTTTCGGCATTCACTCCATCGCGCGTTCGCTCACGAGCTCCTTCGTCCGATCGCCGCACTCTCCATAGTCGCGCTGGCACTGGCGCTGCTGGGCGTGCGCTCGATATCGGATGCGCAGCCGCCGGACACGCGTAATGGGCAGTTCATCTTCCGCTTCGACACGTTCGGCGACGAGCAGTTGTGGACGGACAAGCTGCGTCTGCACGAAGTCATCTCATCGTCGGTCAGCCCTGCGACCGCGCTAAAAGTCGGGCTCAAAGTCGATGCCACGGTGCTTCCCTCCGATTTTCTCGCTACGCACGATCTCAACGATCCCGCCACCACGGTGGAGCTGATCAAGCGCAACGCGGTCGTCGGCGTAGTCGGCAAGGTCGCCGGCAACCAGTTGCAGTCCGTCGGGATCACGTGCGCGATTTGCCACTCGACGGTCGACAACTCGGTCACTGCGGGCGTGGGAAGGCGGCTCGACGGCTGGCCGAATCGCGATCTGAACCCGGGGGCGATCATCGCGCTCTCGCCGACGCTCACGCCGCAGCAGCGGACGGTCTACAGCTCGTGGGGTCCCGGCCGCTACGATGCGCGATTCAACGTCGACGGCATCAACGGGCCGGTGCTGATCCCACCGGCGTTCGGCCTGAAGGGCGTCGGGTTCGAAACGTACACCGGCGACGGTCCGATCTCCTACTGGAACAACTCCGTTGCCGTGACGCAGATGGGCGGGCACGGGAGTTTTTCGGATCCTCGCCTGGGCATCAACATCACGCAGAAGCCCGACCTGGTGACGCCCAAGCTTCCCGCGCTGCTCCAGTACCAGCTCAGCCTCAAGACACCGCCGCCGCCGGCCCGTTCATTCGATGAAGCCGCTGCGAAACGCGGCGAGGCGCTCTTCAAGGGCGACGCAAAGTGCGCGACGTGCCACGTTCCGCCGACGTTCACCGACGTGCTTGCAGGACCGGATGCCAGCGCTCCGCTGCTTCACGATCCGGCCGAGGTCGGCACCGACCCCGCATACGCGCTGCGCACCGCGACCAAGCGCTATCGGACGACGCCGCTGCGCGCCCTCTGGCAGCACCCGCCGTACTTCCACGACGGCAGGGCCGCGGACCTGCTTGCGGTCGTGAACCACTACGATGCGCAGTTCTTCCTCAAGCTCACCCCGAAACAGAAGGCGGATCTGGTCGAGTTCCTCAAGTCCATCTGAAACTCGGGAGAGAGCAAGAGGCCGGGAGATCGGGAGAGCGGAAGATAGAGAAATCAGTAGTTCGCATTCCCGATCCGTCGGCGCTCCCTCCTTCCTCCTTCCTCCTTACTCCCCCCGGCGGAACGCAGGCTCGTGTCCGTGTGTCACACAGGCATGGAAGGGAGCCCAATACGCGCCGTGCGTCGCACGGCGGCGACACTTTTCTGGCTTGCAGGGCTGGTCGTCGTCTGCGCCGGCCATGCACAGGATGCCGGGACGTTGCGCGCGAGCCAGGTTGCCTTCCGCGATCAGCTTGCGAACAACCAGTTCCACCGGCCGCTGGTGCTGGCGTCGTCGAATGCCGACAGTGTGCTGGAAGGCGATGCCTATGCAGTCGTCGCGCAGCCGTACGACGCCGTCGCGAGGTCGCTGCAGGGACCGGGCCGCCTGTGCGACGTCCTGATCCTGCACATCGACGTCAAGAACTGCCGCCCGCGCCGCACGGCCAATCGCAATATCCTGAGCGTCTTCGTCGCGCTCAGGTCCGACCGGTCGCCGGCAGACGCCCACCGGATCAATTTCACCTACAGGGTCGCCGCGAACGATTCCGACTACATGGCGCTCGTGCTCGACGCCGACAGCGGCCCGATGGGCACGAAGGATTACCGCATCATGCTCGAAGCGATCCCGCGCGATGCGAAGAGCAGCTTCGTGCACCTGTCGTATTCGTACGCTGCGGGCGTGGCGGCACGGATCGCGACGCGCGCCTATCTCGCGACGGTCGGCCGCGACAAGGTCGGCTTCAGTATCGTCGGACGCGAGCCTGACGGCGCGCCGGTCTACGTCGGCAACGAGCGCGGCATGATCGAGCGCAACACCATGCGCTACTTCCTCGCGATCGAGGCCTACCTTTCGGCGTGCACGCTGCCCGAGGCGGAGCAGCCCGAGAAGCGCTTGAACGCCTGGTTTACCGCGACCGAGCGCTATCCACGGCAGCTCCACGAGATCGAGCGCGACGAATACCTGGCGATGAAGCGCAAGGAGCTGGCGCAGCAGGAGATGACGGCGGCGAATGTCAACTGAGGCCGTAGATCCGGGAGGGTGGAAGATCGGGAGATCGGAAGAAGAAGCCGCTTCATCGTGCTCCCGTCCGCCGCACTCGCGGCGTTTGGGCCCAGTTTCAACTACTTGAAGTTTCGGAAGCGAGTCCTGCTACACTTGCTCCAAAGTATGAGCAGAAGCGCATCATGCTTCGATCGGTCACCTCCCTCCTGCTGGCCGGGTTGTTCCTGACCCCCGCGGCGTTCGCGCAGGACGCGGGTGCGCTCCGGGCGCGCGAAGCGGAGCTGCGCGAGCAGCTGACGAACAATCAGTTTCAACGCCCCATGGTGCTCGAATCGACGGGCGCCAACGGCGTCCTGAACGGCGACGTCTACGCGGTCGTCGACTATCCCTACGACGTCGTCGGCCGGACCTTGTCGCGGATGGATAGCTGGTGCGACATCCTGATGCTGACGTTCAACGTCAAGGGCTGCCAGACGCGCGCTTCGGGGCGCCACGGCATGCTGAGCATGGCCGTCGGCCGCAAGTTCGATCAACCGCTGGCGGACACCTACCCGATCGATTTCACTTACCGCGTAGCGGCAGCCACTTCCGACTACCTGGCGGTCCAGCTCAACGCCGACTCCGGGCCGCTCGGCACCAAGGACTACCGCATCGTTCTCGAAGCGACGCCGCTCGACGCGAAGCGCAGCTTCGTGCACTTTACGTACTCGTACGCCAACGGCCCGACGGCGCGGATCGCGATGCAGGGTTATCTCGCGACGACCGGACGCAACAAGGTCGGCTTCAGCGTCGTCGGGCGCAGGCCGGACGGCGCCCCGGTCTACATCGGCGGCGAGCGCGGCATGATCGAGCGCAACAGCATGCGCTACTACCTTGCAATCGAGGCGTTCCTCGGGACGTACCAGCTGCCCGCCGCGGAGCAGCTAGAGAAGCGCCTGAGCGACTGGTTCGCCGCGGTCGAGCGCTACCCCCGGCAACTGCACGAAATGGACCGCGACGAATACCTGACGATGAAGCGCGTGGAATTTGCGCGTCGGCAAAGCGCGTCGGTGACCGCGAATTAGGCTACGTCTCAGATGGGGCGTCTCAGATACTGCGTCTCGGATAGGGCGTCCCAGATACTGCGTCCCAGGTAGGGCGTCTCAGATACTACGTCCCAGGTGTACGGCGTCTCAGGTGCGGCGTATGTAGACTGGCACGCTTCTCCGGGACGCTTCAGTGCGGCGCCATCCACGAGAACATCCTGCGCCCGAACGCACCGCCCAGCGCGACGAGCGCGCCCGCGACGCCAATATTCCATATCAGGACCATTGCAGTCGCATCGAGCTCGTGAAATAGCGAAAGCGCCGACGCCGTCATGGCGGCCACGGCGAGACTTCCTGCGATCGCGACCGGCGTCGGCGCGAGCAACGCCGCGTGGCGCAGCATTACGAGCATGGCGAGCGACAAGGGCGTACTGATCAGCACGAGTGTCGCAAAGCACCGGGCCGTCTCCCCGAGCGTGACGGTGCCGGGCTGGATGCTCACCCAGTCGGTGAGACAGCCGTAGCCGATGGCCGATACCCAGGCGAGCAGCGCCGGCGCGGGCAGCAGCAGCCAGAGCCGCGAACGGTCCGGCACACTGACGACGAACGACGCGATTGCGGCGAGAACACCGGTCGCGAGCGAAGCGGCGATGCCGGTGACGAACGCCGGCTGCTGCAGGCGCAGCGCAAGGTCCGGCCGCATGCCGTGCGCCACGGCGCCCAGCGCGAGCAGGACCACCGCGAACAGCAGCCAGCCTGCCGCACGCACGAGCGGAGGACGCAGCCTGCGCACCGGCGTGGCGTCCGCGACGAGCGATTCGATCAGATCGGGTGTGGTGATCACGTTTTCGGGCTCCGGCCTCCAAGCAACTTGCGCAGGCTCCGGAGCGCGCGATGGCTGGCGACCTTCAGGGCCGACACCGACATTCCGCTCCGCGCCGCCGCTTCGTTCAGCGACAGCTCCTCCAGCTTGAGCAGCCTGACCGCCTCGCGCTGTCCGGGCGACAGCCTCCCGACCGCTGCCCGAAGCGCGCGGCCCTCGGTGTCCCGGCAGTTCGCTTCGGGCGCGGCAAGGGCTTCGTGCCCGGCGTCGAGCGGCATCTCGCGCGATTCGAAGCGCGCGCGGCGACGCAGCACGTCGACGATGCGCCGGTTGGCGATGGCCGTGAGCCACGGGCCGAACGGACGCGCCGGGTCGTAGGTATGGCGCACCGCGTGCACGGTGAGCAGCGCGTCCTGAACCGCGTCCTCGATATCGCCGCGGTTCTGCATGCGCCGCGCCGCGAGCGCGCGCAGGTAGGGCGCCACTTCCTCGAGCAGCCGTCGATAAGCTACCCGGTCGCCGCGCTGCGCCCGGGCCATGCAGATCGACCAGTCGAGCGTCCGGTCGCCCCGTACCGTGGCATCTGCCGGCGGCGCTGTGGTCTCACCGACGAGGCTCAGCGCAGGGCGACGCCCGTGCTGACTGAAAGACATGGCGGAAATTCTGGCATCTTCAATCACCCCTGTGGCGCAAAATATGTTTTGCGCGACCCGTAACCTTTCGCCGCTCGGCAACGAACTTCCCACACGGTCCCGACTGCGGGGCCTCCATTTGACGAGAGGACGGGCAATGAACCGATATCTGTTTGCAGCTTCTACACTTTCGACGGCCGTGGCGCTCGCGCTCGCGGTCCAGGCGGTCCCTGGCCGGGCGCAGGGTCAGAAGGACATGAGCAAGATGCCGCAGGTCGTGAAGGACAACATGGCGAGAATGGAGAAGAACAAGCTCGAGAAGTGCTACGGCATCAACGCGGCGGGGAAGAACGATTGCGCGGAGGGGGCGCACTCCTGCGCCGGCCAGGCGACCCAGGCACGCGATCCGAAATCGTTCGTGCTCCTGCCCGCGGGCGACTGCACGAAGATCCAGGGCGGCAAGCCGACGGCTGCCTGAGAGCAGCCCGGCGGCTGAATTCTCCCGCCCCTGTGCAGCAGTTTGGACACAGCCCGATTCCGCCAAAAGCGGGGATCGGGCTGCGCTTTCCCCATCATCAGGCGGTCGCCGACACGCGTCCCGATGTGGCGTGGCTCGAGGCTCACACCGAGAACTACATGGGTGGCGGAACATCGCTGCGCTGCCTCGAGACGATCCGCAGGGACTACCCGCTTTCGCTGCACGGGGTGGGCCTGTCGCTCGGCAGCGCGGAAGCGCTCGACGCGGCGCATCTGGAACGCGTGCGGCATACCGTCGATCGGCTCGAGCCCGCACTCGTGTCCGAGCATCTCTCGTGGAGCGTGGTGGGCGGGATCTATCTCGCCGATCTGTTGCCGTTGCCGATGACCGAAGAGGCGCTCGATGTGGTATGCCGGCACGTGGAGCAGGTCCAAGCTGCTTTGCGGCGACGTATTCTGGTCGAGAATCCATCGACATACCTGCGGTTCGCGCATTCGACGATGCCGGAGTGGGAATTTCTCGCCGAGGTCGCCGAGCGCACCGGCTGCGGCATCCTGTGCGACGTCAACAACATTCACGTGAGTGCCTGCAACCACGGGTGGAACGCCTCGGCCTATCTTGCCGCGCTGCCGCCAGCTGCAATCGGCGAGATACACCTCGGCGGCCATGCCAGGAGGAAACTCGACGGCGGGCGCGTCCTGCACATAGACGATCATGGCTCGCGCGTCGCGCCTGCCGTCTGGACGCTCTACGCGGAAGGGCTCGCGCACTTTGGACCGACGCCGACGTTGGTCGAATGGGACACCGACGTGCCGCCGCTCGAGGTGCTGCTCGAGGAGGCGGCGCGGGCTGCTGCGCTACTGGAGGAGGTCGAGCGTGAGTCCGGCCGCGCCAGCGCTGCTTGAGCTTCAGCGCGCCGTATGCCGCGGCATCGTCGCGCGCGATGACGGTGACGCGGCTGCCTGCATCATCGCCGACGGCATCGATCCGGCGGCGCGCCTCGGCATCCATCGCAACACGTTCGCGAGCGTCCTCACCAACTCGCTGCGCCTCTCGTATCCCGCCGTGCACCGGCTGGTTGCCGCCGAATGCTTCGAGGGCGCTGCGCGCGTCTATATCGAGGAGCAGCCCCCGCGGTGCGCGAATCTCGACGACTACGGCGCGGACTTTCCCGAATTCCTCGCGCGGTTCCCGCCTGTCGCCGCGGTCGCCTATGTGCCCGGCGTAGCGCGGCTCGAATGGGCGGTGAACCGGGCGCTCCACGCGCAGGACGCGGACCCGCTCGACATCACGTCCCTTGCCGCGCTTGCCGAGGAGGAGCAGGCGCGCGTGAGGCTCGCGCCCCATCCCTCGGCCGGGCTCGTCTGTGCCGACCATCCCGCCGACAGCATCTGGCGCGCCGTGCTCGCGCAGGACGATGCGGCGCTCGCGGCGATCGATCCGGCGGCGGGACCGGTCTGGCTGCTCGTTAACCGCGCGGAAACCGGCGTTGAAGTGAGGCGCTTGAGCGAAGATGCGTGGAGCCTCACCGCCGCGCTATTCGCCGGGCGCGCGCTGCACCGGGCTCTGGTTGATGCGCCGTGCGCCGAGGCGCGGGCCGTGCTTGCGGAGCACCTGGCGGCCGGGCGGTTTTCCGGATTCAGCCTTGCCGATCCCCTCACTTCCTGATCGCGGGAAAGAATGTCCACTCATGCAACTCCTTCCTCCGGAGGCCCGCTCGCGTGGAAGGCAGCGCGAGTCATCCGCTGGCTCGACAGCGTTCCCTACTCGCTGCTCGCCATTCCGCTGCGGTTCGCCGTTGCCACGGTGTTCTGGAGCTCGGCCATGACCAAGCTGGCGAACTGGGAGACGGCGCTCTCTCTTTTTACCGAGGAATACAAGGTGCCGCTGCTGCCGCCGGAGCTCGCCGCGTACATGGCGGCTGCGATCGAGCTCACGACGCCCGTGATGCTCGTGCTCGGCCTGGGCACGCGGCTCGCGGCGTTCGTGCTGCTCGGGATGACGACGGTGATTGAAGTCTTCGTCTACCCCCAGGCGTGGCCGACGCATGTCCAGTGGGCGGCGATGCTGCTGGTCCTCCTGTTCCGGGGGCCGGGAAAATGGTCGCTCGACCATCTCATGCACGAGCGTCTGGTCTGTGTTGCGGGGAGAAGCGTAGTCGGGGATAAGTGACAGGCACGCTGCTCCTTAAAATCCTGAAGGGCACGACGATCCGGATCGGCTTGGTCGGATAGGCAGGCGCCTGGGCGCCGGCTGCGGCTGAAACCGTCGCGGCAGTAACGGCGAGCAACGCCTGTAACCGGCACCGCGGCATCACCCGTCACCATCTGACCTGCGGCACCATCATCCCGAAAGCGCCGATGAGAAAGACGGCGAAGAGGGTAATGATGACCCCGGACGCGCGCGGGAACTCCGCGACCCATTCGTCCAGCACGGTGACGTGCATCACATCGCGGCTCCTGGCGTGCCGCCGCTCCGAGTACCACCGGCTGCCGCTCGCTTCGAGCGCCATCAGCGCGTTTGGAAAGAACGCGAGCATGATCCCGATCGCTATTGCAGCGAGGTTGCCCACGATCAGCACCCATCTGGCACTGTCGAACAGCCAATGGGCGAAGGCCGGGCGCAGGTATCCCAGCTTGAGCCCGTAGATGATCCCGGCCGCGTCGTACTGTGTGAGCAGGCCGAACAATGCAAAAACACCGCCGCCGACAAACGCCGCCGCAAGCCAGTGGCGGTATTTCCGCACGACTGCCGATGTGTCGCGGGGAATCTCCAGCGGCCTGGTTGCCTGCCGCATGGATACCCAGCGATTCAGGCGTCCGAACAGGCGCAGCGCCCCAGCGCTGTTGAAGATCAGGCTCAGGCCGATGAGAAGCAGAGTAAAGCCGGCGATGAGGAAAAACAAGACGAGAAACTGGCCGGCCCACTGCCGGAATCCGTAGGTGTTGAACAGGCTCGTGAACCCCATGGTCACCTCTCCTGATCGCCTACCATCCACTGCCGCAATGGTGACATGTTTGGGCAGATTAGTACAGCCTTGGAGCGCCAGCGGTCGGAACGATCGGAGGCCGAGCAGCGGAAGAATCTGTCACCCGCGGAAAATTTCCGGCGCACGGCTGCGGGCACCGGTCGATCACTTCATACGCATCATCTCTGCAGGCAGTGCTGCATCTCTTCAACGTCTCTGGACGGCCGTTGATCAAAGTGAGTGCAAACGGAAACAAAAGGCGCGCCATGCGCCTTGAACGGGGCGTCCAGGCACCGGTTTTCAACAAAGTTATCCACAAATTTTGTTGATAGGTTGCGCTCGGGGCTGCGTGACTGGGCTTCCCCCGGTACCGCACCGCGGTTCAGGAGGCGTCTTTGCAGCGAATGGCGCGAGAATCAAGGCCTTGAAGGCGAATCCGCCTGTGGGACGCGCACGGCTTGGGAGTCTTACCGGAGGCCGGCGGCGTTGTCATAATCGGCGACCGCCTTCGAGTGGCCATTGGGCAATCCAACGTGCGCGCCTGCGTCCCCGGTGTGTGCTGCTCCGCTTTGCCGCTGTCGTCGTTCTCTTCGTCATCTGGGTCGAAGGCCTTGAAAGCCAGTGGCGTGTTCCGGCGTAGTTTGCTGAACAGCGGGCGAAGGTCGTGTGTCCGGAAGAAAATCCGGAGGCTGGTCATGGTTTCGTTCCGCCGAAAACCGCGCTGTAACGCGCGTGTTACCTGACCGTCATTCGATCGAAATCACGAGCGCGTAGTTTCTCCCGGTCTTCCGCCCTCACGGTGCTTCGTGGTCCCAAACCAACATAAAAAGGGAGTGACTATGCGTTTCCGCACGTCGTCCATGCTTCTTCCCGCCATCCGGCCCGCGCTCGCCGCGATAGTAGCTGTCGCGATCGCAGAACCCGCCGCCGCCGAGCCTCGGGTTGTGCTCATCTCGCTCGACGGTGCGACACCGCGACTCGTGCAGGAATTCCTGCGCGACGGCACCTTGCCGCGCGACAGGGGGCTGGGACTCCTGGTGGACCGTGGGGTCGCGGCCGACCGCAATATCACGGTCAACCCCTCGCTTACCGCGGCGGCTCACATCGCCATGACGACCGGCTCGACTGCGGCACGCAACGACATCCCATCCAACACGTTCCACCTCGTCGCGAGCCCGTTCATCTTTACCATCAGCGGCTTCTCCGCGCCGATCGGTGGCTACACGCATCATGGCCCGGAGGAAAGCCAGTCGCCCACCGCCGAGCCCCTGTGGCTTGCCATCCGCAGCGCCGGTAAACGTGTGGTAACGGCGACCTTCCCCGGCGGCGACGGCCTCGACGTGCGCGTGCCGGGACTGGCGGGAAGCCCCATCATCCAGTCCGCCGCCAAGCGCACCGTGGATCTCACCATCCCGTTCGGCACCGCGACTTCGCCCTTTCAGAAAGGGTTCCAGTTGAACGCCGGGAACTTCGCGCCGGCGCCGGCGCAGATCGTCGCCGATCTCGCGACTGCGGGTCATCAGTCGTTCAGCCCGGTGCGGCAGGCTTCGCTGGAGAACTTCACCACCTTCGGCGTGGCTTTTTCGATCAAGGCAGTGGCGCTCGACACCACGAACGACGGCCAGGTTAATTACGACAAGATAGTCATCTACAACGACGTCGCCGGCCAGCGCATCCTCGGGCCGTTCACTCCCGCTCCGCTCGGCACCGGGCCGGCCATCATCAAGCCCGGCACCAACCTCTCGGCGCTCTTCTTCCTCGAGGGCAACACGCTACTCGGCGGGGTGAGCCAGAAGGCGGGCACGCGCTATTTCGTCAGCAATCTTGCCCCCGACCTCTCCGTCGTCCGTATCGCGCGCACCTCCATGACGTTCATCAACCGCGCGGCCACCACGGTTCCCGCGGTGCTCGCGGATATCGACGACATCCACAAGACGGTCGGCTTCTGGCAGCCGCAGCCGGACTTTCGCATCGTCGAGAAGCTCGACGCAGTCCCTTCCACGTTCCTGCCCTTCCCGGACCTCGAGCTCGAGGCGATCTACGAGGACCTGGTCGTCAACTGGACGGAATTCCAGAAGAACGTGGTTCTCCGCGCCCTAGCGCGGGAGCCGGACGCGGATCTCGCGATGTTCTATTTCGAGCAGCCGGACGGCTCGGAGCACCAGTTCCTCCTCATCGACCCGCGGCAGCCGACCGATCCGACCAATCCCGCGAGCGTCGGCGCCGGTCAGGACCCGGCCAAGGTAGCCCGTTATCGCAAGTACGTCGGAGCCGCCTATCGCGCCGCCAACGAAGCCGTGCAGCGCGTCATCGAGGCGGTCGGTGTCGATCAACACGGGAAGCCCAGGAGCAACGTGCTCGTCGTGTCCGACCATGGCTTTGCGCCGTTTCACACGGCAGTCAACATGAATGCGTTTCTGGCATCGAAGGGTTTCGACCTGGCGAAAGTGCGGGCGGTTACGTCGGGCCCGGCGGCGAACATCTACATCAGCCTCCAGGGCCGCGAGCCGAACGGAACGGTGAGCCAGAACGAATACGTGACGTTGCAGGAGCAGCTGGTGAAGGCGCTGCGCGAGCTCAGCGACTCCAACCCCAACTACGTGACGGGCCACCCGCGCAAGTCACCCGTCTTCGACCAGGTGTTCGCACGGCCGCTGCCGCAAGGTCCCATGGATCCGCCGTTCGGGCTGGGCACAAGCCGCTTCATCGGCCAGGATTCAGGAGACGTCTATGCTGTGTTGAGCATCGGCTATAACTTCGACGGCACGCAATCTCCGGTCGTGCCGCGCCTGGGCGACGATGCGACGGTAGCTGCCGTGCTCTCGGTGCCCAACTTCTACGGCGCGCATGGCTACGATCCACGGCGGCCGGAAATGAGCGCGATCTTCTACGCTGCGGGGCCCGACGTCTGCCGGCGGAATCTGAAGACCGTGCGCAACATCGACGTCGCGCCGACGATCCTCGAACTGCTCGGCGTCCGGCCCGCCACGACAGTGCAGGGCAGAGCCGTCCGTCTCTGCGACAGCGGCAAGGACGAAGACGACAGGGATCAGGACGAAGACTAGATTAGATAACTTTCCGCTCCCGTAGCCCCTGGATCTCGGCGACGCTGTAGCCGAGTTCCGTCAGCACCGCTTCGTTGTGCTCTCCCAGTTCCGGCGCGACGCCGAACCGCGCCGGCGTTTCGGAGAAGTTCCACGGCGAGCCGTGCACTTTCAGTTTCTTGCCGTACTTCGGATATTCGACCTCGGTGACGTAGCCGTTCGCCACGACGTCGGGATCGTTCGAAGCTTCCAGCAGGGTGTTGATGGGCGCCGAAACGATATCCGCGCCGCGCAGCAGGCCGACCCACTTGTCGCGCGCGCCGGTCGCGAACAGTTGATCGAGCATCTCGAGCAGGGCCTCCCGCCGCTCGTCCGATGTGATCGCGACGCCCAGCTCGCCGAATCCCGCAGTCGCGAGCTGGTCGTAGAAGCCCAGTGCGGTCATGGCCTCGCGCCATTTGGCGCGGCCGTTCAACTGGAAGACGAGCGGCTTGCCGTCCCTGTCGTTGAAGCTCGCGCTCAGCCCGGGCCGCTCCGGCGTGCCGGTGATGCGCGCCTGGCCGGTGACCGGGTCGCGGTTGCGCCACATCGCGGTGGTGAGCGTCCAGCCCATGAGCCGGATCTGACCGCCGAGGAGCGAGCATTCGACTTTCTGGCCGATCCCGCGCGTCCGGGCGCAGTGCAGAGCAGCGAGCATCCCTCCGAACGCGAGGATGGCGCACGTTTCATCGGCAACCGACACGATCCCGGTCTTGAGCGGCCGGCCCGGCGTGGAGTAGGCCTGGGCGATGCCGCCCAGCGCCTGCGCCATGGAATCGGTCCCCGGAAGATCGGCGTTGGGTCCCTTCGGGCCGTAGCCTGAAATCGAGACGTAGACGAGCCTGGGGTTGACCTTTTTCAGGTCCTCGTAGCCGTAGCCGTTCTTCTCCGCAGCGCCCGGACGGAAGTTCTGGCCGAAGATGTCGGCGCGGGCCACGAGCTTGTACAGGATCTCGCGCGCCTCCGCGGTCTTGAGATTCAGCGTGACGCTCTTCACGCCGCGGTTGTTCGTCTCGAAGATAGTGCTGGGCAGCCCGGGAAAGATGCTGGACGCGCGGGTGTTGTCGCCCTTGTCCGGCACTTCGATCTTGATGACCTCGGCGCCGAGGTCGGCCATCAGCATGTAGGGAACGGTGCCGGCCTGCGCGGTGGAACAAGCGACCACTTTGACGCCGTCGAGCGGACCGCGGGATTCAGCCATGACGATGATTCCTCCAGGATTCAGCGTGAGTATATATAAGGCCGGGAGGTATTTTGTTGTAGGATGACCTCATGAAAGTGCACGAGCTGGTGGAGCGTTTCACAGGCGCTGCGGAAAGCGCGGATCCCATGAAGTCGGCGCGCGAGGTGCTGGAGGGTCTCCGCGGCGAGATCCCCGCGATCGAGAGCGCGCTCGCCTACATTTCGGGCGTCGGGGGCAACGCGCGGCAGGTGTTCTACCGGTCGCCCAGTCTCACCCTGCTCAAGGTGTGCTTTCCGAGCGGCCGGCGCACGCCGCCGCACGATCACGGCACCTGGGCGACGATACTGCTCCTCTCGGGCGAGGAGAAGAACACGCTCTACCGGCGCGAGAACGGCGCTTTGCGCAGAGCGAGCGATGTGACGCTGACGCGCGGAACGATCCTGCCGATGCGCGCGGAGACGGTGCACGTGGCCGAATGCATCGGCAGCGCGCCGGCGATCGGCCTGCATGTCTACGGCGGGGACATCCTCGAGCTGCCGCGCCGGATGTGGAATCCCGAGACGCTGAACGAGCACGCGCTCGAATGGGGGCTGTACGAGACTTTCGCCCGCGCCGCCTCCAAAGCCGCGGGCGCGCCGGCGCCTTGAGCACCGTGGAACCCCTCTCAGCCGGCCACCCTGGATCTTCGGCGCGCTCCTGAAGCTACCAGCGATACCGCTCCGGAATCGGCCCCTGGTGCCGCCGATGACGCGTTTGCACGCCTTTCTCGTCCGTGAGCACCATCTCTTCGCCCTCGAAAGTCAGCGTTGCGACCAACACCGCCGAGCCGGCCGGTGAATAGACGGTTACCGCGAGCTTGTCGTCGCCGGTAAGGACCCACTTTCCGTCCAGGGTGTGAAGCTCTCCGATTTCCCCTTTCGTCAGATAGAGCTTCCACGAGCCGTCCGTCCCAAACTGAACCAGGTTGGTGCCCGGCTGGTACTCGGCCCACGTCCCTATGAGCGCGCCGCGGAGATCATTCGGGGCCGGCGCTGCGTTCTGCGCAGCAACGACCAGGCAAATGGCGGCGATGAGGTGCTTGAGGAAGGGCATGGTGCATATAGTAACTTCAAAACCCGAGCTTCCCTTCGAAAATCGTGATCGGCGGGTAGGCCTTCGGATCGATCAGCACGTCGATGACGGTCGTGATCGGCGCTTTCAGCGCCCGCTCGAGCGCCCCCTGGAAATCCGCCGCCTGCTCGACTCGTATTCCTTCGCAGCCGCAGGCGCGCGCGATGGCGGCGTGATCGACCGGACCCAGGATGACCGCATCGGTGTGACCGCCGTAGAGCACGTCCTCCGCATGCTGCTGGTAGCCGAGAATCTGGTTGTTCAGCACGATCACGACCACCTTCACGCCGAGCCGCTTCGCCGATTCGAGCTCGGCCCACATGTGCGCAAATCCGCCGTCGCCCGCGATGCATACGACGGTGCGCTCCGGCGCGGCGATCTTCGCGCCGATCGCGGCGGGCAGCCCCCAGCCGAGGCCGGCGAGCCCCCTGCAGCTCAGGAATCGCATGCCCGCAGCCTGCGCAGTAAGGTAGTTGGCGGTCCATATCGGCGCATAGCTCGCGTCGGACACGACGATGGTGTCCGGCGTCAGGATGGCATTCAAGTCGCGCATCAGGCGTTCCGGGCGTAGCGGCGCCTGCGCCGAATTCATCACCTCGCGCGCTTCGTCGGCAAAAAGACCGCGCCCTTCGGCGATCGTCGCTTCGACCGCGCCGCGGTTGCGCGCTCGTGCGCTCATGTCGAGCGTGCGCATGGCGTCCGCGAGCGCGGCCAAAGTCAGCTTGGCGTCGCCGACCAGTCGCAGCGCCTCGTAGTTGCGGCCGACCTCCTGGCCGTCGATGTCGATATGGATGTACGTCGCCGCGGCCGGAAACAGCGTCCACGAATCGGTGCCGTTCTGATTGGTGCGGTCGCCCACGAAAAGAATCACGTCCGCCTCGGCCACGAGTTTGCGGAGTCCCTTGGTGGCGCTCCTCGTGCCCATGAAGTAGCCGATCACGCCGACCGACAGCGGGTGGCGCTCGTCGACGGCGCCCTTGCCCATGCTCGTCGTCGCGACCGGCAGCGAGGCCTCCTGCTGCAGGCGCGCGAGCTCCGCGTGCGCCTGCGACAGATGCACTCCGCCGCCGGCAACGACCAGTGGGCTGCGCGCCGTGGCGAGCATTGCGACGGCCTGCGCGACGCGCGCCGGGTCCGCGACGACGCGATCGAGCGGATAGTCGCCGAGATTGCGGCGCCGCACCGCCGGTTTGTCGCCCGGAGCCGCCTCCAGCAGGAGATCGTGCGGGCACAGCAGTACCGCCGGGCCCGGCCGGCCGCTCGCGGCGGCGGTAAACGCCATGTCGACGTAATCGTCTATGCGGGAGAGCTCGCTCACGCGGCGCACCCATTTGCTGCAGGCGCGGAAGAGCTCCGGATGATCGAGATCCTGGAACGCGTTCTTGTCCGTCTGCGCGCGCCTCACGTCCTGCACCAGCGCAACGACGGGCACGGACGCTTTCAGCGCTTCGGCGAGGCCGGAGACGAGGAGCGCTGCTGCCGGTCCGTTCTGCCCCGTCACGACGGCAACCTTGTGTGACATCCGGGCGTAGCCGTCGGCCATCGATGCGCCCGCGTTTTCGGTGCGATAGGCGATCTGCCGGATGCCGAATTGCGGCGCGACGAGATGGAGCGCCGACGGCAGGCTCTGGCCGAACATCACTTCCACGCCGTGCCGCTGCAGCGCCCGCACGAGGATGTGCGCGCCGCACCAGGCGGGCAGCTTGTGCGTTACCGGCAGCGCCTCCCCACGCGTCGCGCCCATGCCAAGTTCTCCAGGACCAGTAAAGCGCAGCGTAGGTAAATCGCACGCATGCGTCAAACCAGAACCTATCTCAATAATAGGCGCGTGATGCGTTGTAGCCAGGACGGACCGTATGCGAGGCGCACGGCGCGGGCCATATGTCGATATGGTCAAGCCGGGCAACGATGCAGACGGCGCGCCGCAGGGAGGAGCAGGGGCCCCGATGTTCTTCCGGGGATGCGACCCCGCAGGTGCGCAAGCACGCGTTCAAGTGCGGCGCTGTGGCCCGCTCC
>DATFWO010000102.1:0-15784 GCA_035259205.1 Burkholderiales bacterium | reverse complement strand
CGCATACAACAATCACGACGTGGACGACGGGTTGCGTTCCGGGCTTATTACTCCGGAGCAGCTGTCGCGCGTCCGCATCTTTGCGCGCCACATGCGGGTGGCGCTGAAGGAATATCCACGGCTCTCCGGCCGTCGCCTGATCCACGAAACCGTGCGCCGCATGATCGATACCCTCGTGACCGATCTTATCCGGACGAGCGCCCGGAATATCCGCTCCGCGAAGCCTGCTTCGGTCGACGACGTGCGCGCGGCGCCGCCGCTGATCGCCTATAGCCGGCGAATACGCGATGAAAGCCTGGAGCTCAAGAGTTTTCTGCGCGAGCAACTGTATCGCCACTACCGGGTGGCGCGCATGAGCATGAAAGCCCGCCGCGTAGTGTCGGAACTCTTCCACGCGCTCCTGTCAGACACCCGGCTGCTGCCTCCTGAGTTCCAGAGCCGGGCACAAGAGGACGCGCCGCGGGCAATCGCCGATTACGTTGCCGGCATGACTGACCGCTACGCGATATTGGAGCATCGGCGGCTCTTCGCAATAGAAGAGACCTGACGGCCCGGCGGCTTGCGGGTGGCCGCCGCTTGCCATAGTCATGAAGAGCGGGAGCGCCGGTTGAAGCCAATCGGGCTAGCCGGTAAACTTCGAAGTTGCACTCGACGCTCCGCCGGTCTTGCTGCATAGCAGCATTATATGACGTAATCAATTGGTTTAATTAATATTATTGGGAACTGCAGTGAATCAACGAGGATTGCCGCTGGCACAAGGCCTATACGATCCGGCCCATGAACACGACGCGTGTGGCGTGGGCTTTGTCGCGCATATCAAGGGCAAGAAGTCGCATGCCATAGTCGAGCAGGGCCTGACCGTGTTGAGAAACCTCACGCACCGCGGTGCGGTGGGCTGGGATCCCAAGCTCTCCGATGGCGCGGGTTGCCTCATTCAGATCCCCGACCGGTTCTTCCGCGAGGAAATGGCCAAGCTACGCGTGAAGCTGCCGCCCGCCGGCCAGTACGGTGTCGGGATGGTATTCCTGCCCCGCGATCCCGCCTCGCGCATCGCCTGTGAATACGAGATCGAGCGCGCGATCAACGATGAGGGCCAGACCCTTTTGGGATGGCGCGATGTCCCCGTCGACAACAGCGATCTCGCCGAACCGTCGCGGCGGCTCGAGCCGGTGATCCGGCAGGTGTTTATCGGGCGCGGCCGGGGCGTCACGGTCACCGATGCGCTCGAGCGCAAGCTCTACATCATCAGGAAGAGCTCCGGCCACGCAATCCAGGCCTTGAAGCTCTCCCACGGCAAGGAATTCTACGTGCCGTCGATGTCAGCGCGCACCGTTTGCTACAAGGGCATGCTGCTCGCCTACCAGGTCGGAGAGTACTACCTCGATCTGAAGGATCCGCGCGTCGAATCGGCGCTCGCGCTCGTCCACCAGCGGTTTTCGACCAACACCTTCCCAAGCTGGGACCTCGCGCATCCTTTCCGCATCATCTGCCACAACGGCGAGATCAATACCGTGCGCGGCAACGTCAACTGGATCCGCGCGCGCCAGGGCGCGATCTCCTCGCCGGTGCTGGGCAAGGATCTCGAGAAGGTCTGGCCGTTGATCTATCCCGGGCAATCGGACTCGGCCTCGTTCGATAATGCCGTAGAGCTCCTGGTCATGGGCGGGTATTCGGTCGCTCATGCCATGATGATGATGATTCCCGAGGCGTGGGAAAACCACACGTTGATGGATCCCGCCCGGCGGGCGTTCTACGAATATCACGCGGCGATGATGGAGCCGTGGGACGGTCCCGCCTCGATCGCGTTCACCGACGGGCGCCAGATCGGCGCGACGCTCGACCGCAACGGCTTGCGTCCGTCGCGCTACATCGTCACCGATGGCGATCTCGTGGTGATGGGATCGGAATGCGGGTGCTTGCCGATCCCCGAGGAAAAAATCTCCAAGAAGTGGCGCCTGCAGCCCGGCAAGATGTTTCTGGTAGACCTCGAGAAGGGCCGTATCATCGACGACAAGGAACTCAAGGACAGTCTCGCCAGCGCGAAACCGTACGCCGAGTGGATCGAGCGCATCCGCGTGAGGCTGGACGAGGTCGAGAGCGACAAGACGCCCCCTTTGAAGTCGCGGGTGCCCTTGCTCGACCGGCAGCAGGCGTTCGCCTACACTCAGGAAGACCTCAAATTCATCATGGAGCCGATGGCCGCCGCGGGTGAGGAACCGGTGGGCTCCATGGGCAACGACTCGCCGCTCGCGGTGCTCTCCGGCAAGAACAAGACGCTCTATCACTATTTCAAGCAGCTCTTCGCGCAGGTGACCAATCCCGCGATCGATCCGATCCGCGAGGAGCTGGTGATGTCGCTCGTATCATTCATCGGACCCAAGCCGAACCTCCTCGGGATCAACGAGCTGAATCCGCCGCTGAGACTCGAGGTGTCACAACCCGTGCTCGACTTCTACGAGATGGAAAAGATCCGGAACATCGAGCGCTACACCGGCGGCAAATTCAAGTCCTGTGAGCTCGACATTACCTATCCGGTTGCCTGGGGCAAGGAGGCGGTCGAGGCGCGGCTCGCCTCCCTCGCCGCCCAGGCGGAGGACGCCGTGCGCGCCGGCTATTCCATCATCATCATCTCGGACCGGCTGGTCGGGCGCGAGCGCGTGGCAATCCCGGCGTTGCTGGCGCTGTCGGCGATCCACCAGCATCTGGTCGGCAAAGGGCTGCGTACCAGCACCGGAATGTTGGTGGAGACCGGCAGCGCGCGTGAGACTCACCATTTCGCGCTGCTGGGCGGTTACGGCGCCGAGGCCGTGCACCCGTATCTCGCGCTCGAGACGGTGCTCGCGATGCATCCCGACCGGCTCGCAGCGTCCAAGGCAGTCAAGAGCTACGTCAAGGCCATCGGCAAGGGGCTGAAGAAGGTGATGTCGAAGATGGGCATATCCACCTACATGTCCTACACCGGATCGCAGATCTTCGAGGCGGTGGGGCTCGCGCGATCGCTGGTGGAAAAATACTTCACCGGAACGGCTTCCAACGTCGAGGGGATCGGCCTGTTCGAGGTGGCAGAGGAGGCTATTCGCATCCACAAAGCCGCGTTCGACGAGGATGATCCGGTGCTCAGCACCATGCTGGACGCCGGCGGCGAATACGCCTGGCGCATACGCGGCGAAGAGCACACCTGGACGCCGGATGCGATCGCCAAACTGCAGCATTCGGCGCGCGCGAATTCCTATGCGACGTACAAGGAGTACGCGCGCATCATCAACGAGCAGTCGCATCATCGCATGACCTTCCGCGGGTTATTCGAATTCCGCTTCGACGCGTGCAAGCCCGTGCCGATCGAGGAAGTGGAGCCCGCCGCAGACATCGTCAAGCGTTTCTCTACCGGCGCGATGTCGCTCGGCTCGATCTCGACCGAGGCGCATACCACGCTCGCGGTCGCAATGAACCGCATCGGCGGCAAATCGAATACCGGCGAGGGGGGTGAGGACCGCCGTCGCTATGCCCCGATAAAGGCGGGCGAAAGCCTGCAATCGCGACTCGGAAAGAGCCGCGTCGAAACCGACATCGAGCTGCGCGAAGGCGATTCGCTCAAGTCAAAGATCAAGCAGGTGGCTTCCGGGCGCTTCGGGGTCACCGCCGAATATCTTGCGAGCGCCGAGATGCTGCAGATCAAGATTGCCCAGGGCGCCAAGCCCGGCGAGGGCGGTCAGCTGCCCGGCCGCAAGGTTTCAGAGTACATCGCGGAGATCCGCTACTCGACCCCCGGCGTCGAGCTCATATCGCCGCCGCCCCACCACGACATCTACTCCATAGAGGATCTCGCGCAGCTGATACACGATCTAAAAAACGCGAACCCGGAGGCCGCTATCTCGGTGAAGCTCGTTTCCGAGGTCGGCGTCGGCACGGTAGCGGCGGGCGTCTCGAAAGGCAAGTCCGACCACGTAACCATCGCCGGGCATGACGGCGGCACCGGCGCGTCCCCGTGGTCGTCGATCAAGCACGCGGGCACTCCATGGGAGCTGGGGCTGGCCGAAACCCAGCAGACGCTGGTTCTGAACCGCCTGCGCGGGCGCATCGCGGTCCAGGTGGACGGCCAGATGAAGACGGGCCGCGACGTGGTGATTGGCGCGATCCTCGGCGCGGACGAGTTTGGCTTCGCAACCGCGCCGCTGGTGGTCGAGGGCTGCATCATGATGCGCAAGTGCCATCTCAATACCTGCCCGGTGGGCGTGGCGACGCAGGATCCGGTGCTGCGCCGGAAGTTCCAGGGCAAGCCCGAGCACGTGGTCAACTATTTCTTTTTCGTCGCTGAGGAAATGCGCGAGCTGATGGCCAAGCTCGGCGTGCGCAAGCTGAATGATCTCATCGGCCGCACCGAGCTTCTCGACATGGGCAAGGGTATCGAGCATTGGAAGGCGAAAGGGCTCGATTTCTCGAAGATTTTCTACATGCCGAAAATGGGCGCCGATGTGGCGCTCTACAACAGCGAGAAGCAGACTCACGGGCTGGACAAGGCGCTCGACAACCGTCTGATCGAGCTTGCGGCGCCGGCCCTCGAGCGCCGTGAAAAGGTGACGATAGAGGCACCGATCCGCAATATCAATCGCACCGTTGGCACCATGCTGTCGTACCACATCGCCAAGCGCTACGGCCATGACGGGCTGCCCGACGACACGATCCGCATCCGTCTGGCCGGCTCGGCGGGACAGAGCTTCGGTGCATTCCTGGCGAGAGGCGTCACCCTCGACCTGGTCGGCGATACCAACGACTATTGCGGCAAAGGACTTTCGGGCGGGCGCATCTCGGTGCAGCCCTCGCCCAAGTTCCGTGGCGACCCGGCCGAGAACATCATTACCGGGAACGTAGTCCTATACGGAGCGATCGCGGGCGAGGCCTATTTCAGGGGCGTGGCCGGCGAACGCTTCGCCGTCAGAAATTCCGGCGCCCGCGCGGTGGTCGAGGGCGTGGGCGACCACGGCTGCGAGTACATGACTGGCGGCACGGTGGCGGTCCTGGGGCCGACCGGTCGCAATTTCGCCGCCGGGATGTCCGGAGGAATCGCCTACGTACTCGATGAAGACGGGGCCTTCCGCAACCGGTGCAATTCCGCCATGGTGACGCTCGAGCCCGTGCTTTCGGAAGCGGAACAGGAAGTGAAGGTCGCGCGCGAGTTCTGGCACTCGGGCGCACCTGATGAGCTCATTCTAAAGCAAATGATCGAACAGCACGCGCGCTATACCGGCAGCGCGCGCGCTCGGGCGCTGCTCGATGACTGGGTAAAGTCCCGCACCCAGTTCATCAAGGTGTTCCCCAACGAGTACCGCCGCGCGCTCGGCGAGCTGGCCGCCAAAAACAAGAAGATCGCCGCCTGATGCACGACGTTGCGGGACGGCGTGCCACGCGCAGCCGCAACCGGCCCCAGGCGCGCCTGCAAAATCGCTAACGCATATGGGCAAGATCACCGGATTCCTGGAGCACGCCCGGGTCGAGGAGCCGCACGAGTCCAAGGACGCGCGCAAGAAGCACTATCGCGAGTTCATTCCCCGCCTCACGGACGAGGCCGCGGGCATCCAAGGCGCCCGCTGCATGGATTGCGGCATTCCCTTCTGCATGAGCGGCTGCCCGGTGAACAACGTCATTCCCGACTGGAACGATCTGGTCTACCGGCAAAACTGGAAGAGCGCAATCGACACGCTGCACTCGACCAACAACTTTCCCGAGTTTACCGGCCGGATTTGTCCGGCGCCGTGCGAGGAAGCATGCGTGCTGCGGATCAACAGCGACGCCGTCGGCATCAAATCTATAGAGCACGCGATCATCGACAAGGCATGGGACGAAGGCTGGGTCAAGGCGCAACCGGCGGCGCACGTCACCGGAAAACGGGTGGCGGTCGTCGGCTCCGGGCCGGCAGGGCTCGCCTGTGCGCAGCAGCTCGCGCGCGCCGGGCATGCGGTAACCGTATTCGAGAAGAACGACCGCATCGGGGGGTTGCTGCGCTACGGCATTCCAGATTTCAAGATGGAAAAATGGCTGATCGACCGGCGCATGCAGCAGATGGCGGCTGAAGGCGTCGCTTTCCGTCCCGGTGTTTTCGTCGGCAAGCTCCGTCCGGGGGTGGGAGTGATCGACTGGTCCAAGGAGACGATCTCCCCCGAACAAGTCCTCGCGGAGTATCACGCGGTGGTGCTTACGGGGGGCGCGGAGCAACCGCGCGATCTGCCGATCCCGGGGCGCGAACTCCAGGGCATTCACTACGCGATGGAATTCCTGCCGCTGCAGAACAAGCGCGTGGCCGGAGATCACGGTATTCCGGAGCTTTGGGCTACGGACAAGCACGTGGTGGTCATCGGCGGCGGAGATACCGGCTCCGACTGCGTCGGCACATCGAACCGTCACGGTGCGAAGTCGGTGACTCAAATCGAGCTTCTCGCCAAACCGGACGATCCACCCCACAATCCTGCATGGCCCTACTGGCCGCTGCGGTTGCGCACTTCCTCATCGCACGAAGAGGGCGTGAACCGCGACTGGGCCATTGCCAGCAAGGAATTCGTGGGCGAGCAAGGCAAGGTCAAGGCGATCAAAGCGGTTCGACTCGACTGGAAAGACGGCAGGATGCAGGAAATGCCGGGCACTGAGTTCAAGCTACCGGCCGATCTTGTTCTGCTGGCGATGGGCTTCGTCTCGCCGGTTCAATCCACTCTCGAGGAGTTCGGCGTGGAGCGCGACGCCCGCGGCAACGCCCATGCGGCGACCGAGGGAAAAGGGTCATACGCGACGTCGGTCGCCAAGGTCTACGCTGCTGGCGACCTGCGGCGCGGCCAATCGCTGGTCGTGTGGGCGATCCGGGAAGGCAGGCAGGCCGCCCGTGCGGTAGACGAGTTCCTGATGGGCTCTTCGGGGTTGCCGCGCTGACGCTGGTAAGCAGCGATCAGTGAATAGTGAACGGTTGCCAGGACGGTACAGTCACCACCGTTTACCGCCTACCGCTCACTCGTGCTTAAGAACGACTCCTTCATCCGGGCCCTGCTGCGGCAACCCACGACGCATACTCCGATCTGGCTGATGCGTCAGGCAGGACGTTACCTGCCAGAATACAACGAGACACGCGGGCGCGCGGGCAGCTTCCTCGCGCTTTGCCGCAACCCGGACCTTGCGACCGAGGTCACGCTGCAGCCGCTGGCGCGCTACCGGCTGGATGCCGCCATCGTCTTCTCGGACATTCTCACGATCCCCGATGCGATGGGCCTCGGTCTGCAGTTTGTGGAAGGCGAGGGACCACGCCTGGAGCGGCCGCTGCGTGACGAGCGGGACATCCACAAGCTGGTCGCGCCTGACCCTGGCCGGCATCTGCGCTACTTGCTCGATACCGTGGCTCAGGTGCGCAGGGCGCTGGCTGGGTCGGTGCCACTGATCGGCTTCGCCGGCAGCCCGTTCACGCTCGCGTGCTACATGGTGGAAGGGGGCTCGAGCATAGATTTCCGGCATCTTAAGACCATGCTTTACCGCCGCCCGGACCTGTTACGGCATATCCTGGAAACGAATACGCGCGCGGTCTCGGCGTACCTGAACGCCCAGATCCAGGCGGGCGCACAGGCAGTCATGATCTTCGACACCTGGGGGGGTACGCTCGGACATGACGAGTATCGCGAATATTCGCTTGCCTACATGCACCGCGTGCTGGACGGGCTGCAGCGGGAACGTGATGGCGCGCGTGTGCCGAGCATTCTGTTCACCAAGGGAGGAGGCGCGTGGCTGGAGGCCATGGCCGAAACCGGCTGCGACGCCATTGGAATCGACTGGACCGTGCATTTGGGAGCGGCGCGCGAGCGAGTGGGCGCGCGCGTTGCATTGCAAGGCAATCTCGAGCCCGCGATGCTTTTCGCGGGGTCAGAAAGGATCTCCGAGGGTGTGGCGACCGTACTCGCACATTACGGCCACGGTAGCGGACACGTATTCAATCTTGGGCATGGGGTGTCGCGCTTTACGCCCCCCGAAAACGTCCAGGTGCTGGTCGAAGCGGTACATAAACTGAGTCCGTCGTATCACTGAAAACCCGCGCCAGTTCTGGCTTTCCGAGGAGCTAGCGCCGTTACTTATGCACATTCTGGCGATCCCTGTTGCATATACGACACGCGTGGTTTGAAGAACGGCATGCTTTGACATAACCGGATGATTATTGGGCTATTTCAGTAGAGTCGACAGTACATTGATGGCTAGTGCCATCTACAACAGGTCCGGCCGGTCGAATCGCCAGGCGAGGCGTCATTAACAGACTTATCCACAACGCCGTGTTGATAACAGGAATTTCCTTCAGCGGTTAAGGCTCTTGTCTGCGCTTTGCAGAAAGCAACTTAGCTCTCTCGGTGGTAGGCCAGTTTCAAAAGACTTTTCCATTTTGGCTAATGGATCAGTTTGAACTAGCCTTTTCGGATTCCCCAGCACCGTGAGCGGCGCCGCGGTCATCGTCCGCGTTGCGCTGGACGTGCCGGTGGCGACGCTGTTCGACTATCTGGCGGAGGACGTTACCCGGGAAGATGCCGGGCTGCGCGTGCTCGTGCCATTCGGAAACAAGACGGCGATCGGTCTGATCATCGACTTCGCTCGCGGCTCCGCGCTTCCACCGGACCGGATCAAGCGCGTGCTGAAAGTGCTGCGCGATGAACCGGCACTTGGCGCGCGGGATCTCGAACTCCTGCGATTCGCCAGCGACTATTATCATCACCCGTTGGGGACGGTCGTGATGGGCGCATTGCCAGCCCGACTCCGCCGCTCCAGTGGCGGGGCGCCGGCCCGGTTGAGCGGCGAGTACGCGCTGACAGAACTCGGTTCGGCTGACGATCAAGCGGCGGTGCCAGCACGCGCCGCCGTCAAGCGATTGCTTATCGAGCGGCTAAAAGCCGGGCCGCTCGACTACGCGAGCATCGAGTCGCTGTCTCCGCGGGCACCGCGCGTGCTCGCGCAATTGATCGAAACCGGATGGGTCAGGCAGACCGATGCGACCAGGTTCAAGAGCAGCGCGGTGGTTCCTGTTTCACCCCCGCCGCTTACTACGGAGCAAGCTGATGCCGTCACCCGGATCCGCGAGAGCCTCGGAACATTTCGGGCCCAGTTGCTGCTTGGAGTTCCCGGCAGCGGCAAGACCGAGGTCTATTTGCATGCGGTGGCCGCCGTTTTGGCGCAGGGTCGGCAAGCGCTGATACTCGTTCCGGAAATCAGTCTGACCCCACAACTCGAAGCGTTAGTAAGCGCACGCTTTCCCGGGATACCGGTGGGTAGTCTCCACAGCGGATTAAACGAAGGCGAGCGTCTGGCTCACTGGCTTGCCGCGCACTCCGGCCGGGCTCGCATCGTACTCGGAACGCGCCTTGCAGTGTTCACGCCTTTGCCCCATTTGGGAATCATCATCGTCGATGAGGAACACGACGCCTCATTCAAGCAAACGGAGGGCTTTCGCTACTCTGCGCGGGATCTGGCCGTGGTTCGCGCACAACAGCGCAACGTGCCGGTCATACTCGCGTCCGCAACCCCTGCCTTGGAAACCTACCACAATGCCGTGACGGGTCGTTATGGGCTCCTCAGGCTGACCCAACGCATCGGCGCTATGCACCCGTCGATCGGGTACCTCGATACCCGCTCCGAGCGGCCTCGCGAGGGGCTGTCGCAGGCGCTGCTGAGCGCAGTCAGCGCCTCCCATGCCCGCGGCGATCAGAGCCTGGTCTTCATTAACCGGCGGGGCTTCGCGCCGGTATTGATGTGCCGAAGCTGCGGGTGGATCTCGGGTTGCCACCGCTGCGCGGCGCAGCTCGTGCTGCACCTCAAGGATCGGCGCCTGCGCTGCCATCATTGCGGCCACGAGGTGCCCTTGCCCGCAGCCTGCCCCGAATGCGGTAATCAGGACCTCGCGCCCGTGGGCCAGGGCACTCAGCGCGTGGAAGCCGCGCTCGCCGCCCGGTTCTCCATGGCGCGCGTCGTGCGCATCGATCGCGACAGCATACGCCGGCGCCACGTGTGGCCCGCCTTGCGTCGCCAGATCGAGAATCGCGAGATCGATATCCTGGTCGGGACGCAGATACTCGCCAAGGGACACGACTTTCCGCACCTGAATCTGGTCGGCGTGGTCAACGCCGACAGCTTGCTTTACAGCGCAGACTTCCGCGCTTCCGAGCGACTATACGCACTGCTCACCCAGGTCGCTGGCCGCGCCGGCCGCGGAGCGACCCGGGGAACCGTGCTGATCCAGACCGAGTTCCCCGGCCACCCGCTCTTTCAGGCACTCCAGCAGCACGACTACTCTGCATTCGCCGAGGGACTGCTCGCTGAGCGACGGCAGGCCGGATTTCCGCCTTACGTCCATCAGGCGTTGCTACGGGCCGAGGCATCCCGCCTCTCGGCCGCGCTCGATTTCCTCGAGACCGCAGCCCGCAACGCGCGCCGGCTTGTCCCGCCGGTCACAATCTACGATCCGGTGCCCGCGGCGCTGCCGCGACGCGCGGGCCGGGAGCGCGCGCAACTTCTGGTGCAAGCGGAATCGCGCCGCCATTTGCAGCAATTTCTGCAAGGCTGGTACCGACAGCTATCTACGCAACGCGCAACGCGTGCGCGCTGGTCGCTCGATGTGGACCCGATCGAGTTTTGACAGCAGGCTCCCGGTTGTGGACCGGGCGCGAGATACCGGCGGTGCTCGCGCACGCGCAACCGCATCGGCGGGGAAAGCCGTCAATGCCATGATAAACTTCACGATTTTACGCCGTTACGGCTCGAGCTGGCACGCAAACCGTCTCATGCTCACGCTCGACGAGTACGAACAGCTCAATCCGCGCTGCGAAATCACCCGTGACGGCGTGAACATCGTGTTCGCAACGCCAACTTCATTTACCAAGTGGCGCGTCGATTCGTTGTTCGAGAAAGAGCCGATCACGATCGCATGGATTGCAGGATTCCGCACCGGAGATGTGCTCGTGGACGTCGGCGCAAACGTGGGCATGTACACGATCTGGGCGGCGAAAACGCGGGGCGTCCGGGTATACGCTTTCGAGCCGGAAGCGCAGAACTATGCGCTACTCAATCGCAATATTGCGTTGAACCGGCTCGGGCCGATGGTTAAGGCCTATTGCCTCGCTCTCTCGAATGAGGCGAGCTACAGCGAACTGCACATCACGGATCTGCGTATGGGCGGATCCTGCCACTCGCTGGGGGAACGGGTGGACTTCAAGCACGAGCCGATCAATCCGGTCTTCTCCCAGGGTTGCATTGCCGCACGACTGGACAACCTGGTCGACTCGGGCGTCGTGCCGCCTCCCGATCACATCAAGATCGACGTGGACGGCTTCGAGCCCAAGGTCATCGCTGGAGCGAGCCACGTACTGCGTGCGCACAAGGTGCAAACGCTGCTGATCGAAGTGAACCAGAACCTCCCCGACCACATGCAGATGGTAGGTGAACTTACGGCGCTCGGCTTTTCCTATGATCAAAGCCAGGTAGCGGCGGCCGAGCGCAAGAGCGGCGCATTCAAGGGAGTGGCCGAATATGTCTTCCGACGTTAGCCTCCACGTCCTCTACCGGATCGCCAACGTCCCGATCCGCCCGTTTCCCTTTCCGCACATTCTGGTGCACGACGTGTTCCCTGAGGACTTCTACAAGGAGCTGCTGGAATGCATTCCCCCGAAAGAAGCGTTTACCACCCTGAAAGCGCTCGGGCGGGTCGGCAGCGCGTATTCGGACACCCGCTTGGTATTGAAGCTGGTTCCGGACAAGCTCAGCGCGGTTGCGGAGCCTTTCCGGACTTTCTGGGACGGGGTTGCGAGCTGGCTGCTAGGCGGCGCATTCGGGTCCATGGTCGTGCCAAAATTCGGGGAGTTTCTCGAGCAACGATTGGGGAATCTTGCCGAGCAGTCGTTCTACGACGAAGCCCTGCTGGTACAGGATTACACCAATTACGCGCTCGGTCCGCATACCGATGCGCCGACCAAGGTTCTTTCGTTCCTGTTCTACCTTCCTTCCGACGACTCGCGCTCGCATTTGGGGACCTCGCTCTACCTTCCGAAAGACCCCAATTTCCTGTGCCCCGGCGGCCCTCATTATAGTTTCGACCGTTTCCGCCGCGTATACACGATGCCCTATGTTCCTAACACCCTGTTCGCCTTTCTCAAGACCCATAATTCCTTCCACGGCGTCGAGCCGGTCACCGACCCCAATGTCCGCCGCGACCTCCTGCTCTACGACATCAGGTTGCGAACCCCGGCCGATGACGGCACGGATGTCGCCGCAGCACCGTCAGATGCGGTTGCGCCCGTCAAATTCTCGTTCTGACGCGGGGTTTCCATGACCGCGCCCGAAGACGCCAGAACGCGGCTGGCAGGAATCCTCGCCACGGCGGTGGAGACTGTCGCGCCGGCCAGCGCGGGGGTCGCCATCGTGCTCGAGCGGCCCAAGCACGCGCAGCACGGCGACTATGCGTGCAACATCGCGCTGCAGCTTGCGAAAGTGCTGAAGCGTCCCCCTCGCGAGATTGCCGCCCGGTTAGTGACGGCGCTTGCATCGGCACCCGATCTCGAGAGGGCCGAAATCGCGGGGGCCGGATTCATCAATCTGTTCCTCAAGCTCGACTACAAGCAGCGGGTCGTGAACCGCATTCTCGCGGCGGGCGAACGTTACGGGCGCACCCGGCTCGGTGGCGGCATGCAGGCTCAGGTGGAATTCGTCTCTGCCAATCCCACCGGACCGCTGCACGTTGGCCACGGCCGCCAGGCTGCGCTTGGCGATGCCATTGCGGCGCTGTTGGCGTCGCAGGGCTACTCGGTAACGCGCGAGTTCTACTACAACGACGCCGGCGCGCAGATCGAAAAGCTGGCGCTCTCGGTCCAAGCACGGGCAAGAAATATCAAGCCCGGCGAGACCACGTGGCCGGCGGACGCCTACAACGGCGAGTACATCGAGGATATCGCACGCGAATACATCGCAGGCCGGGCGGACGTCGGGGACCTCGAGGCGATCCGGAAGTTCGCGGTCGCGTATTTGCGTGCCGAACAGGACGTCGACCTGCAGGCGTTTGGCGTTAGGTTCGACACCTACTACCTCGAGTCGAGCCTTTACGCGGACGGCAAGGTCGAGGCTGCGGTAAGGGGCCTCATCGCGAGCGGCAAGACCTACGAGCAGGATGGCGCATTGTGGCTGCGCACGACCGACTATGGGGACGACAAGGATCGCGTGGTGCGCAAATCCGACGGCACGTATACCTATTTCGTGCCGGACGTCGCGTATCACGTCACCAAGTGGCAACGCGGGTTCCGCAAGGCGATTGACGTGCAGGGCACCGACCACCACAGCACCGTGACGCGCGTGCGGGCCGGCCTGCAGGCGCTCGATCTCGGAATCCCCACGGACTATCCCGAGTACGTGCTGCACAGCCTGGTGAAGGTGATGCGTGGCGGGGAGGAAGTAAAAATCTCCAAGCGCGCAGGGAGCTATGTCACGGTGCGCGACCTGATCGACTGGGTCGGCCGCGACGCGGTGCGTTTTTTCCTGGCGTCGCGCAAGGCCGATTCAGACTTTGTATTCGACGTGGATCTGGCGCGCGCTCGGAGCGAGGAGAATCCGGTGTACTACGTCCAGTACGCGCATGCTCGAGTATGCAGTCTCCTGAACCAGTGGGGTGGGGATGCGGGCGAACTGGCGCGCGCCGATACCTCTTCGCTCCTCGCGGGGCATGAAACAGCTTTGCTCGGGCGCCTGATGGAATATCCCGAAGTGGTCAGGGATGCGGCCGGCGATCTTGCCCCTCACGCCGTCGCGTTCTACCTACGGGAGCTTGCGGGAGAGTTCCACAGCTACTACAACGCGACGCGCATCCTCGTGGAAGAGGAGAGCGTGAAACTCGGGCGGCTGGCACTCGCGGCGGCGACCCGTGAAGTCCTGCGCAACGGACTTGCGCTCCTGGGCGTTGCAGCGCCCGTAAGCATGTGATCCGGAACTTGCCCTGCGGAACGATTCGAGCGAGTTCCGCGTCAATCGAGCCGCTATTCGATCCTCTTGAAACAGGCGCTAAGGTAAGATATCCGGATGTCGAAGGATTACAAGAAAGTCAGACACAGTCCCGGCTCGCGCGGTAGCGGTGGGTCGCTCCTTGTCGGCATCCTGATCGGGCTGGTGCTGGGTCTCACGATCGCGCTCGCCGTGGCCTGGTACATCAACAAGATGCCGAATCCTTTCACACGCGCAACCCCCCCGGCGAAGGCAGCGCCACGAGGGGATGCCCGGGACACGGTCAAAGCCGAGGACAAGGCGGCGAAGGTTGCCCCGGACAGCAAGCCACGCTTCGATTTCTACAAGATACTCCCCGGCTATGAACAGCCGGCCACCGATCAGCAGTTCAGGGATGCGCAAAAGGCGTCAACGGAAGGAGAGAAGGAAGCGTTCTTCCTGCAGGCAGGAGCGTTCCAGAATGCACCCGACGCCGATAACCTCAAGGCTCGGCTGGCGCTGATCGGCGTAGAGGCCACAGTGCAGTCGGCAACGCTGCCGGACAAAGGGGTGTGGCATCGTGTGCGTATCGGCCCCTATGCAAGCATCGAGGAACTCAACCGGACACGCGACACCCTGAAGCAGAACGGTTACGACACCACGCTGATCAAGGTTCAGGATGCGGCGCGGCCCAGATAGACGAAAACGGAGATTGGATGGAATTCATAAAACAGGGGCTTGCATTCATGGCCTTTTCTCTTGCGCTCTGTGGTACGGCGGCAGCGCAGCTCGTAAAAGGCACTCATTACGACCAGATCGATACGCCTCAGCCGACGGAAAGCGGAAAGAAAGTCGAAGTCATCGAGTTCTTCTGGTACGCCTGCCCGCACTGCAACGCGCTGCAACCTGCCCTCAGGGGGTGGCTCAAGAAAAAGCCGGCTGACGTCGAATTCAGGCGTATTCCCGCGGTGCTCCAGGATTCCTGGCTGCAGCTCGCGCGTACCTATTACACGATCGAAGCGATGAGCCTGCTCGACAAGCTTCACTACGAGCTGTTCGCCGCGATACACGAAGAGCACGCGCTCGATCCGAGATTCCTGTCGCGCGATCCAAAGCCTCTCTTCGACTGGGTAGCCTCCAAGGGTGTGGACCGGAAGAAGTTCGAGGACGCTTACAATTCGTTCGCGGTCACAAGCCGCACCCAGCGGGCGGTCGACCTCACGCGCAACTATGACGTTCCCTATACGCCGGTTCTGGTCGTAGACGGACGTTATCTCATCGCCCCTTCCATGAAGGGCAACGGCAACCCGGACGGGAGCATCAACTATGAAAGGTTCCTGCAGAGCCTCGACCAGCTGATCGCACAGGCGCGCGCCAAGCCGCGCGCCGGAAAAGTAGGAGCTGGGAGCGCTCAGCGATGAACCGCCGGCGGATGATTCTCCTCGCCATGCACTCGGTGCCGATCGCCGCGCTCGGTCGCCCGGTCTTTGGGCAGGAGTTGCGCGTCCGCCAGAACATCGAATATCGGGTGATAGAGCCGCAGCCCGTCGAGACCGGCGACAGGATCGAAGTCATCGATTTCTTTTGGTATGCGTGTCCCCACTGCAATGCGTTGCAGCCCGCGCTGGAAGATTGGATCAAGCGCAAGCCGGCCGATGTCGCCCTGCGCCGCATGCCGGTGATCTTCCGGGATAGCTGGGCGCCACATGCGCGGATCTACTACGCGCTGGAGGCGCTGAACGAGGTCGAGCGCCTCCACCAGAAGGTGTATTACAGCTACCACGTGGAAGAGTTGCCGATGAGCAAACCCGACGTGATGGAG
>DATFWO010000101.1:0-2670 GCA_035259205.1 Burkholderiales bacterium | reverse complement strand
AAAAAAGCGTGACTGGTCACCAGCGGAGCGTCGTCATGGCGGAGTCCAATCACCCCGCCAGCCTCTCGTATTCGTTCGCGTTTCCGATCACCCCATCGGCATAGAGCTTGGCCATCTCATCCCTGGAATAACCCAGGAGATCGCCCAGCACCTCCTCGTTGTGCTCGCCCACTCTGGGGGTCGAGCCGACGACGGCCGGCGTGCGGCTGAAGTGCCAGAAATCGCCTGACACGGCAATGGTCCCCGCCAGGAAATCGGGGACCTCGACCAGCGCCCGGCGCTCCCAGGGGTGAGGATCCTGCGCCGCCTGCGCGATGTTGTTCACCGGCGCCGCGGTGACGTCGTGGCGCGTGAAGTGGGCGATGGCGTCCTTCATTGTCATGCCAGCCAGCAGCTCACCCATCGCCTGCTTCACGACCGCGGTATGTTTACTGCGCTCGCGGCGGGTGGTGAAGCGTGGATCGGCCTGCCACTCGGGCTTGCCAAGGGCGTCGCACACCCGGGGCCAGTGGTGCTGGTCTCCTGCAGCGATCAGTATCCAGCCGTCCTTGCACGGGTACATGCCGCTCGGCGGCGCCGACGACTCGCCGCGCTTCGGCTCGACGCCGGCCCCGTGATACGCGGTGATAGGAATCTCGGTCAGGCTGTAGCCGGAGTCCGCCAGGCACACGTCGAGGCTCTGCCCTACTCCGGAAACGCTGCGCTCGAAGAGCGCGCCCAGCGTGCCGATCGCCGAATGCAGCGCGGTCGTGCGATCGATGATCGGGACTCCGGCGCGAACCGGGGGCATGCCTTCCTCGCCCGTAACCATGGCGATGCCGGCCATGGTCTGGCCAATGGGGTCGTAGCCGATCTGGTCGCGATAGGGGCCGAACTGCCCGTAGGCGGAAATGTTGACCATGATGATGCGGGGATTGAGCGCCTTCAGCACCTCGTAGCCGAAGCCCATCTTCTCGATCGTCCCGGGGCGGAAATTCTGCACCAGCACGTCGGAAACCTTGATCAGCCGGCGCAGCGCTTCCTTCGCTTCCTCCTTGCGCAAGTCCATGCTCACGCTCTTCTTGCCGCTGTTGTACTGGACCCAGTAGGCGCTCTGCCTGCGCACCCAGGGCCCGTGATAGCGCGTCTCCTCGCCGCCCAGGCGCTCGATCTTGATGACTTCCGCGCCCAGACGCGCGAGCACCTGCGCGCAGCGCGGTCCCGCCTGATGGCGACCCAGATCGATCACGCGGATGCCGTTCAAAGGCCCTTTGGCGTTGGTCATTGCATGACTCCTTCGGTCGATGGGGCCAGTATATGATTTCCGGGGTACTCCTGTCTGATCTGCCGAAGGAGAAGCGCAAATGACACTGCGTCTGGGATTGACGACCGCCGGCGCCGACGGACCGGCCATCATCGAGCTCGTGCGCGAGGCGGAACGGCTCGGCTTCGATTCGACCTGGTGCGGCGAATCGTACGGCGTCGACGCCGTGACGCGCCTCGCGTGGCTCGGCGGACAGACGACGCGAATAAAGCTCGGATCGTCCATCCTGCAAGTGCCGGCGCGTTCCCCCGCGATGACGGCCATGACGGCGATGACGCTCGACCAGCTGACGGGCGGGCGTTTCATCCTCGGGCTGGGGCCGTCGGGGCCGCAGGTGGTCGAGGGCTGGTACGGCGTGCCGTACGGCAAGCCGCTGACCCGCATGCGCGAGTGCGTGGCCATCGTCAGGGCCGTGCTCGCGCGCGAAGCGCCGCTCACGCACCAGGGCGAGCATTACCAGATCCCATACACCGGCCCGGGCTCAACCGGGCTCGGCAAGCCCCTCAAGAGCATCCTGCACGGCCGGCGCGACATGCGGATCTACACTGCAGCGATAAGCCCGGCCGGGCTTGCCTGCGCGGGGGAAGTGGGCGACGGGGTACTGCCGCTGCTCATGGACCCGGAGCGCTCCGACCTGATCGAGCCTCACGTGCGCGCAGGGATGCAGCGCGCCGGACGGACTGCGGATTTCCGGAAATTCGACATCGCGCCGTTCGTGCCCGTCGTCGTCGGCGACGACCTCGATGCCTGCCGGCAACCCGTCAAAGAGTGGCTCGCGCTCTACATCGGGGGCATGGGCGCGCGCAGCAGGAACTTCTACAACGACTACGCCGTGCGGCTGGGCTACGAAAGGGACGCCGCGGCGATCCAGGATCTCTATCTCGGCGGGAAGAAGCTCGAAGCGGCCGCCGCCGTCCCCGACCGGCTGGTCGATACGGTGGCGCTCGTGGGGCCAGCCCCGCGCATACGCGACCGGCTCGAAGCGTGGAAGGCGGCAGCGCGCCGCGGGAGCGTCGGCACGATGATCCTGATGAAGGCGGATGTCGCAGCGCTCAGGCTGGTGGCAGAGTGCATGTAGCTAGAACCTATCTCAATAATAGGCACGTGTGCGACGGAGGCGATGTGGGATGCAGGTCGAGGAGGAGAGCCCGAAGCAATATGTCGATATTGCGAGGGCTCCCGACAAAGAGATGCGCCCCTGAGCAGGCGCCTGTCGCCTGCGCTTTGTCCACCTGCCCAAGGGCGCTGAGCAACGGCAACGGGCCGTTGCTCTCCGCCCCGTCCCACTCGGGTTGCGGCCAGGACGGTCGTCTGCATCGTTGCCCGGCTTGACCATATCGACATATGGCCTGCGCCGTGCGCCTCGC
>DATFWO010000100.1:0-8335 GCA_035259205.1 Burkholderiales bacterium | reverse complement strand
GAACGGAGTGAGCCTCACGGTCAACGAGGTGGATGGCGCCCGGTTCGGCGTGAATCTGATTCCACATACGCTCGCTGCCAGCAATCTCGGCAATCTGAGTACGGGAGACCGTGTGAATGTCGAGGTGGACCTTATCGCGCGCCATCTCGAGCGCCTCACCGAATCCCGCAATGTCGCTTCGGCGCGTTCCAGGCCTCATTCCCGCAGGAAAAAATGAGAAACGAGATGCGACTGAGCACCGCCTGGCGGTCGGCGTCCGAAAGACGCTGACGATCGCTCACGACTGCCCAGGCCAGAAGCCATCCAGAGAATAAGGATCGACGTCGCGAAAGAACTTATCTATGGTGCAGGTGCGGCCGGAGCGGAAGACCACAGTGCCGCCCTTGAAGCCCCTGATGAGCTGCAGGTCGGCTCGATCAGCGTATGTTTGTTCGTAGCAGTTGAGCGTCTTGAAGTATAAAGGGCCGGAAGCGATCCGATAGAGGTCCTGCGTTTCGCGGGTTACGATGATCGTTTTCGGGGGGCCGCTCGGGCGGTGTGGCTTGGCCGTTGGCGAGCCCGACGGCGCGTCCGAAGGCGGTCGCGAGGGTGTGGGCGGAGGCAAGTACTGGGCGGCCGCTGCGTGCCACATTATGGCACCGAGCGTCGCAGCCAGGAACTGCCATCCCGGCGCCAGCCTGGCGGCGCGGCCTTGAGTCTTCTTCCCCAGCGTGCACTCTCTTTGCCACATACGAACCCCCGATGAACGTGGACCGTAGCGATTTCAGTGGGTCCTGCAGTTTTCGCACCGGTCATTTTAGCGGTATCCTGTTCGCCCCGAGCAAGCATAGCTCGTCGATCACAGAGCCATATTCCCGGCCTGCCCTGAGCACCGGATTTTGACATGACTTCCAGACAGGACACGGCGATCAGTCCGATCACCGATCTGGTCGCCGATCTCGGTGCCGGGCGGATGGTCGTGCTGGTCGACGAGGAGGACCGGGAGAACGAGGGCGATCTGCTCATTGCGGCGGAATTCGTTTCGCCTGAGGCGATCAATTTCATGGCCCGCTACGGCCGCGGGCTCGTCTGCCTCACCCTGACCGAAGAGCGGTGCCGGCAATTGAATCTGCCCTTGATGGTGAGCCACAATCGATCGTCCCTCGGCACCAACTTTACGGTATCCATCGAGGCCGCCGAAGGCGTGACGACCGGCATATCCGCGGCCGACCGCGCCCGCACCGTGCAAGTCGCGATCCGCGCCGATGCGAGCCCGCAGGACCTCGTGCAGCCGGGACATATCTTTCCGCTGATGGCGCAGGACGGCGGGGTGCTGGTGCGCGCCGGGCATACCGAGGCGGGCTGCGATCTGGCGCGGCTGGCAGGGCTCTCGCCCGCGGCCGTCATTTGCGAGATTCTCAAGGACAACGGCGAGATGGCGCGCCTGCCCGACCTGATCGAGTTTGCGGCAGCCCACGCTCTGAAGATCGGCACGATTACCGATCTGATCCAGTATCGCAGCCGTACCGAGTCGCTCGTCACTCGAGTGGCGGAGCGCGAAATCGAAACCATACACGGCCGGCTGTGGCTGCATGCCTACAACGACCGGATCGGGCGCGAAACCCACCTCGCGCTGGTGAAGGGAAAACCGGCACCGGAGCGCGAAGTGCTGGTGCGGGTACACGAGCCAATCTCGCTCATCGATCTGCTCGACGTGCACGGCACCAGCCATTCGTGGAACTTCCACGAGGCGCTCGCGACCGTCGCGCGCGCCGAATGCGGGGTGCTCCTGCTCCTGCACCGCCAGGAAACAGCGCAGGAGCTCCTCGAACGCGCTCGTCCGCTCGCGCGCGAGGCGCGCTCGACGCCTGCCGTCGCGCTCCGCAATTTCGGCATCGGCGCGCAGATCTTGAGAGATCTGAACGTCAAGCGGATGCGGTTGATGGCGCAGCCGCGTCGCATGCCGAGCATGGCGGGGTTCGGGCTGGAGGTTGTCGGCTACCTCCAGCCCCCGGTAAGCGGCAAGCAGTAAGCGGATAAAATTCTCGAGGCCGTTGGCTAATCGCTCACCGCTCACTGCTTACCGCTCACCGTATTTGAATGGCCCGCTACACCGACATTCACGAGCTCGAACCGGACCTTGACGGGCAGGGTCTGCGCATCGGCATCGTCGTCTCCCGCTTCAACAAGGAAGCGGGTGAAGGCCTGCTGGAAAGCTGTATCGCGAAGCTCGCAACGCGTGGCGTGCGCAAGTCCGACGTGCGCATCGTTACCGTGCCCGGCGCTCTGGAGATTCCGCTCGCGCTGCAGAAAATGGCGAACACGGGAAAATTCCACGCCCTCATTGCCCTGGGTGCCGTCATCCGGGGCGAGACTTATCATTTCGAAGTGGTCTCCAACGAATCGGCGAGCGGTATCAACTCGGTGGTGCTTGATAGCGGCGTGCCGATCGCCAACGGAGTGCTCACGACGAACAGCGAGGACGAGGCGATGGCGCGCGTGACGACAAAGGGCGAGGAATGCGCCGAAGCCGCAATCGAGATGGCCAATCTTCTGAAGCGCATCGAGTAAGGCGTTTGAACGCGCAGAACACGCAGATGAACACCGACCGGTCAGGAAGAAATCCGTATGTCAGAGCGAAGGCTCATCCGCGTTTATCTGCGTCGATCCGCGATTGCGGTATTTTTTGCGCATGAAGACCAGCCGGAAGCGATCGCGCGAATTCGCATTGCAGGGGCTGTATCAGTGGCAGCTTGCCGGAACCGATCCGGCGACCATCGCCGGGCAGCTTGCGGAGGCCACCGGCTTCGGCAAGATTGACGCAGACTATTTCAAGGCGTTGCTCGATGGGACGATTGCGGCTGCCCCGGAGCTCGAGTGCGATATCACTCCGTTCCTCGACCGCGCGTTCTCGAGGTTGAGCCCGGTCGAGCGCGGGATCCTGCTCCTCGCCAGCTACGAGCTCAAGCATCGGCCCGACGTGCCGTACCGCGTCGTCATCAACGAGGCGGTGGAACTGGCGAAGAGCTACGGCGGCACCGACGGCCACAAATATGTCAACGGGGTACTCGACAAGCTCGCCGGCCAGCTCCGGCCCGCGGAGGCGGTTAGAGACTAGAGACCCGGGACACGAGCTGTCCAGTTCCTGGTCCAGTCCCAAGTCACAGAGGTTGCGATGGACGAGCGGTTGCGAAGACGCATCATGATGTTCTACCTGGCGGGCGTCATCAATACGTTCCTCGGCCTCTATGTCCTGGTCGAGGGACCGGGGTTTCTCGAGCGGGATACGGTGACCTGGCTGGCGCTGTTTTTTCTTGCTTTTGCCGGCGTCGACTTCTGGTTCCCCTATGCCATGAAGAAGAAGTGGCAGGAAGACCAGGCGCGGCGCGCCGCCGGAAATCGCTGATCGCATGACTGGGAGATTGACCGGAGCCGGGGGCGGTGCGCCGTCCCCGTTTTTTTGCCCTGCGCGCATGGTGACGAGCAATTCCGCTGCTCTCAGTCGCCGTCGCGGCGGGTGCCCGTTGGCGCCCGCAGGCTGACGCGCCCAGGCCCATGCTGTTCAACTCCTATCCGTTTCTTTTCGTGTTCCTGCCGATCGCGCTGGCCGGTTTTTTCCTGATCGGCAGCAAGAACGGCGCCTGGGCGACGGGATGGCTGGCGGCGGCTTCGCTCGCCTTCTACGCCTGGTGGAACCCGATCTACGTGCTCCTGCTCCTCGCCTCGATCGTCTTCAATTTCGTGGTGGGTCTCGCCATCGTCCGCGAGACGCATGCCGCGCGCAAGCGCCGCCTCCTGGGTTTCGGCGTCGCGGCGGACCTCCTGCTCCTCGGCTACTACAAGTACGCCGATTTCTTCGTGGCTAACCTGAACTACCTCAACGCCGGCCTGCCGCTGCCGCACGTGGTGCTGCCGCTCGGCATCTCGTTCTTCACCTTCACGCAAATTGCGTTCCTCGCCGATGCGTACCACGGCCGGGCCGCGGAATACCGCTTCGCCCACTATTGCGCGTTCGTCTCCTATTTTCCGCATCTGATTGCCGGGCCGGTCCTGCATCACGGGGAGATGATCCCGCAACTCGGCCGCGCGGAGACTTATCGCTGGAACTGGGAAAACATGGCGGTCGGGCTGACGATTTTCTCCATCGGCCTTTTCAAGAAGACCGTGATAGCGGACGGCATCGCGGTCTACGTCTCTCCCGTGTTCGACGCGCCCGCGCCGGGCACGCCGCTCGGCGCCGCGGAGGCCTGGGGCGGAGCGCTCGCCTTCACCTTCCAGCTCTACTTCGATTTCTCCGGTTATTCGGACATGGCCATCGGGCTGTCGCGCCTGTTCGGCGTGTGGCTGCCGCTCAATTTCAACTCGCCTTACAAGGCCGCTTCAATCATCGATTTCTGGCGCCGCTGGCACATGACGCTGTCGCGCTTCCTCCGCGACTATCTGTACGTGCCGTTGGGAGGCAACCGCCGGGGTGCCACGCGGCGCTATCTCAACCTCATGATTACCATGCTCCTTGGCGGCCTGTGGCACGGCGCAAGCTGGACTTTCGTGGCCTGGGGTGGGCTGCACGGGCTGTATCTGCTCGTGAATCATGCGTGGCGGGGACTGCGCGAGCGCCTGGGATGGAGGCCTGCGGCGGGTCGCGCGGCCCGAATAGGCGCGGTACTCGTCACTTTTCTCGCGACGGTCGTCGCGTGGGTCTTCTTCCGCTCCGACACGATCGAGCGGGCCTGGTCGATACTGCAGGCGATGGTGGGGTTCAACGGGTTGATTCTGCCCTCCCGCTGGCTCGAGAGGCTGGGCGCGGCTGGCGCCTGGCTGGCGCAGCACGGAGTGCGCTTCGAGAACGCGCCCGCGTTCGGCGGGGGGACACAGGTGAACTGGATCATCGTGTGCGCGCTCATCGCGTTCCTCGCCCCCAATACCCAGGAAATCCTGCGGGCGTACCGTCCGGCGCTGGCCGTGCAGTCCGGCGTGGCCGCCTGGTGGCGCTGGCGTCCCGCGCCGGCATGGCTGGCGCTAGCGATACTGGCGGCGGCCCTCGCCGTCCTCTCGCTCACCTCCCCGACCGAATTCCTGTACTTCCGGTTCTGATGAGCGCGCGCGCCTACACGACCGGACTGCTGCTGGGGCTTGCACTGCTGCTCGCCGTTGGCGCCGCAATCAACCGGCTGGTCGATCCGTTCTGGTATTTCGGAGCTCCCGAGCTGAACGGCTTCAACGCGCACAAACCATTCTTCGCGCGCTACGAGCGCCACGTAAAGCCCCAACTCCTCGCGCGGTACCGGCCGCAGGCGATCGTGCTCGGCAACTCGCTCGCCGAGATCGGCTTCGATGCCGCGAGTCCGGACCTGACCGCACGCGGCGCGCTGCGTGCCTACAACTTCGCATTCGCGGGGGCCAGCTGGGAGCTGGTGCAATGTCACTTCGATTTTGCGCTGGGCGCGACCGAGGTCAAGCGCGCCGTGATCGGCATCTCCGTGAGCGACCTCCCGGCGCCGCGCGACTGCGCCGGCCGGCTGACGGAGATCAGCGGGTTCTCCGAGGCCAAGCTGCTGCTCTCGCTCAGTGTGCTGGACAAATCTCTGCGCACGGTGCTCCAGCAGAACAGGGCTCGCTCCAGCCACACCCGCGACGGGCGCTTCCTCTACGCACGGGGCATGCCGGGAGTAGATTCCCGGTTTCGCGAATTTCTTCGCAACAGAAACCATGACCAGAAGGCGTGCGCAGCGGGACGAATACCGAAGGTCCCGCCGCAGTCCGGAACGATAGCGCCGGCGGCCATCGCGCCGGCCAGGAACCTCGATCTCTCGGGACTGCGGTCGGTGATCCGCGAGGCGACTGCGCGAGGTATAGAGCTGCGTATCGTTGCTTATCCCCAGCACGCAATGTTCCTCGAGCTCGATCTGCTGTGCGGCCGCGGCGACGAGCACTGGGCGCGCGTGGGAGCAATCGCGCAGGTTATAGCCGAGGAAGCGCCGCGGGGCAACGTCGAGCTGTGGGATTTTCTCGGTTTCAACGAGGTGACGGGAGAGACTATTGCCGGCCGTGCCCCCGTCTACTGGCAGGACCCGGAGCATTTCAACTACGAGGTGGGCAACGTGATGCTCGCCGACATGTTCGGCGGCGTGGCGCACGGGAGGCTGGGCCGCCGCATCGCTGCCGGGGAAGCGAACGATGCGTACCGCGAGTTTCTGACAGGCCGGGACGCTTTCATCGCGCAGCATCCCGGCTTCTACGAGGATCTGCGCGCGTTGCTCGTCGCCGTCCGCTAGAATCGGCACTGCCGCTGCACTGCGGAGAACGCGCATGCTGAACGAGTTTGAGCTGATCCGCCGCTACTTCATGCGGCCGGCGCACGGCGCCGTGCTGGGCGTGGGTGATGATGCGGCGCTGGTGCGTGTGCGGCGCGGCATGGAACTGGTGGTGTCGGCCGACATGCTCGTTGCCGGCCGCCATTTTTTTGCGGACGTAGACCCGGAGCAACTCGGCCACAAGGCGCTCGCGGTCAATCTCTCCGACATGGCGGCAATGGGTGCAACACCGCGATGGGCGACGCTGGCGCTCGCGCTGCCCCGCGCGGATCCGCGCTGGCTCACCCCTTTTGCGGGCGGTTTCCTCCGTCTTGCGCGCCGGTACCGGGTGGACCTCATAGGCGGTGATACGACGCAAGGCCCGCTCGCGATCTGCGTGCAGATACTGGGCGAAGTGCCGAACGGGGCGGCGCTCCGGCGCGACGGTGCCAAGGTCGGCGACGATGTGTGGGTATCGGGGATGCTCGGCAACGCAGCGCTGGCACTGGCCGCGATCAAGGGAAGGATACGGCTGGCTCGGCGCGAGCGAGCACTGCTCGAAACCAGACTGCACACGCCAATTCCGCGCGTCGCTCTGGGGGCGGCGCTGCGCGGCATCGCGCGCAGCGCAATAGACATTTCCGACGGCCTGCTCGCGGACCTCGGCCACATCTGCGAGCGCTCGGGAGTGGCGGCCAGGGTCGAGTTAGAGCTCGTGCCGCGCTCACCGGCCATGGATCGGCAACTGAAGTCTCCGGCGGCCCTGTCGGCGCTGCTTGCGGGAGGCGATGATTATGAGCTGTGCTTTACCGCAAGCCCGAGCCGACGAACCACGATCGCGCCGCTTGCCGCGCGCTATCGGATCAAATTGACACGCATCGGGAGCGTCGTGCGGCCGCGCCGTGGCGACCCGTTGGTAAGGGTGCTGGACGCCGGTGGCAGGCCGCTAACCATGAGAGAGCGGGGCTTTCAGCATTTTTCTTGAGAAGGATGGGGGCGCGAATCAGCATGGGAATTCGAGCATCCGCCGCGTTCAGCCCGCAACGAAGCGCTGGTGCGCGCCGCGGAATGTAGCTGTAGCGCCGACGCTCTGTCCGGGTTTGCGGTCATGTCACACGATAAGCGCAACTGGCGTGAGTGGACTTTGATGGGACTGGTGCTGGTCCCGCTGGCATTGATACTGACCCGCCCACGGATGCCGCAGGATGCCAAATTCCATGCGTTGGTCGATACCCGAACGTATCTGGGCATTCCCAACTTCCTCGACACGGCGTCGAATCTGCCATTCCTGCTGCTCGGCATCGCAGGCCTGCTGCTGTGCGGCGGCAGGACGGTTACGGGCGGAGCGCGCTCCTGGTTGGTGTTTTTCGTGGGAGTGACGCTCGTCTTCTTTGGCTCTGCGTATTACCACTGGAGCCCCAACAACGCGACCCTGGTGTGGGATCGCGTGCCCATAACCATTGCGCTCATGGGCTTGCTGGTCGCCGTTGTGAGCGAACACGCAGGAGCCGGGCTCGAGCGCATCCTGCTCGCTCCAGCGTTGACGATAGGAATCGGCAGCGTTGCATGGTGGGTCTACACGGATGATCTGCGCAGCTATGTCTGGGTGCAGGCAGCGCCGCTCGTCGCCATCGTTTTCGTCCTGATCGCCTACGCCCCACGGCACACCTGCCGGGCATATCTCGCATACGCGCTGGCCTGCTACACGCTCGCCAAGGCCGCGGAATTCCAGGACCGGGAGATCTACGCGCTTACCTCGCAAACCCTGAGCGGCCATACCCTGAAGCACTTGCTGGCCGCGGCGGGAATACTCTTTCTCTATCTCATGCTCCGCCGTCGCACGCCGATTCGTCCGGAAGTTCCCGCACCGGCGACTGCGATACAGTGAACCCACGCTGCCGCATTGCTTGTCTAAATGGTTAGAACCTATTTCATATATAGGCGCGTGATGCGTTGTGGCCAGGACGGACCGTATGCGAGGCGCACGGCGCAGGCCATATGTCGATATGGTCAAGCCGGGCAACGAAGCAGACGACCGTCCTGGCCGCAACCCGAGTGGGACG
>DATFWO010000099.1:0-66994 GCA_035259205.1 Burkholderiales bacterium | reverse complement strand
TTGACCAGTCACGTATCATCAGTCACGTAACACCAGTCACGCATCATCAGTCACTTCCAGAGGAGGTGAGAGGGTGAAGGAAAGGAAGACCAAAGCCGAGGTTTCCCCGGTGATGCGGGAGCTCTCCGAGTACATCGCGGGCGCGCTGAAAAGGCCGTTGCCCAAGGAAGTGGCCGAGGCGACCAAGCATCATCTCCTCGACACGATCGCGGCGATGGTTTCGGGTTCGCGCCTGCTGCCCGGTGAAAAGGCCATTGCTTATGCGAAAAAACTCGGCGGCGCGAAGGAAGCCTGCGTGATCGGCTCCAGCGTCGTCACGACCGCGGAGTATGCGGCGCTCGCCAACGGCATGCTCGGTCATGCCGACGAAACCGACGATTCGCATGCGCCTTCTCTGTGCCACCCGGGTTGCGCCATCGTGCCCGCTGCGCTGGCGATGGCGGAGCGCGAGCGGCGCAACGGCACCGCTCTGCTGCGCGCCGTGGCGCTGGGCTACGACGTCGGCACCCGCGTCAACATGGCGCTTCACGGTTACGATTTCCGCGACGCCGGACATTCCACACACAGCATGGGACCGACGTTCGGCGCAGCGGCTGCGGCGGGCGCGCTGGCAGGGGTCAATGCTGACCGCGCGCGCTGGCTGTTGTCCTATGCCGCCCAACAGTGCTCGGGCGTCTCGTGCTGGATGCGGGACGAGGAGCACATCGAGAAAGCGTTCGATTTTGGCGGCATGCCCGCGCGCAACGGCGTTGTTGCCGCGGCGATGGTGTCCGCGGGATTCACGGGCGTGGAAGACGTTTTCACGGGGGAGCGCAATTTCTTCGTCAAGAACGACGAGGCTCTCCGCATCGGCAAGGCGCCCGAACCGGAGCGCCTGGCGAGCGGGCTCGGTACGACTTACGAAATGATGAACACGAACATCAAGCGCTGGTCGGTGGGCTCGCCGATTCAGGCGCCGCTCGATTCCCTGCTCGATCTCATCCGCGCCCACAAGCTCAAGGCCGACGACGTGGAGAAAGTAGTGGTGCGTGTCGCCAAGCAGGGCGCGAACACGACCGACAACCGCAACATGCCCGACATCTGCTTGCAGCACATGGTCTCAGTGATGCTGATCGACGGCATCGTCACCTTCGAGTCCGCGCACGACGAAAAGCGCATGCGCGACCCCAAAGTGCTGGCGGTACGGAGCCGCGTCGAGCTGCACGGCGACGAGGAGTTGACGCGCGCGCTGCCCTCACGGCAAGGCATCATCGAGCTGCGCCTCAAGGACGGGCGGGAACTGAAGCATCACACTAAGGCCGTTCGCGGAACCGCGCAGAATCCCATGACGCGCGCGGAGGTGGACGAAAAGGCGTATCACCTGATGGCGCCGATACTGGGCAAGGCGCGCACGCGCAAACTGTGCGACGCGGTCTGGGCCAGCGAGCGGATGAAGGACGCGCGCGCGCTGCGTCCGCTATTACGCGCCTGATGTGACATCTCAGGAACGCCTCGCACAGGCCGTATTCTCGCCGCGCTCGGTAGCGCTGATCGGCGCCTCCGGAGACGCGGCGAAGAATACTTCCCGCCCGCAGCGTTATCTCCGCAAGTACGGCTACCCCGGAACGATTTTTCCGATCAACCCCGGGCGCAACGAGATCCTCGGCGCCAAGGCCTATCCCGAAGTCACCGCAGTACCCGGGGAGGTCGATCATGCGTTCATTATGGTGCCGGCGAAATCGGTCAAGGCCGCGCTCGAGCAGTGCGTGGCCAAAAAAGTGCCCGTGGTGACCATCTACAGCGACGGCTTCGCCGAAACGGGCGCGGAAGGGCGCCGCGCCCAGGACGAGTTGCTCGCCATCGCGCGGGCCGGAGGCGTACGCCTCATCGGGCCGAACTGCATCGGCCTCTTCAGCAGCCAGACCCATCTCGCGATTTCGGTCAACGCTGTGCTGGAGCAGGCTGACATCAAGCCAGGTCCGCTGGCGCTCGTGTCGCAAAGCGGCAGCATGACCGGCGGCCTGCTTTCGCGTGGACTGGGGCGCGGAGTCGGCTTTTCCAAGCTCATTTCCGTCGGCAACGAGGCCGATATTGGTGTCGGCGAGCTCGCCGACATGCTGGTCGACGATCCGCACACCGGCACGATCCTCCTGTTCATGGAAACGATACGCGACGCGGAGCACCTGGCCCGCGCCGGGCGCCGTGCACACGCCGCAGGCAAGCCCGTCGTCGTCTACAAGCTCGGGCGCTCGGAAGTCGGACAGGATCTCGCCGCCTCGCACACTGGAGCAATGACCGGATCGGACGAGCTGGCCGACACGTTTTTCCGCGCGCACGGCATGCTGCGTGTGGACGTGCTGGAAACGCTCTTCGAGCTGCCGCCGCTGATAGCGAACGAGAGGCCCCGCACGCGTCACCGTGTCGCGGTCATGACCACGACCGGCGGCGGGGCCGCCGCCGTTGTGGACCGGCTCGGGACTTACGGGGTGGACGTGGTGCAGCCGACCGAGCAGGTGATCGCGGCCCTCGCGCGCAAGAACATCAGTATCAACAAGGCGCGCATCACCGATCTGACGCTCGCGGGCGCGAAGAAGGAGATCTACAGCGCGGTGTTGAACGAGCTGCTTGCGTCCGACCATTGCGAGATGGTTCTGGCCGTCGCGGGCAGCTCGGCCCAGTTCCATCCGGAAGTCGCGGTTGCGCCGGTCATCGAGGCGGATCGACGCGGCAAGGTCCTCGCGGCCTTCCTCGCGCCGCACGCGGAGCGCTCGCTCCAGCTGCTGAGCGCGGCAGGCGTCGCCGGATTCCGCACGCCCGAGGCCTGTGCCGACGCCGTGCGTGCCTGGCGCGACTGGAGGGCTCCGCTGGAATTTCCCGCGCCCGACCGGGCGAAACTGGATGCCATAGGGAAGGTGCTCGCGGCAAGCGCGGCCACGCGGCTCAACGAATACGAGGCGTGCAAGATTTTTGCTGCGCTCGGCGTCACGCCCGCAACGACCGCCGTGATCGCCGCGCGCGGACAAGCGGTCGATATCGAGTTTCCGGTCGCAGCCAAGATCCTCTCGCCCGACATCCTGCACAAGACCGAAGCGCGCGCCGTGCGGCTCAATTTGCAATCCCGCGAGGAACTTGCGGCAGCGCACGACGAAATACTGTCAAACGCGCGCGCTTATCGGAAGGACGCCCGCATCGAAGGCGTGCTTGTGCAGCAAATGGTGAAGGGTCTTGCAGAGGTCATCGTCGGCTTCAAGCGCGACCCGCAGGTCGGCCCGGTGGTGGTGCTCGGGATCGGCGGCGTCCTCGCCGAGATCTACAAGGACTTCACATCTCGCCTCGCACCGGTGAGCGTAGAGGAAGCGCGCTGCATGATCGACGAGGTGAAAGGGCTCGCCGTCGTCCGCGGCTATCGCGGGATGCAGCGCGGGGATTGCGACGCGCTTGCCCGGGCCGTGGCGGCGTTCTCCCAGCTCGCATATCTCGCCCCGGCGGTACAGGAAGCGGAGATCAATCCTTTGATCGTCAAGCCCGAGGGCGTGGTGGCGGTGGATGGATTGCTCGTGATGGCGTAAGGGTGGCCCGGATGCGGCGGCGGAAGCGCGCTTGCCGCGCCCGGGCCTCGGGCGTAAGGTGCCCGGAAAGCAGGCACCCGGCGAGCGTTGCGGCGGCGGCGACCTGCAGGAGGCACGCGCATGAGGACGGCGCTGTTTCGATCGGTTGCGTTAGGGTGCGCAACCCTTGCACTGGCGGCGAGCCCGTCCACGCGGTGCCAGCCTTACCCCGCGAAGCCCGTCAGGCTCGTCATCGGAGGGCTGCCGGGTACGGCTCCCGACGTGATGGCGCGCGTCATCATGCCGAAGGTTTCCGAATCGCTGGGACAGTCCGTCATCGTCGACAATCGCGGGGGCGGGGCCGGCGTCCTTGCGGCACAGATCGTCGCGGCTTCGCCCGCCGACGGCTATACGGTGCTCTTCAGCGGTGGAGGTAGTGTCTCCATCGTCCCGTTCCTCGCGAAAAAGCGCCTGTACGACCCGGTGCATGACTTCGTTCCCATGACGCTCGTCGCGATTGCGCCACTCGTCGTCGCGAGCCATCCCGCGCTGCCCGTCACGTCGGTGCAGGCGCTCGTCAGCCTCGCAAAGGCCAAGCCCGGAGAGCTTCTCTTCGCGTCGCCAGGGATCGGCTCGATCCATCATCTGACGATCGAGCTGCTCAACCGCGCCACCGACATTGCCATGGTGCACGTCCCGTACAAGGGCGGCCCACCTGCAGTAATCGATACGATGAGCGGCCGCGTGCAGCTGGTCGTCACCACGGCGATCCCGGTTCTGCCCCATGTAAGAGCATCGCGCCTGCGAGCGCTTGCCGTCACCGGCGCCAGGCGCTCGGCCGTGTTTCCCGAAGTTCCCACCGTAGCGGAGTCCGGCGTGCCGGGATTCGAGTCCCTTCAGTGGTTTGCCTTGTTCGCGCCCAGGAACACGCCGACGGCCATCGCTGAAAGGATCTTCAATGAAGTCCGCATGGCGGCGGAGAATCCGGCCGTGAAAGCAACACTTGTCCAGGAAGGCATGGAGCAGGCGATAAATGGACCGCGGGCTCTCGCCGACTTCCTGAGGCTGGAAATCGCAAAGTGGGAGCAGATCATTCGCCACCTCCGCGAAACCGGCGTCGTGCTCGAATGACGCCAGTCCTCAAGTGGCCGCCACGCAGCGCGGCATAGCTCGAGCGCGAGTGGGGCTATCGGAAGTTCACTATACTTCAGGCTTCGCTGTCTGAGCCGCCCTGTCTGAGCCGCTTCACCTGAGTCGCCTTATCTGCCCCGCTCTCCGGAGAACCACCATGCTGCTGCAAACCATCGCTGACTACGCGGTCAAGGAACAGACCGCGAATCTGAAGCCGGAAGTCATTCACCACGCGAAGCGCGCGGTGATCGACTGGTACGCCTCGCTCCTGCCCGGGAGCCGCGTGCCGCCCGCGACGCTCCTCGAGCAGGCGCTCGCGGAGGAGCTCGATCGCGGGAAGGCGCGCCTGGGCTCGGGACGCCGCGCCACGCTGCGCGCGGCTGCGCTCGTCAACGGCGCAGCTTCTCACGCAGTGGAGTTCGACGACATCTGGCGCGACGCCGTGTATCACCCTGGCGCGCCGGTGATCGCCGCAGCGCTCGCCGCCGCACAAACGCAGGGCGCGAGCGGTGAGCGGTTTCTGCGCGGTGTAATCGTAGGCTACGAGGTCTCGACGCGCATCGGGGATGCGGTCATGCCTTCGCACTACAAGTTCTGGCACACCACCGGCACCGTCGGCTGCTTTGGCGCCGCCGCAGCGGCCGCGACGGTGCTCGGCTGCGACCGCGAGCAGTTCATGAACGCGTTGGGCACCGTAGGAACGTTCGCCGCCGGGCTCCAGCAGGCGTTCCGGTCGGAAGCCATGAGCAAGCCCATGCATGCCGGGCACGCCGCGGAAGCGGGAGCCCTCGCCGCAATGGGGGCGGCGAAAGGACTGACCGGCGTGCACGACATACTGGAAGGCGAGGTGGGTTTCGGGGCGGCGATGAGCGCCGGCGCGGACTGGTCGAAGGCGACGCGCGGGCTGGGAACCGATTATCACATCACGCGCATCACTTTCAAGAATCACGGTTGCTGCGGGCACACGTTCCCGTCGATCGATGCCGTCCAGGTGCTCAAGGAAAAGCACCAGCTCGACCACCGGCACGTCCGCAAGATCCGCATAGCGACTTACCAGGGGGGCCTCGACGTCGTGAATAACTACGAGCCCGAAGGCGATTACCAGGCGAAGTTCAGCCTGCCCTATGTCGTCGCGCACGCGCTGGTGTACGGTCCCGTGCGGCTGGACGCATACGGCGCCGACAAGCTCAGCAACCCGTCGATCCGGGAGCTCATGAAGAAAACCGAGCTTACGGCCGACCCGGAGCTGTCCAAGGCGTTCCCCCGCCAGCGCGCCGCAAGAGTCGAGATCGAGCTTGCCGACGGGCGCCGGGTCGCGCATTTCCAGGAGACCCGCAAAGGCGATCCGGAGATGCCGCTCACCGATGACGATATCAATGACAAGTTCCTCGAACTCGCGATGCCTGTGGTGGGCGAGCCGGCGGCGCGCGCGCTGCTCGCCGTGCTGTGGCGCCTCGAGAAACTGCCGGATGTTGAATTCGACCAACCGGCAGCCCAGGCTGCACGCGTTGCAGGCCAGCGCCACTCGCCGCGATAGATCCCGGCCACGGAATCACAAGGAAACACACGGACAAGACAGCACTTCCTGAGGCGGACGTTTTTCAGGCGGTGCGTGCGCGGTGCAGACCCAAGGCACCGACTTCCACCCAAGTCATGAGCAGAATCATTCGCGCCGCGGGAAATTTCCGTGCCCTTCCGTGCGTTTCCGCAGCCTTATTGATGTTGGTTGCGCCACCGGCGGGCGCTCAGCTTGGCTATCCGGCGAAAAGCATCCGCCTGATCGTCCCCTTCCCGCCCGGCGGCGGCAACGACATCGTCGGCCGCATCGTCGCGCAGCGGCTCGGCGAGGAGCTCGGCCAAACGGTCATCGTCGACAACCGGGGCGGCGCCGGCGGCACGATCGGAACGGACCTCGCGGCCAAGGCGCCTGCCGACGGATACACCGTGCTCGTCAACAACATCAGCCTGGCGATTAACGCGACGCTGTACCCGAGGCTGTCGTACGACACCTTGAGGGACCTTGCGCCGGTCACGCTCCTGGGGCGGCAGCCCAGCGTCCTGGTCGTGCATCCGTCAGTGCCGGCACGGTCGGTCCGCGACCTCCTGGCCCTCGCGAGGGCCAAGCCGCGCCAGATCAACTACGGATCAGGCGGAGTGGGAACCGCGGGACATCTCGCGACCGAGCTGCTCAGCACGATGAGCCGGGTCGAGCTGGTCCACGTTCCCTACAAGGGGCTGGGGCCGGCGCTCACGGATCTCATGGGCGGACACGTGCAAACCGTGATCTCGACCATGGCCTCCGCATTGCCCCAGATAAAAGCCGGCAGAATACGAGCGCTGGCCGTTACCACATCAAAACGCTCGCCCTTCTTTGCGGAAGTCCCGACCATGGACGAGGCTGGCGTGCGCGGCTACGAATTCAGCACCTGGTACGGATTGCTGGGACCGGCCGCTACACCCCGGCCCGTGATAGCCCGGCTGAACCTGGAAACAGCAAAGGTGTTGAGCTCCATCGGGCTCAACGAACAGTTCACCGCGCAAGGCCTCGAGCCCGCTCCCTCTTCGCCGGAGGAATTCGGCGCCTACTTGAGAAGTGAAGTCGCAAAATGGGCCCGCGTTGTAAAGCAGTCGGGCGCAAAGGCTGAGTGAAAGGAGCGGGGGGAACGGGCCCCTTCCTCTAAATCATCGGAGCCTTCCCGTTCCCCCCGCGCCCCCCGGTCACACGTGGAACATCCTCAGCGAGAGATGAACGGTGACGAACGGTCCCTTCCTCTAAATCATCGGAGCCTTCCCGTTTCCCCCCGCACCCCCGGTCGCACAATGAAGCAGGCATCGCAGCGTACTATTCGATCATGGGATTGCTAACCGCAATATCCGGCGGCGGCGCCAAAGGTCCGGCGTGCTTTCTGCTGGAAGCGGAGGGCCGCAGGCTGCTCCTGGACCTGGGCTACGGCCCCCAACCCGGTCTGTGGCCCGACGTGTCCCGCGTCGGCAAGGTTGATGCGTTGCTGCTGTCGCACGCGCACCGCGATCACGCCGGAGGATTGAAGCTCCTGCCCGATATCGGAAATCCGCCGCTGTATCTGAGCGAGCCACTCGCGCACCTGCTGAAAGACCATGCGATCGGCGGGATATTTCCGCTGCACGACACGACCGAGGTAATGGGATTCAAGGTCACCACGGGCCGCAACGGACACGCGCCCGGAGGCGTGTGGATACACGTCGATACCTGCGGCGGCGTGCTCTACATGGGAGACTGCTGCTTCGAGTCCCTGATCTATGCCTACGACCCGCCACCTCCGGCACGCATCGTGATTATCGACACATCATACGGCTCATACGAGACGCCGCTCACTGAATGCGCGCGCATGCTCGACGAGCAGTGCCTCGGAAAAGACGTGCTGATGCCGCTCCCTCCCGGAGGGCGCGCGCCGGAGATCGCGCTCCATTTTGTGCGCAAGGGCGTCGCGCCGGCCCTCGATGACGCCGTGCGACAGGCGACCGGCTGGCTGGGGGCGGAGCACGCGGAGAGCGCGCTGCCTGGGGTGCGGAGCGAGCTCGCTCGCATCGCCCGCGACGCGCCTGCCATCGGCGGGCGCGGCATCTCGCTCGCCGCCACGGCCGATGGGACAGCCGGCATGGCCGCTCGTCTGATCGAAAAGTACGAGCAGGCCTCGGCGCCCGATATCATCTTCACCGGCTACCTGCCGCCGGGGACGCCGGCCGAGCGCACGACGCGAAGCGGGCGTGCAAAGTACATCCGGTGGAACGTGCATCCTCGTTTTTCCGACAACGTTGCCCTCGTCCGAGCGACCAGAGCGCAGATCGTGATCCCGGCGTTTGGAGGACCCAAGACGGGAGAGGACTGGGCGCGCGTATTCGCTCCGGCGCAGGTTGTCCTTTCGACCGTGGTTGATCTGTAAGAATATCGACGAAATCGTCGCCGATGGGTGACGAGTGATGACTTAGTGATGACTAACGGGTGACGAGACCATGAAGCGCTGCCTCCTTGTCGCAATAGGCATCCTGTTGACCGGGTCGAGCTGTGTCGTCTCAGGGCAACCGTATCCGGCGCGGCCGATCCGGCTCATCGTGCCCTACCCGCCCGGCGGTAACGTGGACCTTACGGCCCGCATCATCAGTCCTACCTTGGGCGAATTGCTGGGACAAACGATCGTCGTGGACAATCGCGCGGGCGCTAGCGGCAACATCGGAGCCCTGCTGGTCGCGAGATCCGCGCCAGACGGCTATACGCTGCTGATGGGATCGAGCGGACCGTTGTCCGTAAACCCGATCGTCACGCCCAACATGCCCTATGACGCCGAGAAAGACTACGCACCGATCTCGACCGTGCACGTCGTTCCGCTCATCGTGCTGGCGAGCCAGAAATCCGGCATCACCTCGGTGAAGGAACTAATCGATCGCGCGAAAGCCGAGCCCGGCAAGCTGACCGTCGCCTCCCCTGGAACCGGAACGAGCAACCATTTGAGCCTGGAGCTCTTCGTCGCGATGACGGGCACGAAGGTTCTGCACGTGCCGTACAAGGGCAGCGGCCCGGCGCTCGCCGAGCTGCTCGGCGGGCAGGTGAACGCCATGTTCGACCAGTTGAGCGCCTCGATCGGTTACGTTCGCGACGGACGCCTCAGGGCACTTGCGGTAACGAGCGCAAAGCGCTCGGTGCTGCTGCCCAACGTGCCCACGCTCGACGAGTCGGGATTACGGGGATACGAGGCCTCGACCTATATCGGAGTGCTCGGCCCGGCCGGCATGACCAAGCCGGTTGTCGCAAAGCTGCATGCCGCGATGGTCAAGGTGATGGACACGCCGGCGGTGAGCGAGCGTTTCCGCAGCCTGGGCGCGGATCCCGACTCGAGCTCGCCCGAGGAATTCCGTAAGCTGATCAAAGACGAGCTGGAGAAGTGGCGTAGGGTAGCCAAGAGCGCCGGGCTCAAGTTCGAGTGAGGAACGCCTCATTACAAAGTGCGCCCCTTGCTACTTTGCGGTGAAGCTTTCAGCCTGGTGATTTCGCGGATAGCCAGGCGAGCACGTCGCCGGCGTTGCGGTCCGGCGGGAACACCGGATAGAAGACGTGCTCTATGACCCCATCGCGTACGATCAGGGTGAGGCGCTTGATCAGCGTCATGCCCGCGGTCTCGAAGGTCGGCAGCCTGAGCGCGCGGGCGAGCTCCAGTTTCTGGTCGGAGAGTATCTCGAAGGGCAGGTGCAGGCGCGCCACGGCCTCGCGCTGGTAGTCGGTATCCTGCGTGCTCAAGCCGTAGACCTCCTTCGCGCCACTGCGCCTCAACTCCTCGTAGTGATCGCGAAACGCGCACGATTGCGGCGTGCAGCCGCGCGCGCCGGGAATCTCGTTCCATCCTGGAGGCGTTTCCTGATCGGGCCTGCCGGTGCGCGGATAAACGTAGACGACCGTTCTGCCCTTTAGCGCGCGGAGCTCGACCTTGCGTCCCGTCGTGGAAAGCAACGCTATCCCCGGCAGCTTCAGCCCCGGCAGGTGATCGCACGCCCCATCGTTCTCCGGAACGGGGAGGTTGGGCGGAAGTTCGTAGAGATTGTCGCTGCGCACTTTCTTGAGCAGTCACCGTGTTGTCAGCAGCTCCGTCAAGACCTGCTGATAGATCCTGGGAAGCTCGTCCAGCTCCCCGAGGCTTATGCACTCGTTCACCTTGTGTATCGTTGCGTTGATGGGACCGAACTCCACGAGCTGCGGGCAGATATCGACCAGGAACCGTCCGTCGGAGGTGCCGCCGGTGGTCGAAATATCGGCCGTGACCCCGTTTACCTTCTTGATCGCGCGCGCCACCGCGTCGACCAGATCTCCCCGTTTCGTCAGGAACGGCCGCCCGTCGTAGCGCCATTCCAGATCATATTGCACGCCGTGCCGGTCGAGGATGCCGTGCACGCGCGTTTGCAGCGACTCCAGGGTGCTCGCCGTCGAAAAGCGGAAATTGAACTTGACGTGCGCTTCGCCGGGAATCACGTTGCCTGCGCCGGTGCCGGCGTTGATATTGGAGATCTGCCAGGTCGTGGGTGGAAAGTATTCGTTGCCGTCGTCCCATTTCGTCTGCGCGAGCTCCGCGAGGGCGGCCGCGACCTCGTGCACCGGATTCTTTGCGAGGTGCGGGTAGGCGACGTGACCCTGTACGCCCTTCACCACGAGATGGCCGGAGAGCGAGCCGCGCCGGCCGTTCTTGATCATGTCGCCGAGTCGGCTGACGCAGGTCGGCTCCCCGACGATGCAGTAGTCTATCTGCACGCCGCGGGCTTTCAGCGCTTCGACTACGCGCACCGTACCATCGACCGCAGGCCCTTCCTCGTCCGAGGTGAAAAGGACCGCGATCGAGCCGGCGTGGTCGGGATGTGCGGTTACGAAGCGCGTTATGGCTTCGACGAAAGCTGCGAGGGAGCTCTTCATGTCGGCCGCCCCCCGGCCGTACAGCGCTCCATCGCGCACCGTCGGGGTAAATGGATCGGACAACCAGTGCTCGACCGGACCGGTGGGCACGACGTCCGTGTGCCCGGCCAGGCACACGAGAGGCGCCTGGTCGCCGCGACGCGCCCAGAGGTTCGCTACACCGTTGCCATCGATACGCTCGCAATGAAAGTCGAGCGGCGCCAGTGCTTCCGCGATGACATCCAGGCAGCCGGCATCCTGCGGGGTCACCGAAGGCCGTGCGATCAGCTGCTTTACCAGATCAACCGTACTCGCCGCCATGTGCTGCGTCAACGCAAGGGAGGTTCCATCGAATGTTAGCAGAGCGGATACAATGGAGGAAATTCCCGGACTCGTGACGACCGTTCTCGTTTCACACCGCTGCAATCTTCAACACGGCGGCGCGCTCGCGGCGGCCGTGACGCGCGAGCACAGGGCAGAGCTCCTGGTCCTGCCGCAGGATCCGGCGGCGCGTCTCGCGGAGGAAGCCTGCGCCCGTATCGAGGCGGCTTACTTCTCCGAAGACATTTTCCCCGACCATTCGCGACAGTTCTTTTCCGCGGTGCGCAAGGCCCCGCGGCTCGCCTGGCTGCATGCATTCAGTGCCGGCGTCGATCACCCCATCTATGCCGAAATGCTGGAGCGCGGCGTGAGACTCACGACCTCCTCCGGCACCGCGGCGGAGCCCATCGCCCAAACCGCGATCATGGGCATGCTCGCCCTGGCGCGAAATCTTCCGCACTGGCTCGCCGCGCAGCGCCGGCGCGCGTGGGATCCCATGCGTAGCCCGGCGCAACTGCCGCGCGACCTCAACGGGCAAACGGCGCTGGTGCTCGGACTGGGCCATATCGGCTCCGAGATCGCCCGGCTCGCGCGGCAAATGGGGTTGCGTGTGATCGGAGTCCGCCGCAGTCCGCGCAGGCAAGCCGACCCGGTGGATGAGATGCAACCTCCGCAAGCGCTACCCGAGCTGCTGCCGCGCGCCGACTGGCTGTTCATTGCATGCCCGCTCACTGCGGAGACGCGCGGATTGATCGATGCGGGCATGATCGCGCGGTTGCCCAGAGGTGCGCGCATCGTCAACATCGCTCGCGGCGAAATCGTGCGCGAGAACGACCTTATTGCAGCGCTGGAAAGCGGCCACCTGGCAGGCGCCTATCTGGACGTATTCGAAACCGAACCGCTGCCGGCGGATTCGCCGCTGTGGAGCCTGCCCAACGTCCTGGTCTCGCCGCACAATGCCGGCGCCGCTCAGGGCAACGATTTGCGCGTACTCGGCGTCTTCCTGGAGAACTTCCGCCGCTGGCGGCACGGCGAGCCGTTCGTGAACGAAGTCAAAGGCTACAAGCAAAGTTGAGCGAGGAGGAAATCAGAATGAAAGCTCCCCTGCGAGTCATCCCGACACTGGCGCTCGCCTGCTGGTGCGCGGCTGCGGCGGCTCAAGGCTGGTCGCCGCAAAAGAACGTGGAGATCGTCGTCGGCTCCGCGCCGGGCGGCAGCAACGACAAGACCGCGCGCACGGTCGAGCGTATCGTGGTCTCGAACAAGCTGGTCAACGCGAGCCTTGCTGTGGTCAACAAACCCGGGGGCGGAAGCAATATCGCTTTCACTTACGTGAGCCAGCATCCTGGAGATGCGCACTACCTGCTGGTCGGCACGCCGTCGCTGCTTACCAACCATATCGTGGGCCTGAGCCCGCTCAACTACACCGATTTCACGCCGATCGCCTCGCTCTTCAATGACTTCGTGGTATTTGCCGCAAGCCCGGCCTCGCCGATCAGGTCCGGGAAGGATCTCACGGAGCGGTTGAAAAAGGACCCCAAGTCGGTAACGATCGGCTTTGCCACGGTGCTGGGCAGTCACAATCACATCGCGGCGGGCCTCCTCATGAAGGCGCTTGGCGGAAACGCCCGCGACCTCAAGGTCGTAGCGTTCAAAGGATCGGCCGAGGCGATTACAGCCGCCATCGGCGGGCATATAGAGGTTGTGACGACCGCCGCCGGTAATGCCGCGCCGCACGTCGCCGCAGGGCGGTTGCGCGTCGTAGCGGTTTCGGCTACCCAGCGCTTTCCCGGGCCGCTGGCCGATATCCCAACGTGGCGGGAGCAGGGCGTCAATCTCGTATTCGGCGGATGGCGGGCGATCATGGCGCCGAAAAACCTGACCCCGCAGCAGGTCGCCTACTGGGAAGGGGTGCTGCGCAAAGCCACGCAGGCGCCGGAATGGAAGGCGGATATCGAGCAGAATTTCTGGGCCGATGACTTCGTTACCGGCGAGCCATTCCGCAAAGACCTCGCCGAGGACTATAACGGCATGAAAGCCGTGCTGGTCGAGCTGGGTCTCGCGAAACAGTAGACAGTGACTGATCGGGCTTAGCAGGCAACGGGTGCGACAAGAACGCCACAGCAGTCACGTTATATCAGTCACGTCGTACCAGTCACGCTTCACCAGTCGCGTCCTATCGCCATGGTGAAGACCCAATCGCCATCCGGCGGCGGCGAGCGCGCCCGGACCGCGGCGCTGCTCGCTCTCTTTGCAGGGGCGGTCGCGATCGCGACTTCCGCGCTCTTCGTCAGGGTAAGCGAGGCCGGACCGGTGGCGACGGGGTTCTGGCGCGTGACCCTGGCGCTGCCTTTGCTGTGGACGTGGGCAGTGATCGGCCGGCGCGGCGATCACCGTGAGAGCTTCGTGCGCGAGCGACCGCTGATGATCGCGGCTGGACTGTTCTTCGCGGGCGATCTTGCCGTGTGGCACTGGTCTATCGTGCTCACGAGTATCGCGAACGCGACGCTGCTGGCAAACATCGCGCCTATCTTCGTCACGCTGGCGGTATGGATGCTGTACGGGCGGCGCCCCGGAGGCCTGTTCCTCACCGGCCTCGCCGCGGCGCTCGGAGGGACGTCTGCGCTGCTTGGCGGTGATTTCCGCCTTTCCGGCAAAGCACTAGTCGGAGACTGCCTGGGCGTGGTGACGGCGATGTTTTACGCCGCATACCAGCTCACGGTAACGCGCTTGCGCAGCCGCGCCGCCACTTCCAGCATCATGGCGTGGAGCAGCCTCGTCACCGCCGTGGCTCTCCTGCCGGTTGCTCTTCTTTCGGGCGAACAGATCCTGCCGGTGACGGCCATGGGCTGGGTGAAGCTCTTCGGGCTGGCGCTGATCTCCCAGGTCGCGGGACAAAGCCTCATCGCCCACGCCATGGCGCACCTGCCCGCGACCTTTTCTTCGATAGGACTGTTGCTGCAGCCCGTGACGGCAGCGGCGCTCGCCTGGGTGTTGCTCGGTGAAACCCTGGGCGCCATCGAGATCGCGGGAGGGATCGTGGTGCTGATCGGAATCCGCATCTCCCACGAGGCCGAGCTCGCACGCCGCGAGCCAACCCTGTGAGATGGTGCGTGACTGTTGATGCGTGACTGGTGCCACGTGACTGAAACGGCGTGACTGGTGTAACGTATCTGAAAGAGCGCCCCCAGAAGACCACGCATTAACAGTCACGATTCATCAGTCACGCTGTATCAGTCACGTTTTAGTAGTCACGCCTCACGAGGAGGAGCGAAGTGCCGTACGCGACGTCCAATGGAGTGAAGCTCTATTACGAGGAAGCGGGCCGTGGAACAAGCATTGTGTTCGTTCACGAGTTCGCCGACGATCTTCGAAGCTGGGAGGCGCAGCTGCGCCATTTCAGCCGGCGCTACCGCTGCATCGCCTTCAACGCGCGGGGCTACCCGCCGTCGGACGTGCCAAAGCGGGTCTCCGCCTATTCGCAGGCGATCGCCACGGACGACATTGCGGCGGTCATGCGCCAGTCAGGCGTCCGCAAGGCGCACATCATAGGCTGCTCGATGGGAGGGTACGCGACGCTGCACTTCGGATTGCGCCATGCGCGCATGGCCAGCTCGCTCACCGTCATCGGCGCAGGCTACGGCTCCGACCCGGACAAGCGCCGGCAGTTTCTGCGGGATACCGAGGTAATGGCGCGCCGATTCGATGAACTGGACACGCCCGAAGCCATCAAGGTCTATCAGATCGGGCCGGCCCGGGTGCAGCTGCAGAACAAGGATCCGCGGGCGTTCAGGGAATTCTGCGCGCAGTTCGCGGAGCATCCGGCACTGGGCTGCGCGAATACGCTGCGCGGCGTGCAGGCGCGCCGGCCGACGATCTACAGCCTGGAGCGCGGTCTGGCGCGCATGAAAGTGCCCACGCACATCATAACGGGCGACGAAGACAACAACTGCCTGGAACCGGGGATATTCATCAAGCGCACCTGCCCTGCCGCAAGGCTCACGGTAGTGCCGGGTACCGGTCACGCGGTGAACATCGAAGAGCCTGATTTCTTCAACCGCATTACCGATGATTTCCTCGCGCTGGTGGACTCGGGCCGCTGGCGCCCGCGCGATCCGCGCTCCTACAACCCATCCACCATGGCTCGAACGAAGTGACTGATGGAGGAACAGTGCCATACGCCGATTCGAACGGAGTGCGCCTCTACTACGAGGAAGCGGGGCGCGGCACGGCGATTGTGTTCGTGCACGAATTTTCGGGCGATTTCCGCAGCTGGGAGGCGCAGATGCGCTATTTCAGCCGGCGCTACCGCTGCATCGCATACAACGCCCGCGGCTACCCTCCTTCCGAGATTCCCGCCTCGGCGTCCAGGTATTCCTATACGGGGGCCGCGGATGACATCGCCAGCGTGATGCGGCATCTGGGAATCGCGAGAGCCCATATTATCGGCTGCTCGATGGGTGCTTACGCCACGCTCCAGTTCGGCCTGCGCTACCCGCGGCGGGCGCTTTCTCTTACGTCGGTCGGCGCCGGCGCCGGCTCGGATCCCGGCAGGCGGGCCGCGTTCATCAAGTCCAGCGCAGCTTCGGCACGCCGTTTCGAGAACGAAGGTCTGGCCTGGGCGCTCAAGGGATACAAGAACGCTCCCAACCGCATACAGCTCGACAACAAGGATCCGCGCGGCTTCCGGGAGTTCCTGATGCGATTCGCCGAGCATTCGCCACGCGGCCAGGCAAATACCCTGCGTGGCGTACAGATGCGCCGCCCGGTGCTCTACAGCTTCGCGCGTCAGCTTGCGCGCATGAAAGTGCCGACCCACGTGATCGTCGGGGACGAGGACGAAAGCTCCCTCGATCCCGGTCTGTTCATCAAGCGCACCTGTCCCGCGGCTCGCCTGACGGTGGTGGCGGCCACCGGTCACGTCGTGAACATCGAGGAACCCGGCCTGTTCAATCAGATCACCGACGAGTTCCTGACCCTGGTGGACTCCGGACGCTGGCGGCCGCGCGACCCGCGATCAAGGATTCAAAAGAAGTGACTGGTGCGGCGTGACTGATGAGACAGTCACATTCATCAGAGTCAGTTACATTGGGAGAAACAACATGCCCGAATACACTCAAAAACACCCTCTCGCCACCGTACCGGGAGCACTGGCGGTTGCTACATGGTTGATGTTCATACTGTGCGCCGCCTTTCTGTACTACCCCAATTACCTCGCCTCGGTGCAGATTGCGGCTCTTTGCGGCGTGGTCGCATGCGCGGCAGTGGTTTTCAATTTCAAGTACTGGCGTGCCGCCGTGCTACTGGCTTCGTCGATTTATCTGTTGCTTTACGTCATTCGTGTCCTCCGCATGACCACCATGACGACCGACTCGTTTCTGGCCGCGCTTTCCTCGTACTACAGCATGCTGTGGCTCGTGAGCGCCAGCATGTTTCAGGAGAAGGGAACGGCGGGCGGGGTGGCGCAGGTATTTCTCGAATACGTCATGCCCGTGCTCGTCGTTCTCGTCATCGCGGCCGTCCTGATGGTCCCGCGACAGTCTTCAGAGGGCTCAAAGGTCGCGTGACACAGCAGTCCGGGCCTGTTTTGAAGGCTACGGCGAAAGGGCGTCGTTTCCGGCCTCGCGTCTAGGGCGCGTGGAGATCAGCGTCGGTCACGTCGCCCGAATAGACGTAGCCGGTTTCTTCGACGCTGCCCGCCCCTGTGTAGACGCCGATCACTTCGAGCGGCTCGGTCGGGCTCAGGTTGTAGAGAAAGTGCTCCACGCCCTTGGGAATGTAGTGGACGTGGCCGCCGCGGACTGCGGAGCGGTCCGGGCCGGCTCCTGCCATGCCGTGACCGCGGATGACGTAGTAGACCTCCTCGCAGTTTTCGTGCCGGTGCTTCTTGTGGACCGCGCCGGGCAGGAATGTTCCCCAGAAGAGCGTGCTCGAGCTACCGTTGTGGCGGCCGATCGGCATGCGGAAGTCGGTGATGCTCCAGCCCTCCTTCACATTCATCCGAGCCGGGTTCACGTCGTCGATATGGATGAGAATTCCCTCGCTGAACGTTTGGCGGCGCGGCATGCCGATGTCCGCCTCCGTCACGTTGCCGCGAAACTCATAGCCGGTGTCCGCGACGCTCCTTGCGCCTACGTAAAAGCCGATGACGAGCGCTTCCTCGTCCTTCGTCTCGTTGAAGAAGAAGTGCTCGGAGCCCCTGGGCATCAGGCGGCAGTGACCTCCGCGGACTTCCGTGCGCTCCGCTCCCTGCCCGACGACGCCATGACCCTTGAGATAGACGGCGATCTCGTCGCAGCGGCTGTGCAGATGCTTGGCGTGCCTGGACCCCGGCCGAAAAATAGAGTGGAAAACGGTCGTGGAGCTGCCATTCCGCCCCGAGATCGGCAGCCGGAACTCGGAAATCGCCCAGCCCTCGCCTTCCTTCATGTTCTCGGGACGGACATCGTCGACGTGCACCAGCGGATACTTGAGAGCCATGGTCTTTTCCTTTCGCGGCTTCGCGGTGATGAGCGTTGCAGTTACGACTGCGCGGTGACGAGTTCCACAGTGACGACGCCGGCCGTTACTTCCTCCTTCCGCCTTCTGCCTTCCTCCTTGCCTTACAGGGCCGGCTGCCAGCCGAGGGCCGGCGCCACGACCTGGGCCATCAGCTCGATCGAGCGCAGGATGTGAGGGTGCGGCGGATCGATCGAATGCACCTGCACGCTCCAGTCGGTCGCACGCGCCAGCGCGGTGTCGGCCTGCAGCGAGGCGATGACTTCCTCGGGGGTGCCGGTGTGGATGTCGAGCGCGACGACGGTTTCCTCGAGAGAAGCGCCCGGCGGCATGCGCCTCATGCCGGCCCGCCTCGCACCGTAGGCGCAAAAGCCGGCTTCGCAGAATCGCAGCGCCTCCTTGCGATCGTCGGCCACGAACACCGTGCGCGAAGCGAGGATGCGCGGCTCCCGGCCTGGAGGCAGCGCTTCCAGATAGGCGTCTATCAACGGGTTCTGGATCTGGTCCAGCGTCAGTCGTCCCGGGCCAAACTCACGGGGCTGGTTGCGCGACAGCATCAGGCCATCGCCGGCGCGCCCGGCGCGCTGCGCACCGTCGAGATTGAAGGTCGCCTGCCAGATGCGGTCGGCGAGCGTCGGGTTCACGGGATAGAGATTGTCCCCGCCGGGCAGCGCGCGTCCGGTCCAGGCATCGCGCATCATATCGAGGTGATGGACCATCAGGGTGTGACGGTCTTTGCTGTCCAGGCCGAAGGCGGTATAGCTGTTCAAGTTGCCGCCCGGCGCCACGCCGACCTCGAGGCGCCCGCCCGACATGATATCGAGCACCGACGCATCTTCGGCCACCCGGATCGGCAGCTCCAGCGGCAGGGTGATGATCGCGGTCCCCAGCCGGATGCGCGAGGTCCGCGCGGCGATCTGCGCCAGGAAGATGAAGGGCGCCGGCAGCCCGCCCTCGGGTTCGTGGAAATGGTGCTGGGCGACCCAGGCCGCATCGAAGCCCAGGCGCTCGGCATGCGTGATCTGCTCGGTGGCCAGGCGATAGCGCTCTGCAGGGGGCGCCTGATCGAGCAAGCGCGTGAAGAATCCCAGGCGACCCACGCGCTGTCGTGGCTTATTTAGTGTCATCCGCATATCTTCGCACAGACCCGAACTGCGGCCTCGCAGCTGGCCGGGTCCTGTCCTTGCTGGGGCGGATGGGGAGGGCTGGCGGGCCCACTTTAAGAAATATGGTTTCGCGGGCAGTCCAGTCTCCGAACAGCGGCCGGGTGGCGGAATGGCCGGTGACTGATCCGATTCTCCCGAGCTCGGTACGATCTCATGAAAACGCGACGGCCAAATCCTTCTTGCAGGTACGCTGGGAGAATCGGAGGCAGGCGCCGGTCGTTCCGACAGGACCCGGTCAGCTGGTCGGGGCGCGATGAGAACTGGTGCTGAGAAGAAGTGATGAGAAAATGATGATGTACGTCACCAGTATTCATTACTGTCCTTCATCACCATTTTTCAGGTTGCGGGGCAGCGAGGCCCGATGATCGACCCCTCCCGGCACGTCCCGTTGCGGTCGACCCCGTGGAGCCCGGTCGATGCGTCCGCGGCGATCGAGGAGATCGTTGCGGATGCGCTTGCGCACTTCGACGCCGAGCGCCTCTGGCCGTCGCACCCCCGCGAGGATGGACTGCCGGACGGGATGGCGAACCTCTGGGTCGGGGCCGCGGGCGTGATCTGGGGGCTCGACTATCTCGCGCGCTCGGGCGTGACGCACCCGCGCCTGGACTTCGGTCCCGTCCTGCCGCGGTTGCTCGAGGTCGGCGCCGCCGAACTCTCTACCCGGGGAGACTACGCGGCGCACGGCGCCTTCCTGCTCGGCGACCTGGGCACCGCGCTCGTCGCCATGCGAATCGGCGGGTCGGCGGAGATCGCCGACCTCGTATACGAGCGCTGCGCGAGGAACGCCGCGCTGCCGATCCGTGAGCTGATGTGGGGGCTGTCGGGCTCGATGCTGGCCTGCATCCACATGCACGCGATGACGCACGAGCCGCTGTGGCGCCACCTGTTCTCAGCGCAGGCCGCGCGCCTGCTCGACGACCTCGAGGAGACGGTCCTCGGCCCGTTGTGGAACGTGGACCTCTACGGCAACGTGCAGCCCTGGCTCGGGCCCGTGCACGGATACGCGGGCAACATGATTCCGCTGCTCAGGGGCTGGGAATGGCTGACGGCCTCCCAGCGCGCAACGGTCGCCGGCGCCGTGCCCCGCACGCTGGCCGCGACGGCGTACCGGTCCGAGCTCGGCGCGACGTGGCGTCCGGTCGCGACGCGGACGAACCCGCCGGCCCTTTGTCAGCATTGTCACGGCGCGCCAGGCATGGTGACGACGTTCGCCGACACGCCGTTCGCGTCGCCCGAGCTTGATGCGCTACTCGTCGAAGGCGGCACGTTCACCTGGTCAGCCGGGCCCCTCGCCAAGGGGTCGAACCTCTGCCACGGCACCGGCGGCAATGGATACGCTTTCCTCAAGCTTCATGGCAGGACGGGCGATTCGATCTGGCTGGAGCGCGCCCGCGCGTTCGCGATGACGGCGATCGCGCAGTGCCGCGAGGCGCGCGCCGAGCTGGGGAGGGGCCGCTTCTCGCTATGGACCGGCGACGTCGGGTTGGCGATCTATCTCTGGGATTGCATCACGGGGGAACCGCACTTCCCGACAGTTGACGTATTCTGACTGGATTTTCTGCGGGTCGGCGGTGTCGATTTCCCACGCTCCCGTTCGACTAGATCAGGAGTGGATGCCTCTTAACCCTTACAGGAGTAACTGGAATGGCCAACAAGAACACGATTTGCCTCTGGTACGACGATAACGCGTTGGACGCAGCTCGGTTCTACGCGAAAACCCTTCCCAACAGCGCGGTGGGCGCGGTGATGCATGCGCCGGGCGACTATCCGAGCGGCAAGCGGGGCGATGTCCTGACGGTCGAGTTCACTGTGGTCGGCATCCCCTGCCTCGGCATCAACGGCGGGCCGCAGTTCAAGCACAACGAGGCGTTCTCCTTCCAGATCGCGACCGACGATCAGGCTGAAACTGACCGGTTGTGGAATGCGATTGTCGGAAACGGCGGTCAGGAAAGCGCGTGCGGATGGTGTAAAGACAAGTGGGGCTTGAACTGGCAGATCACACCACGCGCCCTGACCGACGCGATCAAAGACCCGGACCGCGCAGCGGCCAAGCGTGCGTTCGACGCGATGATGACGATGAGGAAGATCGACATCGCCAAGATCGAGGCGGCGCGGCGGGGGCGTTAACCCCGTGAGGGGTCATGCGTCTTCAGACCTGCCGACCGAGCAGCGGCAGCCCCACTTACGCTGTCATTCCGCGCGGATTCCCGCCGCCTTGACGATCTTCGAGTAGCGAGCGCTTTCCGATTGCAGCAGCGACGCGAGCTGCTCCGGCGTGCTCGACACTGCGGTCTGTCCCTGCATCCGGAACTTCTCCTGGATTTCGGCCGTCCTGAGGATGCGCACGAGCTCGTTGTTGAGCCGTATCACAGCGGCCGTCGGGGTTGCGGCAGGCACGACGAAGCCGCCCCAGTTCATCGCCTCGAATTCCGGAAAGCCCGTCTCGCGCATCGTCGGAGTGTCCGGCAGCAACTCCGTGCGCGCGGAACCGGTGACGACGATCGCACGCACCTTGCCGCTCTGCACGAACGGGACAACGTCGAAGACGTTCCCGAGAGCGCTCGTGACGTGTCCGCCCACCAGCGCGGGCATCGCTATTGCGAAGCCGGTATACGGAACGTGGATGAGGTCTGTCTTCGTCGTCTGCTTGATCAGCTCGGCGACGACGTGCTGGATGGTGCCCACGCCGGGCGAGGCGTAGGAAATCGCGCCCGGACGCGCACGTGCAAGCGCAACGTATTCCTTGAACGTGCGCACCGGCAGAGACGGATGGACCGCGATCATCATCGGCAGCGCGATCAACTGCGTCACGGGACGGAAATCCTTGAGCGGGTCGTACTGCACGCGGCGAATCGACGGATTGATGATGAAGCTCGGATAGACGATAAGCAGCGTATGTCCATCGGGCGGCGCTTTAGCGGCCAGCTCGTAGCCGATGACCGCGCCCGCGCCCGGTCTATTGTCGACGATCACCGGCTGTCCCAGCGCCTTGTTCAAGGGCTCGCCGAGCATGCGGCTCGTCAGGTCCGCGTTACCGCCTGCCGGGAACGGCACGATGATGCGCAGCGGTTTGGACGGGAACGTCTGGGCGTGCGCAGCACCTGCGGCAAAGCCCATCGCAACCGCCGCCGCCGTCCACAGCGCCTTTGAAGAGATCGTCGGCATTCGCAAGCTCCCCCGGAAAAACGGACGTGGCATCGTAGCACCGTTCGCGGGGACCATAGGGGACGCACCCCTTTCGCCCGATGTAAGAAGCGAGCGGGAGGAACCGGGCTCGTGTTTCCGCTATGCTTCTGTTCCAGTCATCAGCAATTTCGGCTCCCCATATCAAGGTTCGCGTCACAGGGAGGGAACATGTCGCGGAAGATCGACCTCGCCACCGCACCAAGGGCCGACGGCACACTGTATCCACCACCCTTCGACAAGCCGTGTCGGGCGCGACGGCGGATCAAGCTCGGTGACGCCGCCGGATTGACCCAGTTCGGCGTCAACTTCTGCACGTTACCCCCGGGCGCCTGGTCCAGTCAGCGCCACTGGCATACAAAGACAGACGAGCTCATCTATGTCGTCTCCGGCGAGGTGGTGCTCGTGACCGACGAGGGCGAGGATACCCTGCGGACGGGTGACAGCGCGGGGTTCAAGGCGGGAGATCGCAACGGGCATCATTTCCAGAACCGCTCCGCAAGCGACGCAGTGATCATGGAAATCGGAACGCGCGTCGAAGGCGACGAGGCGTTCTATCCGGACATCGACTTGAGAACGGTCGCCGGACAGGGCTACGCACACCGAGACGGGACACCGTATCCGAAGGAGAAACGGCGTGGCTGAACGAGGCCGTCAGGGGTCGGGCGTCAGCGGTCAGGCGCAGGCGTTGACGGGGTTCAGGTCTTGACATGACGGTCTGACATCCTCGCAACACGCTTCGCTTGAGGAACGTGATCTGACCCTCAGGCAGACACGTAAACGGGGCACTACCCCGCCCCTCGACGCGCTACCGCTCAGCTCGTCACCGTGAAACTCGTCACCGCGCAGCTCGTCACTGCGGAGCTCGATGCTAGCCATCAGCCGTTCAGCCCGGCACAATCGCCCGACAGCACGGAGGATCGCGCCCCATGCCACTGCCAGCCGACACGGACGTCACCAGTCCGAAGCACCTCAGGGACAAGTACGCCATCGTGGGGGTGGGCGAGACCACCTACACGCGCGGCTCCGGCATGACCACCCGCGCGCTCGGCGCCTGGGCGGTGCGCAACGCCATCCTCGATGCCGGGCTCAAGGCCGCCGACGTCGACGGCATGCTGTCCTACCAGTCGGGCGATTCCACCTTCGGAACCTTCATCGCCGGCGATCTCGGCATCCGCTTGAACTTCTTCATGGACGTGTTCGGCGGCGGCTCGTCGACCGAAGCGCTGATCGGTATCGCCATGGGCGTGATGGAAGCCGGCATGTGCAAGACCGTCGTCATCTTCCGTGCCATGAACGGCTACTCCCAGGTGCGTATCGGCGGCACCGGGGCCCGCTCGGCCGCGCCGATCGTCGGCGACATGCTGCATTCCCGCGCCTACGGCTGGCAAAGCGCCGGGCAGATGTTCAGCTTCACCTTCATGCGCCACATGCACGACTACGGCACTACGCCGGCGCAGGTCGCCGCGGTGCGCGCCACGCACTCCGCGCATGCCTCCAACAACCCCAAGGCCCTCTACAAGAACCGCGTGACGGTGGAGGACGTGCTGGCGAGCCGCGTCATCTGCAAGCCGCTGCATCTCCTCGACTGCTGCGTGGAGACCGACAACGCCACGGCCATCGTCGTGACGAGCGCCGACCGCGCCAGGGACTGCCGCCACCCCCGAGCGCTGATACGCGCCATTGCGGGCCGCGTGTGCAAGCCGCGCGCCGACATGCACTATCAGACGGGGCCGATCTCGACGGTGGCCGGCAGATACGCGCGCGAGATCCTGTGGCCCAACGCCGGTGTCGGCCCGCAGGATGTCGACGTCACCGGCTCCTACGACGCCTTCACCTTCACTACCATGCTGCAGCTCGAGGACTACGGCTTCTGCAGGAAGGGCGAAGGCGGCCAGTACGTGAGCGACGGCACCATCCGGCTCGGGGGCAGGCGCCCCAACAACACCAGCGGCGGCCATCTGTGCGAGGGCTACACGCACGGCATGAACATGGTGATCGAAAACGTACGCCAGCTGCGCCACGACGTCGACGACAGCTGCCCCGTCGGCCCTGACGGCAGGCGCAGGCACACCTACGACTACAAGGAAGGGGGCTGTCGGCAGGTGAAGAACTGCGAGGTGACCGCCAACCTCGGCTGGGCCAATCCGGGCACCGGGTCGGCGATGGTCATGCGGCGCGATTGAGTGGGGAGACAACATCATGTCCATCACGGCCGACTATCTCGGAATGGGTCTCAGGCTCGATGATCTCGACGGCGAGAACGTCGCGTACTTCAAGCACTGCGCCGAGCACGGTTTCCACCTGCAGCAGTGCGACGACTGCAAGCTGCTGCGCTATCCGCCCACCACCGCCTGCCCCTGGTGCATGAGCCGCGGGGCCGAATGGGTGCTCGTCGAGGGCAAAGGCGCGGTGCACTCCTACACGGAGGTGCATCACGCCATCCAGCCGGCGTTCAGGGCTTACACGCCCTACCTGATCCTGCTGGTCGATCTCGACACCCAGAAGGGCAAGCCCACCGTTGACGAGGCCCTGCGCGTCGTCGGCAACCTGGTCACGCCCGACGGCAAGCTCGCGCCGCCCGACCTCGTAAAGAATGTTGGCATCGGCACGCGCGTGCGCATGGTGTTCTCCGACGCCGGCCCGGGCCTCTCGCTCCCGCAGTGGGCCATCGACGAGAGCGCCACGCAGCCCGACAAGCCGTGGCGGTATCCGCAGGAGTGAGTCACTACATAAGGCAGACGGCGGAAGGAGGAAGGCAGAAGCAGGCCTTCCAGCTTCGCGGTTTCTTCCACTAACCTGACCACCCCGGCGGGCCTACGCGCGCCACCCTCCTATTTGCAGGAGGGGAAAGTTTCAGGCGTCAGCCGTTCCGACAGGACCCGGCCAGCTGAGCGCCCTGGCAATTTGAAACCGGCGCCTCCTCTAAGACGCTGCATCTGGGACGCCCTACCTGGGACGATGTACCTGGGACGCTATTCCCGTGAGGGAATGATCGGCAGCAGCAGATACGACTCACGCTCACCGCCCGCGTGCAGCGTGACGCGCCCGCCGAAGAGCGCGGCGGGGCGGCTGTCGGGATCGTTGTGGGTCATGCCGCCGGTGCCGCGAGTGCCATAGTGGAACTTTTTCCCGAACTCCGAGAGCTCGCCTTCGTATTCGTAGTCCTTCCCGCGGACGGTAAGGGCGACCTGCCACCCGGCCGGAACGACGATGCAGCTCGTCACGATCTCGACATCGCATTCGTAGATTTGGCCGGGCGTCATCGGCTCTACGCGGTCGTGCGGATGCCAGGGGCGGTAGGGCCGGCTTCTCTTCGGGTCGAGCCGGCGGTGCGAGGCGCGCAGCCAGCCGTTGGCGATGGGCGTGTTCGGATCGGTGGAGCCCATGAACGTAAGCTCCTTGCCCGAGGGGTCGAAGACGCGGACGATGAGAAAGAGATCGGCGTCCGCGGTCGAGGATGCGATGAAGAGCTTCGCCGCCATCGGCCCGGTGATTTCCGTCTCCTTGTCCCGAGGCGGCATACGGAACGTTACGCCGCCCCCTAAGGCGTCGTACTCGACGCTTCCCGCCTGCGCCACAGGTTTCGTGCTGAGGCTCTGATTCGCGGGGTCGAGGTAGAACCTGGTCCATTGCGTGCGTGCGAGCGGCCACTCGTTCTCGTAGCGGCGTACGAACTTTTCACCCGGCTGCCGGATATTGAGCTGAACGCGAGGCTGCTTGTCCCAGCCGTTCGCGATTCCTTTGAGGAAGTGGTCGAAGAAGCGCTTCTGCAGGTCGACGCCGTAGCCGCTCGAGAAGAGCGACCAGTGCGAGTCGCCGTGGGCTTCCAGCCACTTCGGCGTGTCGTCCGGGGTCTCCGTGTAACCGTTGAAGTTGCCGCGCGGATGGATGCCCTGGCCACCCCAGTTGGCGCAGGTGAGCAACGGTGTGCGCACCTTGGAGAGATCAGCCGAGCGCGAACGGTGCCATTCGTCGTCGAGAGGGTGTTTCTTCAGCTCCTCGAAGGCGTCCACCCGGTTCCTCGCCAGTTCCTCATCAGTCAACGTAACGGGACCGGCGACGGACTCTCCGGTGTTCGGATTCTTCTTCGCCCTGTCGCCCCGGCCGTACTGGATGTTAGCCACCTGGTGCTTGGCCCAGCGCTCCTGGAACTGGCTCAGGATGCCCCCGTGGTAGCCCGAATCGCGATAGCGGTCGTTCTGCCCTTCCCACGGGATGATGGCGGCGAGGTGCGGCGGATGCATGCCCGCCACGCGCCACTGGTTGCTCGCGTAGTACGAGATCCCGAGCATGCCCACCTTGCCGTTGCTCCACGGTTGTGTGCCCGCCCACTCGATGCACTGGTAGAGGTCCTCCGTCTCCCGCGGACAGCCCGGATCCATGAAGCCGGGCGACCAGCCCGCGCCGCGCGAGTCCACGCGCACGACGGCGTAACCGTGCGGCACCCAGCATTCGGGGTCGGTGGTTTCCCAATTCTGGTACTTGTTGCTCGACCCCTTCAGGATCTCGGGATAGTCCGCGACCATCTTCTCCCACTGCAACGGGTAGCCGTCCTGGTACGCGAGCCCCTTGGCGTAGATGCCGTAGGTCAGGATGACCGGACAACGCAGGTCTCCGACGGGCCGGTAAATATCCGCGCGAAGCACCAGTCCGTCGTCCATAGCGATCGGCTGGTGCCAGGTGATGCGCATGCCGTCGCGCACTTCAGTGCGTGCGTAGGGGTCGCGGGGCTCGGTCATGGCGTCGTCTCCGGTATCAAAGCTTCAGATCGGCGAGTGCTCAGCCGCCGATCTTCTTCTTCAGCTTTTCGAAATACTTGTCGAGGTCGACGACGAAGCGCTCGTGCTCGGCCTCGCCGACCTGCTCGACGTCGTCGAATACCTTGACCTTGAACGTGAGCCGGCGGCGGTCTATCGCCACGAGCTCCGCCTCGGCGCGCACCTTTTTGCCGAGCGGTGTCGGTCCCATGTGCCGCACCGTCACCACGACCCCGACCTGCCCCTGGCCGGGCTTGAGGTGCGGTCTCGCCAGCTCGTTGGCCGTCGACTCGATGAGCTGTGTCATCTGCGGCGTCGAGAAGACCTTGTAGTCGCCGCGCGTCGTCGTCCGTGCCTCGGTGACCTCCCATTCCTGCGTGTGCTTCATTCCGACTTTCAGCGTATCCATTCCCACTCCGTGTAAGAAACGAGCGCCTCGGGGCGTGTCGTGTGTTCCCGCCCTGCGGGCTTCATTCGGCGGTAATGCCTGCAGTCTTGACCAGCTTCCCCCATTTCGCGACCTCGTCCCGTATCGTCCGATCGAGCTCGCCCGGCCCGCCCCCGACGATCTCCATGCCCTGAGCGAGCAGGCGCCTCTTCGTTTCCGGCGCGGCCAGCGCTTTCAGCGTCGCAGCATGGAAGGCTTCCAGCACCGCACGCGGGGTTTTCGCGGGCGCGGCGAAACCATACCACGTTCCGGATTCGACGCCGGGAAAGCCCGCTTCCGCCACCGTCCGCACATCGGGCAGGATCGCCGAGCGTTTCCTGTCCGCAGTCGCCAGGGCGCGCAGCCTGCCCGCGGCGACGTGCTGCTCGATGGAGATCGGGCCGACGAACATCATCGTCACCTGGTTGCCGAGCAGTGCGACGACACCGGGGCCCGCGCCCTTGTACGGCACGTGAATGAGCTTGACGCCGGCGACCATCTGCAGAAGCTCGCCTCCGAGATGGGGCGCGCTGCCGCTGCCGCCGGATGCATAGGTCAGGGCCGCCGGTTTCGCCCTCGCAAGCGAGACGAGCTCTTTCACCGATTTCGCGGGAACCGCCGGGTGGACGACGAGCACGTTGGGCTGCGTCGCGGCCAATGACGCGCCCGCAATGTCCTTGACCGGATCGTAGGGGAGCCGCTTCATGAGCCCGGGCGTGACGGTATGCGTCGTCGTGATAAGCACGAGCGTGTAGCCATCCGGCGCAGCGCGCAGGGCGAGCTCGGTGCCGATGATGCCGCTTGCGCCGGGACGGTTGTCCAGAACCAGAGGTTGCCCGAGCGCTTCGCTGAGCGCCGGCTGCAGGATGCGGGCGAGATTGTCGGCGCCGCCACCGGGTGAGAAAGGAACGATGATGCGAACGGGTTTCGACGGATAGGTATCGGGGGATTCAGCGGCCGCGCACGCGAGCGAGACGCTCGCGGCGCTGACGAGCGCGCCGGCGGAGAGGAGCCGGGGCTTTCGGTTGCCCCGTGCTGCGACTATGAGCATAATCGGATCGGTTCGAAGATAGGTTCCAGCGCGCGCCAGCACCGTCCGTGTTGCGGACTCAAGCGCGCAGCGCTCCGATCCCCGCGCAGCATCTTCCGTTCGAGGATTCCAGATGCCGTTATCGTCCGTCATGAACGTGTTGACCGCAAGCGACGGGTTGAAGCTCGGCTACTGCGTGGACGACTTCACGGATCCCTGGCGCCCGCAGGAAACGCTGATCCTCATCCACGCTGCGATGGGCAGCTCGCGCCGGCTCTACAAATGGATCCCGATACTGTCGCGCCATTTCCGCGTCGTGCGTCCCGACATGCGCGGCCACGGCGAGACGCAGATCCCGGGGCCCGATCAACTCTCCCTCACGCGGCTCTCGAAGGATGTCATAGAGCTCGCCGATCACCTCGGCCTCAAGCGCTTCCATCTCGCAGGCTCGTCGGCCGGCTCGATCGTCGCGATGCGCACCGCTATCGATAACCCCGAGCGTGTCCTGACACTCGCCAATTTCGCGTCGACGCCGGGACTCAAGCCCTCGAACATCGACATGAACAAGTGGGTGAACGGCATCAAGGCGAAAGGCTTCAAAACCTTCCTCGAAGAGACGATCGAGGAGCGGTTCCCGAACGCCCAGGACAAAGGTTTTCTGAAGTGGTTCATCGATGAGTCCGCGAAAACCGATGTCGACCTGTTCGCCCGCTTTGGCCCGATGATGAAGGAAGTCGACTACACGGCAGATCTGCACAAGATCAAGTGCCCGATGCTCAACGTCATGCCGGGTCACGATCCTCTGGGGTCGAAAGCGCAGTACGAGGTCTACCAGAAACACGTCCCGCACAGCGAATATATCTGGTACGACGGGCTGCCGCACAACATCACCGATTCGGCCCCGGAGCGCTGCGCCGAAGACCTTCTGCGCTTTCTCATGAAGCACCGTATCTCATGAACCGCTTCACGGCGTCGGACGGCCTGGAAGTCGCCTACACCCTCGATGACTACGCCGACCCGTGGCGGCCGGCCGATACCGTCATCCTGGTGCACGCGGCGATGGGCAGCTCGGTGCGCTTTTATGCGTGGGTGCCGCAGCTGGCCCGCGACTTCCGCGTCGCGCGCATCGACATGCGAGGCCACGGGGCGACCCGTCTCACGGCGTCCGATGAGCTTACAGTGGAACGGCTTGCCCGGGATGTCATCGAACTGGCCGATCATATCGGCGCGCAGCGTTTCCACATCGCCGGGTCGTCGGCAGGCTCTGCTGTTGCAGCAAAGACCGCTATCGCCTATCCCGAGCGCGTGCTGAGCCTAGGTGCTTTTGCCTGCACGGGAGGCATCAGGCACGGACTGCAGGATCAGAGTTCCTGGGTGCGGAAAATAGGCGAGAAGGGCCTGGCTGCCTTCCTGCGTGACACGATCGCGGACCGCGTCGACCTCGGCTCGGTGCAGCCCGGATTCGTGGACTGGTTCATCGCCGAGTCGTCGCGAACGCCGGTAGCGACCCTGGAACGGTTCGTGCCGATGATGCGCAGCTTTGACTTCATTTCGGATCTGCACCGGATTCGATGTCCGACGCTCGCCATTGCTCCCGGCGGCGATCCGATACATACCGTCGATCACTATCGCGCGCTGCCGGAGAAGATCGCGGACTGCGAATTCGTCGTATACGACGGACTCCCGCACAACATTACCGACGCGGTGCCCGACAGGTGTGCGCAGGACTACAGGCGCTTCCTTCTGAAGCACGCACGGGACGCATCGCGCAGGCCTCGGTAGAGGACAAGGCTATGCCCGGCAAAAGACTTCTCGTCTGCATCACGTTCGACTTCGATGCGATGTCCGGCTTCATCGCGCGTGGACTCACAAGCCCCACGCCGATTTCCCGCGGCGAGTTCGGCGTGGTCGCGGTACCGCGCATACTGAAGCTGCTGGGCGAGTATCGCGTGCCGGCAAGCTTCTTCATTCCAGGGCATACCCTGGAGACCTATCCCGAGGCCTCGCGCAGGGTCGCTGACGCCGGATGTGAGATCGGCCATCACGGCTGGACGCATCGCCCGCCCGCGACCTTGACGCGCGAGCAGGAAGAGGAGGAGCTCTCGCGCGCCAACGAGCAGATCAGGTCGTTGACCGGCAGCTGCGCGCGCGGCTACCGCTCCCCGTCATGGGACTTGAGCCCGTCCTCCGTCGATCTGCTGCTGAAGCACGGCTTCCTCTACGACAGCTCGATGATGGGTCACGACTACCTCCCGTACCGCGTGCGTCGCGGCGACGTGATCGAGCTCGAAAAACCCGCCGCGTTCGGCCAGCCGACACGGCTGATCGAAATGCCGATCAGCTGGTCGCTGGACGATTATCCGCACTTCGAGTACGTCCGTACCAGGGAGTCCCTGCTCCCCGGCCTGCAGAACGCGAACCTGGTTCTGGACAACTGGGTGAACGAGTTCGAATACATGAAACGGACCGTCGATTGGGGCGTGCTGACCTACACGTTTCATCCCTTCGTCATCGGGCGCGGCTACAGGATGATGATCCTCGAGAAGCTGCTGAAGCATCTCTCCGACGGCGGGGCGACGTTCACGACGATGGTATCGGCCTGCATGGAATACGACGCGCGCGATCCGCTGCCGGGGGCCGAACGGCGCAGGTAGGCGATCCTGCCCGCGCCCGGGTGAGCAGGCGGGAGTCCTCCATGAGCCGTACGCGCTATACTCGCATGATGAGGCAAGGTAGCGATGTCGACTGCCGCATCGTCATGCCGCCGCCCGATGTCGCTCTCCCTGCTGTCGAGGCTGTCACGTTCTGCTTGCAACCCGGGGAGGCACCATGGCGCAACCGCCCGATACTCGCGATCGCAGGAACTTTCTCCGTAGAACAGCAGCCCTGACCGGAAGCGCGCTCGCCGCAACCAGCGCGGCGCGCGCCGCGCCTCTGCCGGTCCCGTCGAGCGCCCGGGAAACCGGGCGACCGATCGAACCTGCCGCCTACGGCATGCCGTCGAAGCACGAGGAGTACGTCGCGCGGCGCCGTACCGACGTTCTCAAGAACCGGCAGAACTGGTCCGACTGGAGCATGACGCCCCTGCAGCATCAGCCGGGGATCATCACGCCGAACGGACTGGTTTTCGAGCGCCACCACGCAGGCACGCCGGATATCGACCCGAAGACGCATCGGCTGGCGGTGCACGGCATGGTGAAGCAACCGCTTGTCTTCACCATGGATGATCTCGTGCGCTACCCGTCGGTATCGCGCTTTCATTTCCACGAGTGCTCGGGCAACGGGCTGACCGACTGGCTGAAGCCTGCTTCGACCACCGTACAGCAGACACACGGGTTGCTATCGGGCGTGCTGTGGACCGGCGTCCCGGCCTCGACGCTGCTGGAGGAGGCGGGCATAGATCCGCGCGGGAAATGGGCGCTGTTCGAGGGCGCCGACGCTTCCGCGCACACGCGCTCGATTCCGATCGAGAAGGTCCTGGACGACACGATCATCGCCTACGCCATGAACGGCGAGGCCCTGCGCCCGGAGAACGGCTACCCGGTACGGGCGGTGATTCCCGGCTGGGAAGGCAACGTCAGCGTGAAATGGCTCCGGCGCATCAAAGTCGGTGATCAGCCGTGGTATTTCCGCAGCGAGACCGCGCGTTACACGGATCCGATGCCGGACGGCAAATGGCGCAAGTTCAGCATGGTGATGGAATGCAAGTCCGTCATCACCACGCCCTCCGGCGGGCAGCAGTTGAAGGGCCCGGGGTTCCAGGAGGTAAGAGGTCTGGCATGGTCGGGCGCAGGCAGGATACGCGCGGTCGACGTGTCCTTCGACGGCGGCAGGAACTGGCGCGAGGCGATGCTGGAGGAGCCGGTCATGGACAAGTCTCTTACGCGCTTCAAGATCGGCTGGAACTGGGATGGCGCTCCCGCCGTGCTGATGAGCCGCGCGGTCGACAGCACGGGTTACGTGCAGCCGAGCGTGCAGGACATCCAGAAGGCGCGCGCGATCAGCGGCTTCGTACAGCATCACAACGGTATCCAGCCATGGTCCGTCAACACGAACGGCGAGGTGCGCAATGCGATCGGCCAAGCTTAGTCTTGCCGCGGCAGCGCTAGCCGCAGCAGCCGCAATCTGGGGTTGCGCCAACGTGGGCGATGTGGCGCCCAAATCTTCCGACGGTATTCCACTGGGAGCGACCGGGGCGCACCCGGTGCAGCCACTGCCCGACAAGCCACGCTTCGGTCAGGCGGTAAGCGAAAGCGATCTTGCGGCCTGGAACATCGACATTCGCACTTCCGACGGCATGGGCCTGCCGGCGGGCCGCGGATCGGTTGCGGAAGGCCGCAAGGTGTACGACGCGAAATGCGCTTCCTGCCACGGCGCCGAAGGGAAAGGCGGTCCGGTCTACGGATCCATGGTGGGGGGCATCGGGTCCTTCACAACCAACGCCCGCGTCTTGACGCCGGGGAGCATGTACCCCTACGCGCCGATACTCTTCGACTACATCCGGCGCGCAATGCCGATGGATCGCCCGCAGAGCCTTACCGCAAACGAGGTGTACGCGGTCTCGGCGTATCTGCTCAACCTCAACGGCCTCATACCGGGCGAGGCCGTGATGGATGCTGCGAGCCTGCCCAAGGTGCAGATGCCCAATCGCGACGGCTTCATCCTCGATGACCGGCCCGATACCAGGGCGGTACGCTGCATGACCAACTGCAAGTAACTGCCGCGCGACCGGCGCGGCAGTTACAGCGAAGCATCACTTCGCAGCCGTCTGCTTGTCGTGCTTCTCGCGGTGGATCTTCTTGCTCTGCTGGTCCTGCGCGTGCTCGATCTTCTTTCTTTCCTTCTTCGTCACCTTGCCGTCGGCAACCGCCTTGTCCTCCATCTTCTGCACGTGCGCCTGCCCTTTTTCGAGCCGCCCCGCTTCCTTGTCGGTCAACTGGCCGGACTTCGCGCCCTGCTCGATGCGTTTTTCCTGGTCGACTTGACGCTGGTCGATGCGCGGCGTGGATTTGGTGCCGGTGGATTGGGCTAGCGCTACACCGGGCAGCGCGGCAATCATCAGTGCGATCATCGTCGATTTGAGCTTCATCTGGTTCTCCTCAGGCTGGTCAGGTTTGTGGGAACTCCCACCCAGCCCACCACAACGCCCCGGCGCTCGCCGTGGTGTACCTTGATTTGGTAACAGAATGTAAACAGTCATCCTGCGGACATCGCTACAGGATGGCTGGAAGTAGAGGGATATTCCTCATTTGATGTCCAATCGTTGAGCATGTGCCGGACCACGCACGTTCGACGTTCGTCAGGATTACTGGATCTTCAACCCGATCGCCTTGACGACTTTCACGGGAACCGTAAGTAGATGCCGAGCCGAGTTACCAGGCCGCTTCGAGAACCTCGGTCAGCATCTCCCCCTCACGGCGGAACTCGCGCTTGGGGTCCGCGTTGAAGTTGGTGAGCGAGTGCTCGACCAGGCGCGGAAAAACCGCGCGATCGATATCCAGCTGCGAAAGGCGAATCGGCATGCCGATCGAGCGAAAAGTCGCGTCGAAGCTATCGGCAACGCGTGCCGGCATTTGCGCCGGGGGCTCTCCCTCCTTCGCGATTTCCAGCGCATGGGCGATCCGCGCCATTGCCTCCGGATCCCGCGCCCCCAGCTGCCGCGTTACCGTGCCCATCAACGAACTGTAGGCCTCGCCCTGGCCGACGTGCCCGCAAATGCTGATGAGCGCAGTTGACAGCGCATACGCCACGCGCACCGCCCACAGACGCTCGAACTGGGCGCCGCCGTCGTCGTTCTCCCGGTTCTGAAGCAAGGTCGCTGCGCACAGGTCGTAGCGCGGGCCGGCGTCGGCGAGAGCGGCGATACGCGCGAGCGCCCTGGAAGTGAGCCGATAGGCCTGCAACCGGTCGCCCTCCACCAGCGGATTGATCGCAACACCGCCCAGATTCGTCACTGCGCGGCAATAAACCGCGCTCGCCGTCGAGCGTATGAGCGATACCGGCGCGGTGAGCAGCGCGTCCTCATCCCAGAAAATCGCCGCGGGCCGCGTCTTCGGGTCGAAGAACTCCATGCCGCGGGCGGTTTCGTCGTCTTTCATTCTCGAACCCGCCCGATTCTGCGCCGTTGTCGGCGCGGTGAGTACATTGATGATGGGGAGCTTCCGCTCCATCAACCGCGCGCTCACGGCGGGACCCTGCTCCGGATACTTCGTAATCAGCTCCTCGATCGGTTTCTTTTCCGCGAGCAGGATCGCAACGATACGCGCGCCCTGTATCACGCTGCCTGCTCCCACCCCTATGATCAGGTCCGCCTGCGCCGCACGCGCCGCCTCGGTCGCGCGCACCATGGAAGAACGGGTGGTTTCCTTGTCGACTTCGTCGAACACGCCAGCGCAAGCCGTGCCCAGCAGTTCCCGCATGTGCGAAATGAGCGGTGTCTTGCGCGATACGGTGCGGCCGCAAACGATGTACGCGCGGCGCGCTTTGAGCCGGCCGACTTCATCGGGCAGCTTGTCGAGGGCGTTCTTGCCGCTGTAAAGGCGATAGGGATAGTGAACTGCTCTGAAATCGGACTGGTACATGGGAAAGTAACTGCTGATGCGTGACTGATGGTTCGTGACTGGCGAGGCGCGACTGATGAGGCGTGATTTAACGGCAGCTTAACAAGCTTCCGTAATCGGGGTCGAGTCACGAGTCACGGTCAATGCTCTCGAATGCAGGAACCGCTCGTGAAAGGCCAGCGCCGCGAGCGCGCGGGCCGCGTGCTCGAGCTCGTCGTACACGGGTATCCCGAGCGCCGTCGCCCGGGCGCGGAACTGCCGCTTGCGCTCTTCCAGCGCCGGCTCGCCGTCCGCGCGCAGCACCAGCATGAAGTGCGCCTGCCCGGGATAGCGCGCCTGCACTCGCAGCGCGATCTCCATGAGGTTGCCCAGGACGTCGCTCTGGGTGCGGCCCACGAACGCGGACAGATTGAGGTGCATGACCAGCGCCTGCGGGCGGCCAACCCCGTAGATCGCCTCGAGGATTTTTTCCGCGACCGCCCCATCCTCGTGGCGGAGCGTGCTGACCGGAGTATCCACCGGGTTCGATATGCTGCTGCCGGGCGGCAGCTTGAGCGCAGCGAGCGCCTCCAGCGCCTGTTCGGCGAACGGCGCGACCTCCAGCTGCAGGCGGGCAAAGGTATCGGTTGCCAGCACGCTCGCCCCGCCGCCGTTGCCGAACAACACGGTCTCCCGCGTGGGATGCTGCGGCCGCGGCTTGAGCGTCTGGAACGCGAGCAGCGCATCCAGGAACTGATCCAGCGTCTCCACCAGGACACACCCTGTTTGCCGGGACAGAGCGACCCACGCGCGATCATCGCCAGCAAGCGAGCCGGTGTGCGAGGCCGCGGCCATCTTGCCCAGTCGCGTGCGTCCTCCCTTCAGGATCACGACCGGTTTTTTCGCTTGCGCTGCGCGCAGCATCTCGAACAGCCGCCGACCGTCACCGGCCGATTCGATATACATTCCGACGACGCGGGTCTGCGCGTCGGCCAGATAGTACTCGAGCAGCTCGCTCGGCCCGACGTCAGCGCAATTGCCCACAGTCACCACGGCGGAGTACTTGAGGCCCCGGATGATTCCCCGGCGCACGATGTCCGTGCCAAGCCCGCCGCTTTGTGAAATGACCCCTATCGTGCCCAGCTCCTGCGGCCAGGTCTCGGTAAAGGTGACCTTGCCGCGATGCGAATAGAGGCCCAGACAGTTGGGGCCGATCAGCCGCATGCCTCCCTCGCGCGCTGCCGCGACCAACTGGTCCTGCAGCTGCCTGCCCTCGTCGACCTCGCCGAATCCGCTGGAAATCACCTGCGCGAATCGCACGCGTCCCCGCGCCTCCGTGAGCAGGGACGGTATCTGTCCACCGGGAATCGCGATGAACGCATAGTCGACGACGTCGGGCGTGCCGGCGAGACTGCGATAGGCCGGCAGTCCGTCTATGCTCTCGGCCGACGGGTGTATCGGATAGATTGCTCCTTCGAAGCCGAACTCACGGATGCGGCGGATGAAGATGTTGGAAACCGTCCCGCCGCGGCTCGACGCGCCGAGGACCGCCACTGTCTTCGGCTCGAACAGCGGCCGGAAGCGCTCGATTACGTTCTCGCTCATCAAAGAGGTGCCGAATAAAGGTGACGAATAAGGGTGACGAATAAGGGTGACCTACAACCAGGGCCAGCCGTATCTCGTCACCTGTATCTCGTCACCCGCATCTTCGTCACCCGTACCTCGTCACCTTTTGGTTAAAACAAAGCGCGCATCGACCGCCATCGCGCCGGTTTCCGAAACGACGAGCGGATTGATGTCCGCCTCCTTGATGTCGTCCGCGTAGCCCATCAGCAGGCCCCCCGCACCACCCACCTTGAGCAGCGAATCCAAAACGGCGGCACGCGACGCCGGCTTGCGCCCGCGCGCGCCGGCGAGCAGCGCAGCGCCCTTCAGCTCATCAAGCATCTCTTCGGCATCGAGCCCGGTGATCGGGCAAATGCGGAATGCAACATCCGCCAGAACTTCGACGAACAGCCCGCCCAGCCCCAGCATGACGAGCGGGCCGAATTGCGGATCGCGCACGCCGCCGATGACGATCTCCTGCCCCGCCGGCGCCATCTCCTCGACCAGAAAGCCGTCGATGCGCGCGTTGCCGATCTGCGGCGTGGCCATCATCTCCCTGATCGCCTCGACGATCGCTTCGCCGCTGTTCAGACCGACTCTGACGCCGCCCACGTCGCTCTTGTGGAGGATGTCGGGCGACATCACCTTGAGCACCAGCGGCGGCTTGAGGGTCGCGCACGTCGAAGCCGCCTGCGCTGCATCGCGGACTACGAGGGATTTCGGCACAGCAATGCCGTAACTCGCAAGCAATTGCTTGCCCGCTAGCTCATCGAGCGCCGACCGTCCCTGCTTCCTGGCCTCCAAAATCAGTTTACGCCCGTCCATTGCGTATCACGAAGTCAATTCAGCCACGGAACCACGGAATCACGCGGAGGGTTGCACCAAACGTCAGCGGCTTTCTTCTGGAAAATTCCGTGCCCTTCCGTGTGTTTCCGTGGCTAGGATTTTCTCCCCAGTACTTCAGGAATCAGGCCGGTGTGCACGCGCCCGGCGCAAAACGGCTCCGAGCGCAGCACGGCGAGCACCGCGGGCACGTTGACCTTCGGCCCTTCGATCGCAAACGCTTCCAGCGCCTCAGCCAATCTCGCCGCCGCCTGCTCCCGCGTTTCGGCGTGAGCGATCACCTTGGCGAGCATCGGATCGTAGTGCGGCGTCACCTCGCGGCCTTCCGCATAGCCGGTTTCGACCCGTATGCCCCCACCTTGCGGCGGGCGGAAAACCCTGAGTCGCCCCGGCGAGGGAAAGAAATTCTTCGGGTCCTCCGCGTAAACGCGGGCCTCGATCGCGTGACCGCGCACTTCTATCCCAGCGGGCAGAATATCCGCCAGCTTCTCACCGGCGGCGGCGCGGATCTGGGCTTTCACCAGGTCTACGCCCGTGATTTCCTCGGTCACGCCGTGCTCTACCTGCAGCCGGGTGTTCATTTCGAGGAAGCTGAACGCGCCTTCGGTCTCCATCAGCATTTCCACCGTGCCGATATTGTCGTAGCCCATTTCGCGCACGATGCCGGCCACTTGCTCCGCCTGCGCGACGGCGCGCGGGCGCGCGATTCCAGGTGCGGGAGCTTCTTCGATTACCTTCTGATTGCGGCGCTGTGTGGAACAATCCCGTTCGTAGAGGTGCACCATGGCGCCGTGCATGTCGCCGAGGACCTGGAACTCGACGTGGCGCGGACGCTCCATCAACCGCTCGAGAAAGACTTCGGACGTGCCGAAACCGCGGGCAGCCATGGATCGAGAGCGCTCGACCGCGCCGAGCAGCGCGGATTCGTCCGCCGCCGGCAGCATCCCGATGCCACCCCCTCCGCCTGCCGGTTTCACCAGCACCGGAAACCCGATCTCGCGCGCTGCCGCCACGATCGCCTCCCTCTCTTCCGGCAATATCCCCGAGCCCTTCGACATGGGCATGCCGTAGCGCGCCGCGAGCTCCCGGGCCTGGGTCTTGTGGCCCATCGCTTCTATCCACCGCGGCGACGGACCGACAAAGCGCGCGCCGCTCTGGTTGACGCGCCGCGCAAACCCGGCATTCTCGGATAGAAAGCCATACCCCGGATGAAGCGCGTCGGCGTGTGACTCGCGCAGCACTTCAAGCAATCGATCTTGGTTGAGATAGCTCTCGCGCGCAGGTCCCGGGCCGATCGCATGGGACTCGCCGGCCAGCTCCAGGTAGGGCGCCCCGGCATCCGCCTCGGAATAGACCGCGACGGAGCGTAGCCCCATCTCGTTTAATGCACGGATTACGCGAGCAGCGACAGCACCGCGATTCGCAACGACTATCTTATTGAACATCGTGATGGGTGATGGGTAATGAGTAGAACTGCCCTCTAGCGAGGGCTTGGTCGCGCTAGATTGTTTCTTCTGGTAGTAAGCCAACAGTTCAACTTACGATTTTGCCCATCACTCATCACCCATTACTCATCACGCTCTTCAGTAAGAGGTAGGCCAGCAGCGCATCAGATGCTGCCCGACGCCGCGCGTCATTCGCAGCCGGTAAACTTCAAGCATGCGTATGAGATAGTCGCGGGTCTCTTCGGGTTTGATCACTGCCTGCGCCGCGAACACCGAGGCCAGTCCCCAGACATCGCTTTCCTGCTCGATCTCCGCGAGTTTCTCCTGGAAGGCGGGATCGCCCGGCTTTACGCCGTGCACGATGCGCGTCGCGAAATCCGGACTCATGAAGCTTACCTCCGCCGTGGGCCACGCCGCCACGTCGTCCGAATGCCGGCCGCCGCCCATGCAGACGTAGGCGCGCCCGTAGCTCTTGCGGATGATGACGGAAAGCCGCGGCACTGTGAGCAACGTCATCGCGTTCATGAAGTTCATGATCTTTCCGGGCGCGCCGCTCTTTTCGGCCTCGGTGCCGATTTGGAAGCCCGGCGTGTCCACGAGCAGGACGATCGGCACGTTGAAGGAATCGCACAGGACGAGAAAGTCCGTTATCTTGCGGCACGCATCGGCATCGAGCGCGCCGCCCCGATGCAGCGGGTTGTTGGCGACGACCCCCACGCTCTTGCCGCCCAGCCGGGCGAGCGCCGTCACCGCGCTCTTGCCGAAGCGGGGCTTCAGCTCGAAGAACGTGTCCCGGTCCACGACCGCGCGGATGATGCGCTTCATGTCGTAGACCTGCGTGCGGCTCTCCGGCAGCACGCCGAAGACGGCGGCCATCTCCGCGCCCGAGCCCTCGGGCACCGACGCATCCGGCGGCGCTTCCTGGTTGTGGCCCGGCATGTAGGACAAGAAGCGCCGGATGGCCTCGAACACCTCCTCTTCCTTGTCCACCACCTGGTCCACCAGGCCGGTCGTCTCCGCGTGCAGCCGCCACCCGCCCAGCTCCTCGAAATTCACCTTCTCGTTCAGCGCCATCTCGATCAGCCGCGGGCTCGAGACCGCCATCGTGGCGCCCTTGTGCATGACCGCGAAATCGGCGAGGCAGGCGAGCCACGCCGAAGAGCCGAATGACGGACCCAGCACGGCAGTTGCAAGAGGTGTCTCGCGCATGCGACGAAATTGCGTGGGGTCGTTGCCGAGCAACTGTCCCATGCCGCGCGAGCCCATGGCGTCGGGCAGCCGCGCGCCAGTGGATTCCCCGATGATCACGAGCGGTATGCCGCGCTCGGTCGCGGTGCGCTTCATGTGGGCGACCTTCTTGCTGTTGGTCGCGCTGGTGGAAGCGCCCTTCACCGTGAAGTCGTTCACCACTGCCGCCACGTCGCGCCCGCCGATCTTGCCGTAGCCCGCGATCTTGCCGTCCGTCAGCGTCTCGTCGGCTTCGTCCGGGTACACCCCGGAGGCGCCGAACAGCCCCGACTCGAGAAACGTGCCTCGATCAAACAGGCGCTCGACCCGCTCGCGCGCGTTGAGCACGCCCGCTTTCTTTCTCTTGGCGAGCTTTTCCGGTCCGCCCATCCCGAGCGCTTTGGCCCGGCGCTTTTCGTACTCAGCTATCAGCGTCTCGAATGGCATGTCTTTGATGAAGCGTGGCTGGTGATGCGTGACTGATAGAGCATGACTGGTAGATCGTAGCTGCGCGGGGCCTTCCTTCCCCTTTGGCCGTCAACCGTCGAGCACGGCGACGACCTGGCCTTCCGCTACCGCATCCTTTTCCTTGACCAGAATCTCTCTGACAGTGCCGGCGTCCTCCGTGATTACGGGAATTTCCATCTTCATCGACTCGATCACGGCGAGCGTATCCCCCGATTCCACCTTGTCGCCGGGTTTGGAATGCACCTTCCATACCGTGCCGGTTATCTCTGACTTGATTTCGATGCGCGCCATGAGCGGAATGCGGTGGCGCCGGAAATTGTTGCCGGCGTCCGCGTAGTGGTAGGATGCAGCGTCGATTCTAGCACTATGCAAAGTCCCCAGCGCCGCGCCATGTCGAAGCCAGCAATGCATCTATTCGGAGCAGCGCCGAAGATCGTCCACGCTCTGCTGTCGCTGCTGATGATCGCGTCGACCGCGGGCTTCTGCCAGGAACGCAAGCTCGAGCCGGTAGACGAGGCCGCCGCGGACCCGTCGTGGATCAGCTTCCGGAACCGATTGCTCAACGCTGTGGAAAAGCGCGATCTCAAGTTCGTGTTGAGCATACTCGACCGCAACGTACGCTCGAGCCTGAACCGCCAGCGAGGCATACCGGAATTCAGGAAGCAATGGGATGTGACCGCGGCGGACAGCCCGCTGTGGCGGGAACTGAAGGCCGCGCTGTTTCTCGGGTCCGCCTACCTGAAGCGCGACAAGGGGCCGCGCGAGCTCTGTGCGCCATATCTGCTCGCCAAGTGGCCGCAGGACCTGATACCACACGACTACGGGGTCATCATTACCCGCGACGTCCTGGTGAAGGCGGCCCCCAGCAGCGATGCGAAAACCCTGCAGACGCTCTCATACGATATCGTGGCCGTCACCGACTGGGAGGTCGCGAACCAGGTGCCGACCGAGAAGCAACTTTGGGTGAAGGTACAAGTAAAAAGCGGTGAGGGTTATGTTCCCGAGGAACAGGTGCGCAGCGCTATCGAGCACAGCGCCTGCTTCGTCAAGACCGAAAGCGGCTGGCGCATGACGGGGTTTGCGCCGGCGGGCGGATAACACCGAAGATCGGTGATCCGTGATCCGCGACTCGTAACCCGAGCCGTGACCCGCAGTAGGTGGAGATGATGAAGGCAGCCCCGTGGGCGCTCGAGCTGCAAGGCCACCGCGGCGCGCGAGGCCTCTCCCCTGAGAATACGTTACCGGGTTTCGCGCACGCGCTGGGCATCGGCGTCTCGGCGTTCGAGCTCGACTGCGCGATCACGCGCGATGGCGTCGTCGTCATCAGTCACGATCCGCTGCTCAATCCCGACATCACCCGCACCCCCGACGGAAAATGGCTGGACGCTGCGGGACCGGCAATCTTCCAGCTTTCCTACGCCGAGGTGTTGCGCTACGACGTCGGCCGGATCAAGCCGGGCTCGGAGTACGCCGGCCGGTTTTCCGGGCAGCAGCCGGTGGACGGCACCCGCATCCCACGGCTCGCCGATCTTTTCGCGCTTACCGCCAAAGCCGGCAACGACACCGTACGCTTCAACCTCGAGTTGAAGCTTTCTCCATTCAGGCGCGAGCAAACAGCCGATCCCGCAACGTTCGCGCGCAAGGTAATCGCCGCCGTGCGTGACGGCAACGTAGCAGCACGCACCGCCATCCTTTCGTTCGACTGGGAGCCGTTGAAAGTGGTGCAGGAAGAGGCGCCCGAGATCCCGACCGTCTATCTCACCGCCCAGCAAGCGTGGCAGGACAATATCCTCGCCGCCCGCACGGCTTCACCGTGGACCGAACCTCTGCACGTCAGCCGCTTCGGCGGTTCCATCCCGCGCATGATCGAGGCCGCAGGCGGCGCCGTCTGGTCCTGCTACTACGAGGAAATCCGGCGGGACCTGATCGACGAAGCGCGGCGCCTGGGACTGAAGGTCCTGGTGTGGACAGTGAACGACATGGCCGATATGCGTCGCATGATCGAATGGCGGGTGGACGGCATCGTTTCCGACCGGCCGGACCTGCTGCGCAAGGTCGCGGGCGAGCTGGGCATCGTTCTCCCGCGCGCCACGCCGGTCGCACCCTGAGGCGCCTTCCGACTCAACGCCGCGCGCTGCCCAGCCGCTGTTCCAGCGTTCCGTTCAGGGCAAGGTAGCGCACCTGTGCTTCGAGCAAGGCCGCAGCCAGTTCCACGCGCGCCTGTTGCAGCTCGTAGCGCGAGCGCACCGCATCGAGCAGCTCGAGTATGGAGCCGCGTCCCAGTTGATAAGCGTCTTCCGCCATCTGTTTGAGGGCGGCAATGCGCTGCGTGGCTTCCCGGTCGAAATGCTCGAGTGAGGTCTTCCGGTGGGAAATGATCTGCGCCAGGCGGTCCAGGTTCGCCGCGGTCTCGGCTTCGACCAGTTGGCGCCGCAAGTTGGCCTGGATGGCTTGCGCCTCCGCCTTGGCCTGAGGGCCCCGGCGGGCGTCCAGGATCGGAATCTCGACGCTCATGCCCACGAAATTGGCTGCGCCGAACGGGTCGCTCGTCCAGGTCCGCCCGACGTTGAACGTGGGCGTCGGGATGCGTTCGCGCTTGGCGACCTCTATGCCGGCGCGCGCTGCTTCTTCTTCGCGCAGCGCCGCGACGGCCGCCGGACTTCCAGACGCTCGCTCCTGGGCCGTTGCCGGAGCTTCAGTCCCGATTTCGAGCGGCGCAAGCGAACCCAGGGCCTGCGGCCGCCATCGCGGAAAACCCAGCAGCGCAGCCAGTGTTCCCGCACGGTCGGCAACCTTGGCGCGCGCCTCGCCGAGGCGCGCCCGCGTGCCGCCGAGCTCGACCTCGATACGGGTCACTTCGTAGCGGCTCGCCATGCCGCTCGCCTGGCGCCCGACGATGATGGTGCGCAGACGCTCGAGCTCCGTCACCGACGCGCTGAGCAGGCCCATTTGCTCCTGCGCCGCCAGCAGGTCGATGTGTCCGGCTGCTGCGTCGGCAGCGAGCGTACTGCCGCCCGCGAGCACGCGTGCCCGCGCCGCATCGACGCCGCGCTCCGCCGCTTCCATCCGGGCCGCGCGCTGACCGCTGAGTGGAACCGGCAGCTCGACTCCGAACTGCTGCTGTCGGCTGCCTTCGAAAACCGTCGCGGCGCCTCCGCTCGGGCGGAAATAGTTGTAGCCGACAGTGGGATTGGGCAGGGCCGCGGCGCCGACCCGTTCCGCTTCGGCGACAGCGACCGACTGGCGCTCGGCGGCCAGCCGCGGGCTGACTTCCTTCACCAGGCGAACGACCGCGGAAAGATCCACGGCGTCCGGCGGCGCGCCTTCCTGCGCCACTGCCGACGTGCTCCAGAAAGCGCACCCCGCCGCGACCAGGGCCCAGCGTCGAAGTTCTGGTTTCATGCGTCGGCCTCCTCCGGCGTGATCAGACGTTTGGGCGTGATCAGGCTATAGACGACTGGCAGGACGAAGAGCGCCACCGCGAGCGTCGTGATCATTCCGCCGACCACGACCAGCGCAAAAGGGCGCTGCGTTTCGCTGCCTACCCCGGTGGAGAGCGCCATCGGCAGCAGCCCCACCAGAGCCAGCATGGAGGCCATCAGCACCGGCCGCAGACGCTCGGCCGCACCCACCATGAGCGCAGGCAGTAGATCCTCTCCGTTGCGCCGCCGCCCTTCCGCGGCGCTCAGCACCAGCAGCCCCATCAACGACACCTGCCCGAGCAAGGCGATGAAACCGACCGCCGCGCTCACCGACAGGGGCACTCCTGCGATCAGCAGCGCGAAGGCGCCGCCCGTGAGCGCAAACGGCACGGTCAACAGGATGGCCAGTGCGCTCCGCCCCGAATTCATTGCCGCATAGAGCAAGCCGAGGACGGTCAGCACGGCGAGCGGGACCACGATCTTGAGGCGGGCCATCGCTCGTTGCTGGTTTTCGAACTCGCCGCCCCAGGCAAAATAGTGACCTTCGGGCGGCTGTACTTCCTTGCCGACCGCGGCCATGGCGTCGTTAACGACCGATCCCATGTCGCGGCCATCGACGTTGAACTTGAGGGCAAGGTAGCGGCTGTTGCCTTCCCGGTTGATCGACGCGAGGCCGGTCGCGGATTCTATGGTCGCAAGATCGCGCAGCGGGACCCGTGCGCCCGCTTCACCCGAAATCGTGATCGCGGCGATCTTCTCGGCATCTTCCCGGATCGACAGCGGCAGCAACAACCGCACCGGCACCGGTCGCTCGCCTTCCCACATCGTCGTCGTGACACGCCCGGCCAGCGCAGTCTCCAGGGTGCGCTGGGCGTCTTCCATCGAGATGCCCGCGCGGGCGATCGCCTGCCGGTCGAAGCGCACCTGCAACTGGGGCGTCGAGGCGTCGCGATAGAGGTCGAGGTCGACGATCCCCGCAACCGGCTTGAGGGCATCCCTGGCGCGTTCCAGGGTGGCTCGCATCTTCCCAAGGTCCGGGCCGAATATCTTGAGCACAACCTTGCCGCGCACGCCACTCACCGCCTCCTCGATGTTGTCCTTCATCGGCTGCGAGAAGTTGTAGCGTATCCCCGGAATTTCCGTCAACGACGCGCGCATCTCGTGTATCAGGCGAATCTTGTCGTAGCCCGGCCGCCAGTCGTGCCTGGGTTTCAGGCGGATGAAGGTCTCGCTCATGTTGACGCCCTCGTTATCGGTGCCGTCCTCCGGGCGGCCCTGCTCACTCAAGGTTTTGCTCACTTCGGGAAATGTGAGTATCCGGCGGCGAACTTCGAGCAGGATGTCCTGACCCCGCTCGAGCGAGATGCTCGGCGGCATCTCGACGAAAAGCTGGATATCGCCTTCGTCCAGCTCCGGCAGGAATTCGGTGCCAAGACGCGTGATCGTAAGCCCGGCCAGGGCGAGGAGGGCGAACGCCGCAGCAAGCACGACCGTCCGGCGGTGGAGTATCCGCGACAGGTGGCCCCGATACGTCGTGCGCAGCCGCTCGATCCACGCCGGCTCCTCGAGCCGCGCATGCCGCGGCCGGAACAGCGCCCCGCACAGAGCAGGCACCAAGGTCAGCGAAAACACCAGTGCGCCAAGCAGGGCAAAGGAATAGGTAAGCGCCAGGGGCCGGAAGATGCGTCCTTCGACCGATTGCAGGGTGAAGACCGGTACCAGCGCGGCAATGATGATCAGCATGGCGTACAAGGTCGGGCGCCCCACGTCCACCGCCGAGCGCACCACCAGCCGCAGCACCTCGCGCCGGTCCGCAGGATGTTCGTGGCGCAAAGCGTGGATCACGTTTTCCACCAGGACCACGGCCCCGTCGACGAGGATGCCGAAATCGATGGCGCCCATCGATATCAGGTTCGCGGGAAGGCCCAGCGCGTAGAGGCCCACGAAGGCCACCAGTAGCGCGAGCGGAATGACCACTGCAACCACTGCCGAGCCGACCACGCTGCGCAGGAACAGCCATACCACGCCCACGACCAGGGCAAACCCGGTCAGGAGATTCTCGTGGACGGTCTTCAAGGTCAGGCCGACGAGGTCGCTGCGATCGTAGAACGTCTCGATCTTCATCCCTTTGGGCAGGATGGATTCGTTCAATTCCCGCACCTTGGCGTGTATGCCGTCGAGCACGCGCGAGGGATTCTGCCCGCGCCGCATCCACACGAAGCCCTCGACACCTTCCTTCTCCGGCCCGACGCCGACGGCGCCGCGGCGCGGCGTGTAGGACTGCATGACGTGGGAGACGTCGCCTATGGTCACGGCGGTGCCGTCCTTGGCCTTGAGCACGATGCGCTTGATGTCTTCGGCCGATTCCAGGTAGCCGATGCCGCGCACCGTTACCTCCTGGTCGCCGTGGCGCAAGAAGCCGCCGCCCACGTTCAGGTTCGACCGTGCGATCGCCTGCTCGAGGTCGGCGAGGGTCAATCCAAGGGCGTAGAGGCGCGCCGGGTCGGCTTCGATGTGCACCTCCTTCAAATAGCCGCCAAAAGGCACGAAGTCGGCCACACCCTGGGCCTGACGCAGCACGCGTACGACGTTCCATTGCGCCTCGGAGCGCAGCTGATAGAGGTCGTGGCGGTCGCTCGCGAGGCGGAATTGGTATACCTCGCCCAGCGGGGTCGCTTCCGGTGCAAGCTCCGGGGTGGCTCCCGGCGGCAATTCGGCGGCCGAAGTCCGCTGCAATACGATCGTACGGGCGAGAAAACCGGTGGTGTCGTCCGCAAACGTCAGGGTGATGAGCGACAGGCCGAACAGGCTCTCGCTGCGCATCAAGGTCATCCCCGGCGTGCCGTTCAGCTCGCGCTCCAGCGGCACCGTCACGCGGCGCTCGATCTCCTCGGGTGCATTGCCGGGGAGCTGGGTGATAACGGTAACCTGCGTGTTGGTGACGTCCGGGTAGGCTTCGATCGGAGTATTGAAGTAGGCATGCAACCCGAAAGCGGCGATTACCAGCGTGGCGAATACCGCCGCCACGCGGCGATGCACGCAGGTTTCGATGAGCAGTCGCAGCATGGGACTAGGACTATGGGTCCGGCATACCGCTAGAGCAGCTGCTCTGCCTGGGTGTCGAGCAACAGCGCGCCACGCACGACTACTCTCTCACCGCGCGACAGACCCTTGAGCACGACTACGCGGCCCTCCTGGTTGCGGCCGATCTCCACCTCGCGCAACTCGAAGCTTCCGTCCGGCCGTTCTACGTAGACCACCCGGCGCTTGCCCTCCTTGATCAGCACCGCCGTCACGGGGACCGTGATGCCGGGCTCCGCGCCCACGCGCAACCTGACCTGCGCCAGCATGCCTGCGCGCATGCCATCGACAGGCTGTGTGAGCGCGAGGTACACCTGCGCCCGCCGCGACTCGGGTTCCACGCGCGGATTGAAGTTCTCGACCCGTCCCGCGACGCGGGCAGCTAGAGCAGGCAATTCGATCTCGGCCTCCTGGCCTGCGGATACGCGGCCCAGGTCGCTTTCCGGCACCTGCGCAACCACCTGCAGACGGGTCGGGTCGCCCAGCTCGAGAAGCGCCTCGCCGCCCGGCGCGACCGTTGCGCCGAGTGCAACCCGTATCGACATGACGATGCCGTTGGATGGCGCCCGCACCGTGACTCGATTACCCTCACCGGCGCCGACGACGCTGACCGACTGCCGGGCCCGCGCGAGCTCGGTGCGCGCTTCTTTCAGCCGCGCCTCGGCTTCCTGCCGCTCGACCTCGAGGCCGACGCCTTTTTCCATCATTTCGAGATGGCGCCGGTACACGCTCTCCGCGACCGCCAGCCTCGTCGTTGCCTGATCCAGCGCCGCGCGCGCGCCGGCGGCATCGGCGCTCTCGATCGTGAGCAGCGGCGCACCGGCTTTGACCACTTCGCCGGTGCGCACCAGCAATGCGACCACGCGACCCGCCGTAGTCGCACCGACGGCGGATTGCGCCTGTGGCCGAAATGTCACCCGACCCGGCAGCGCGAGCACGCCGGCCGCGTCGGAGGCGCCTACCGGTTCTATCGTCAGGAACTGCTTCTGGACGGTGGAAAGCTGGAGTGGCTTCGCGGCGACGCCGCCGGCGGACGCGGATTTTTTTTCCGAGTCGGGCGCACCGCCTTTCCCGCAGCCGGCGACGGCGAGGAGCAGCGCCACGACAGCGCCCGCGTGCACGGCCCGATGAACAACATGCCACATCGTGAGCATACAAACTCTCTCGTTGCTGCCGGAAATGATCCGGTGTGTCCACGCCCACAAACGTGGTTAAACCTGCTCGCCGCCGCTCAGTGTGGAAACCGGACGGCGTTCCTCTCGCCGCCGGGAAGTCGAAGCACTCCGAAGCCGAAGCCGGGCATCCTCACGCCGTTACACCTCCCGATACGGACGCAGCTTATCCTGCCACGTTCCGTCCTGCAGGCGGCGCAAGTCCTATCCGGGTTGGGTTCCTCCCCATTACAGACCGGCTCGGAAATTCTACAGTACCAAGAATGCGCGGCGAAATAGCGGTGTAAAAGTGACCTCGAGTATCCGATGAGCCGCGTGGCTTCATGCTATATTGAAGCGCAGCATGCGCAGGCGCTCAAATATCGGCGGCCTGCGCTGCGTCAGGACGCTCGAGGAATAAATCCGCGTCAATATTAATTCGAGGGAGCCCGGCGATCGGGTTGGGCGCCGCGCGCATTGCGGTTGGATAGACCGGCGTGAACGGGATCGAAAAATGCGAGGTTGCCATAGTCGGCGGGGGACTTGCCGGACTCAGCACTGCGCTGCGTCTTGCAGACCACGGTGTGCCGGTAATGGTTCTCGAAAAGGGCAGGGATGAGCACTACCCATGCAACGCGCGCTTTTCCGGCGGCGTATTCCACATCTGCTTTCACCACGTCAACGACGACGAAGCCCGACTGGTGGAAGCGATCAGGCAAAACACGCGCGGGTTCGCAAAAGCCGAGCTCGCGGCAGCCGTAGCCAGGGACACGCGCACCGCGGTGCAGTGGCTCAAGGGCAAGGGAATCCAGTTCATCAAGGGCGGGCAGGATACGTTTCGCGAGAATACTCTCGCGCCGGCGCTCCCTGCGAAGCCTGGCTTGAACTGGCCGGGGCGCGGGGCCGACGTGCTGATGCAGACGCTCGCGAGGGCTCTGGAAAACGGCGGTGGAAGGCTATTGCGCGGGGCGAGCGCGAAACGGCTGCGCATGGACGGCGTTCGTTGCGTCGGACTCGAAACGGAATATCAGGGCCGGGCCGTGAGCGTCGATGCGCGCAGCGTCGTCTTATGCGATGGCGGATTCCAGGCGAATTTGGCGCTGCTGCGCGAATACGTCATGCCGAAGCCCGAGAAGCTCAAGCAGCGCAACGCCGGCACCGGCAACGGCGATGCGCTGCAAATGGCGCGCGAAGTTGGCGCACAGCTCGTCGGCATGGACCGATTCTATGGGCACCTGCTCGCCCGCGACGCCATGCACAACGATGCGTTATGGCCTTATCCCATGGTCGATTTTGTGTGCACCGCCGGTATTCTCGTCGATGCGGCGGGACGCAGATTCGTGGACGAAGGGCTGGGCGGGGTCTACATGACCAATCAGCTCGCCCGGCTCGCCGATCCGCTGTCGGCGGTGCTCGTGTACGACGAGGCGATCTGGAACGGCCCCGGACACGGGCATGTGCTGCCGGCCAATCCGCATCTGATTGCGGGCGGCGCGAAAATTCACAAGGCGCAAGACCTGCGATCGCTGGGCGTCGAACTGGGATTGCCGGCGGGAGCCCTGGAAGCGACGATCGCCGAATACAATGCCGCGCTGGCCGCGGATCAATCCGCGCGCCTTGCACCGCCACGTACGGCAATCTCCTACAAACCTTATCCGATCAAGCAGCCGCCCTACTATGCCCTGCCCTTGTGCGCGGGTATCACCTTTACGATGGGCGGAATTGCCACTGACGATGTGGGGCGCGTGTTGAACGGGCAGAACGTCGCGATCCCGGGTTTGTATGCGGCTGGCTGCTGCACCGGCGGCCTGGACGGCGGACCCAATGCCGGCTACGTCGGTGGCCTGGCGAAATCAGCCGCGATGGGGTTGCGCACGGCCGATCATCTCGCCGCTCTTGCCCATGTCCGGTAGCTCGACCCGGCGGTGCGCCTAACCGGGATACGCGTCGAACGCGATTGCCTCGGCCGGGCATCCCATGGCTTGCGCCATGCGATTCAGAGAGTCATCGGTGAGCGCGACCACCTGGTAGTCGGCCTCTATCCCCTTGGCGGAGAGAAAAGCCTTGGCCGCTGCCTGCGAAACCCAGGTCACGACGAGATCAGTATCGCCTCCAACCCGCCGGCTCACCGGAAACCCGTCAGCATTACAGACGATTGCAAACATGCTCTGGTCCTCCTCTCGCGCGAAACATGCTGCCGAGGCGGTGTGGCGCTATTGTTCCCTGCAAGACTACGGCTGGCAAGGCGGAGCCGCATGCCGGCGACCGCGCGCAACGCGGGCGCGAGTGCCGGTCCCGCGGCTGAGCATGGTGCGAGAGGGCAATCACTGTCGACATTGAGGTATCATACTTTCATACCCACACTCGAGACGGCTTCGCATGGAAGAGAACCTGGACGATGTACGCGTGCGGGGAATCGAGGAGCTGACGCCTCCGTCCCAGATCCTGCGTGAATTCGCGCTGACCTCCAAGGCGAACCGGGTGGTCGCCGAGGCGCGGCATGCCATACACCGGATACTGCATGGAGCGGACGACAGACTCGTCATCATCATCGGGCCGTGCTCCATACACGACGTAAAGGCCGCCCGGGACTACGGCGACAGGCTGCTGGAAGTGAAGCACCGCCTGGCCGACGACCTGCTCGTTCTGATGCGCGTTTATTTCGAGAAACCGCGTACGACGGTCGGGTGGAAGGGATTGATCAACGATCCCGGCCTGGACGGCAGCTTCCGCATCAACGACGGCCTGAGAACGGCGCGGCAACTCCTGCTCGAGCTGAACAAGGCGGGCATGCCGGTAGCCTGCGAGTTTCTCGATATGGTGACACCGCAGTACATCGCGGATCTCGTGTCCTGGGGGGCGATCGGCGCGCGCACGACGGAAAGCCAGATACATCGCGAGCTGGCGTCGGGTATATCGTGTCCGGTCGGCTTCAAGAACGGCACGGACGGCAACGTGCGTATCGCCGTGGATGCGATTCGAGCCGCACGGGCGCCGCATCATTTCATGGGGGTTACCAAGGCCGGAACCTGCGCGATCGTGAAAACCACCGGTAACGCGGACTGCCACATCGTGATGCGCGGCGGGAAAGCACCGAATTACGACGCTGCCAGCGTCGACGCCGCGTGCAAGGCGTTGGGCGACGCCGGGCTGGCGCAAAACCTGATGATCGACCTGAGCCACGCGAATTCGTCGAAGCAATTCGAGAAACAGATCGAAGCAGGGATGGACGTCGCGAAGCAGATCGCGGCGGGGGATGCGCGCATCGTGGGAATTATGGCCGAAAGTCACCTTCAGTCCGGCCGGCAGGATCTGATTCCCGGCAAGCCCCTCGTCTACGGCCAGAGTATTACCGATGGCTGTATCGGATGGGATGACAGCAAGCAGCTGCTGGAGTCTCTGGCCGAGGCCGTGACGCAGCGCAGGCTGCAGAAGGCGCAGGAGTAGCGGTCAGACCAGCGTCACCTCGAGCGACCCGCATTTCTCGACTTCGGTCACCACCTTGTCGCCGGCTTTGAGCCACACCTGCTTCCCGGGCGGATAGCCCAGAATCACGCCCTGCGGCGTACCGGTGTAAATGATGTCGCCCGGCAGCAGGGTCATGTGGCGCGAACAGTAGCTCACGATCTGCGCGCAGCCGTAGATCATGTCGGCCGTGTTCGAGTTCTGGCGCTGCTCGCCGTTGACATAAGTGGCAATCTTCAGATTCTGCGGATCGGCAATCTGGTCCGCGCTCACCACCCAGGGACCGAGCGGTGCGAATCCGTCGCACGTCTTGCCGAGCATGAGCTGGCTGCTGGCGCGCATCAAGTCGCGCGCCGAGAAATCGTTGCCGTTCGCGTAACCGAAGACATACGACAGCGCCTGCTCCTCGGATACCTCGTGCGCTTTCCTGCCGATCACTACGACCAGCTCGACCTCGTAGTCGAACTGCGAAGACACCTTCGTCGGCAGCGGGATCTTCCCGCGATGGCCGACGAGGGCGTTGTTGTACTTGTTGAATAGGATGGGCACCGGCGGTATCGGATTACCGGTTTCCTGCGCGTGCTGGCGATAGTTGAGCCCGACGCAGATGATCTTGCCGGGACGCGGAACGGCCGGGCCGAACCTGGCACGCGCTTCCGGAATCAGCACGCCCTTGGCGCGCTTGTCGTTCAACGCCTTACCCGCCAGCTTCAGGAGCGGCGAGCAGTCGGCCCCTTCGACGACGGCGTGTACATCCGATGGCGCGCTGATCCGAAACAGGCTGGACGCCCTGGCTACGTCCAGGATACCGCGCTCCGTCCTCAGCCCGAGGGTGCCGCCGGCCAGCGTGCAGAACGTCATGTTGCGCGCGCGCATGGATTTCATCGCCGCGCGCTCCTTTGATTTGAGTGCATCTCTCCTCCTTGGCCCACTTCCACATCCAGCGGGCGAGTCAACCATACCGCTTGCGGTGCGTCAACGCCGCTACCAGAGCGACTTGAGTCTCCCGCCGTCCAGGTTGAGCGAAATCCCCGTGATATAGCTCGCGCGCTCCGAACACAGAAAGACGATCGCGTTGGCGAGCTCTTCGGGCTTGCCAAACCGGTTGAGTGAGTTCTTCCGCGCAGCTTGTCGCCGCGCGTCTTCTTCGCTTTTTGCGCCCAACTCTGCCGCCAGCCCCTGCGCGTTGCGGCGCCAGAGGTTGGTGTCGACCCAGCCGGGGCAGACGGCGTTCACGAGCACGTTGTCTTCTCCGAACTCGGTGGAGAGCGATTTGGTGATGTTGAGCAGCCCGCTGTTGGTGATCCCGCTGCCGAACATGTACGGATCCGGCTCCTTGCCGGCGCCGCCGATCAGGTTGACGATACGTCCCCAGCGCTGCGCCTTCATCAGGGGATGGACCAGCCGGATCGCCCGCAGGAATCCGAAGAGCTTGGTCTCCAGCTGCTCCTTCAGGCCCGCGTCGGTCATCACGGCGAATCGGCCGGAGTACATCTGGCCCGCATTGTTCACGAGGATGTCGACGCCGCCGTAGCGTTTTTTGGCGGCCTCGACGAGGCGCTCGATGTCCTCGGGCTTCAGCATGTCGGCGGCGACCGCTTGTATCTCTCCCCCGGTCGCCAGCGCGAGCTCGGCGCGGGTGCGCTCCAGGGTCTCCGCGTTGCGCCCGCAGATCGTCACCCGCACGCCCTCTTCGAGGAACTGCCGTGCCGTTTCCCTGCCGATTCCTCGGCTGCCGCCGGTCACGATCGCCGACCTGCCCTTGATTCCGAGATCCATTGTTCTCTCTAGGAGGCGTGATGAGTGGGTGGAATGATGGGTAAGCAGCGCGGCTCTTGTCACCCGTCACTCAATTGGCTTTGAGACCGGAGGCGCGGACGACTTCGCCCCACGCCCGCGTTTCTTTTGCCACGTAGGCTCCGTATTGGTCCGGCGTCATGGTCCCGCGGACAGCGGAAACGGTGGCCAGTATCTCCTTGACCTTGGGATGTTCCAGCGCCGCCATGGTCTCGGCGTGCAGGCGCTGGATGACCGGCCCCGGCGTGCCCTTCGGCGTCCACAGACCTGAATACAAGCCCAGATCGAAATCACCCAGAGTTTCCGCTATCGCGGGAAGCTCCGGCAACTGCGGCGAGCGCTTGGCAAACGAGGTCGCTATCATCACCAGCCGGCCGGTCTTCGCATGCGGCAGCGCCGCCGGGATGGTGGAAAAGGACATGGAGGTTTCGCCGTTCATGACCGAGGTTGCTGCCGGGATGCTGCCCTTGAACGGCACGTGCACGAGTTTGATGCCGGCCATGCGCTCCAACCTGACCGCCGCAAGATGAGTGATGGCGCCGGCCCCGGAAGAAGCGTAGTTGATGCTCCCGGGTTTGGCTTTCGCAAGCTTGATCAACTGCGCCACAGTGCGCACGTTGAGGGACGGATGGACGACCAGGACCATGGGCGATCCCGCGACCAGGGCTATGGGCTCGAAATCCTTCAGATTGTCGTAGGGCAAGCCCGTATAGAGCGTCGCGGAGATGCAGTGGCTCGCGACATCGTGCATGAGCACGGTGTAGCCATCGGGATTGGCTTTGGCCACGAGAGCCGCACCTATCGTTCCTCCCGCTCCGGGCCGATTATCGATGATGATCTGCTGGCCGAGTGCTTCGGTGAGCTGTAGGTTCACTCCGCGCGCGATCACGTCCGTGATGCCGCCCGCCGGCCATGGTATGACCATGCGCACCGGCCGGTTCGGATAGGTCTGGGCGCCGGCCTGGGCTGCGATCAAAAAAGCGATCGCTGCGACCAGTCGCGCCGCGGATGCCGGACCCATGCTCATCACGATTCCTCCTCGAAGCGCTGCCTTGATGTCATTGTAGTTCATGATCGCGCTCCATCTACCGGAGCGTCCTCCTTTTGAGCAACAATCGCAGAAACCTGGCAGGGAGGAGCGTGCACCATGAAAATCGGATTCATCGGCCTGGGGCAGATGGGCCGGCGCATGGCGAGCCGGCTCCTCGACTCCGGACACCGACTCGCCGTCTGGAACCGCTCGCGCGCGGCCGCCGAATCATTACGGGCGCGCGGCGCGCTCGTCGTTGATAGTCCCGCTGAGCTGCTCGACGCAGAGGTCGTGCTTTCCATGCTCGCCGACGATGCCGCCGTCGACGCGGTGTGGGTCGCGCCGGGACTCGTGGCGAGAGTCCCGGTTTCGACCGTGCATCTCAACATGGCGACAGTGAGTCTCCGCATGGGACGGCGACTCGCGGAATTACATCGCGGAGCAGGCAGTCAGTACGTTTCAGCGCCGGTGTTCGGCCGGCCGGAAATCGCGGCGAGCGGGCAGCTCGACATCGTTGCCGGCGGCAGCGCGGCCGCGATCGGTCGCTGCGTGCCGTTGTTCGAGGCGCTCGGGCAGCGCTGGTTCAACGTGGGCAGCGAGCCGTGGCATGCGAATATCGTCAAGATCGCGCGCAACTTCCTGCTCGGCGCGATCATCGAAGGCCTGGGCGAGGCGTTCGCGCTGGTGCGGAAGTCGGGAGGCGATCCGGCTCTGTTTCTCGACGTGATCACGAGCACATCGATGAATGCGCCGGCCTACAAGCTCTACGGACAGCGCATACTGCAGCCGCCTCCGGAAGCAACCTTTACGCTGAAGCTGGGGATGAAAGACATGGAGCTAGCGCTCCAGGCCGCCGGCGATACGGCAGTGCCGCTGCCGACGGCGAGCCTCATGATGGAGCAGCATCTGGCTGCCCTAGCGCGCGGATATGGGGATCGGGATTGGGCTGCGCTCGGCAATTACATCGCCGAACGCGCCGGCCTTTGATCGACTTTTAGCGAGACTTCGGCTCAACAGGCTGCTGCACGGTCTTCAGATAATCGACCAGTTCGGCGGTGCGCTCGACGATGTAATCCGAAAACAGCCTGCCCGCTTCTGCGCTTGCGAGTGTCGCATCGCCCGCGACGATCCCGTTGCGCGTGTGATCGGTTATGTCCACGGGCGCATTCACTTCCAGCCCCTGGAACACGAGCCCTTGCAGGTGAGCCGTTTTCAGCCCGATCAACGCGCCTCCTGCCGTCGCGGCCTCGGCCAGATCGTCCCGGTATAGCTCGGGGAACAAGTGCAAATACGCGGAGGACAGCGGATCCGCTCCGTGGCCGCGCGCGCGGGATGCACGGTCGCCGTGCGCTTTGCGCCACACGCTGTCCGGCAGAGCGCGCCAAATGTTGATCCAGGGAATGACCACTCCGGTTTCGCGCTTCACAGTCCTTACGACCTGATCGATCAGAGGGGAATTCCCCGTATGCCCGTTGAAGATCAGGAGCTTCGTCAGGCCATGCGCGAGAAAATTATCCAATATGTCGCGCAGCAGGTGCTTGAAGGTATCCGCCGACAGTTGCACCCCGCCCGCTATGGGCCTGAAGAAATCGGCATAACCAAAAGGCACGGTCGGGGCGGCGACAGCGCCGGTCCTTTCAGCGACGCGCCGGGCGAGCTCCTTGGCCAGCATGAAGTCCCCCATCGGGGCGCTTGGTCCCTGTTCCTCCTGGCTGCCGAGTGGAACAATGACGACGGGGTCGTCCTTGAGGCGCTCGCGGAATTCGACATACGTGAGATCTTCGAGTTGGGCTTTCATTGGAACTCGAGTCTAGAACTTACTCAAGGAAGCGCTCGACGAGTCTCGCCCAGTATGCAGATCCGACCGTGAGGTTGCTGTCGTTGAAATCGTAGCGGGCGGTATGCAGCATTGGCACCTGGTCTCCGATGCCGTTACCGAGGCGCACGAAGCACCCGGGGCGCTGCTGCAGCATATAGGCGAAATCCTCGCTTCCCGTCACCTGCTCGGTATGGCCCACGACGTTGTCGGCTCCAACGAGCTCCTCGGCGACCTGGCGTGCGAACTCGGTTTCCCGCTCGGCATTGACCAGTACGGGATGGCCAAGCCCGTAGTCGACCTGTGCGGTTGCCCCATAGCTCGCGGCCTGGGCCGTGGCGAGCTCGGTAATCCGCTTCTGCAGGAGCGTGCGTACATCGGCGTCGAAGGACCGGACGCTGAGGCCCAGCGTCGTCTCATTGGCGATCACGTTCATGGCTTTGCCGCCGTTGATCGTGCCGACCGTCACGACGGCGATCTGCGTCGGATTGACGTTTCTCGCGACAACGGTCTGCAGCGCCAGGACGATGCTTGCCGCCGCCACGATAGGATCGACAGCCTGGTGCGGGCGCGCAGCGTGGCCGCCGACGCCCTTCACGGTAATCGTCACCCGATCGGACGCCGACATGAAGGGTCCACTGCGAAAATGAAACGTGCGCGCGCGCTTCCCGGGATGGTTGTGCATGCCGTAGATGACATCGCAGGGAAAGCGCTCGAACAAGCCGTCGGCCAGCATCCGGCGCGCTCCGCAGTCGATACCCGCCTCCTCGGCCGGCTGGAAGATCATGTGAACGGTGCCCGAAAAATTCCGGGTGGCGGCGAGATGCCTGGCTGCCCCGAGCAGCATCGTCGTATGGCCGTCGTGCCCGCAGGCGTGCATCACGCCTTCGTTCACGCTCGCGTACGGGAGGCCGGTCTGCTCCGCGATCGGCAGCGCGTCCATGTCCGCGCGCAGCCCTATGCTGCGCGTGCCGGTGCCGGCCGTTAGCGTGCCGACCACTCCCGTCGTGCCGACGCGCTCGGTCACGGCATAGCCCCACGCCGCAAGCCTGTCGGCGACCATACGAGCTGTCGCGTTCTCCCTGAACGCAAGCTCGGGTTGCCTGTGAATCGCATGACGCCATGCGACCAGCTCATCGTGGCTGCGTTCCAGGTCCTGTATGCGGGTATAGGTCTTGCTTTTTTGCATGGTTTACTCCAGTACGATGTTGCGGGCCGCCGCGACTTTGCGCCAGATCTCGCGCTCCCTGCGTTGCTCGAGCAGCAGCTCATCTCCGATCAGCAGGCCGGGTTGCTGGTCCAACGACAGCAACTTCGACTTGAATTGGGGGTTTTCCAGCACCGCCCTCAGGGTCGCCCGCAACTTGTTGACGATAACAGAAGGCGTGCCGCGCGGCGCATACATCCCCGTCCAACCTCGCAGGTACAGGTCCGGGAAGCCAAGCTCCGCCGTAGTCGGGACGTCCGGCATTCCGACGTAGCGGGCTGGTCCGGTGATCGCCAACGCCCGTAGCCTAGCCCCGGCGACGAATTGGATCACGCTCGACGGCGTGTCGAACTGGCAGTCGATTGCTCCGCCGAGCAGATCGGTCTGCGCGGGGCCGGGGCCTTTGTACGCGATGTGGTTGAGCGAAATGCCGGCCAGCAGGTTCAACATCTCGCCTAGCATGTGCGGATTGGTCGCAGGCCCGGCGCTGCCATACGTCAGCTTCCCCGGGTTGCCTTTAGCCGCGGTGATCAGATCCTTCAGGCTCCTGTAGGGAGATTTCTCGCTTACGACCAGGACGAAGCCGGGAGAGTGCGTGATACGTCCGATCGGAATGAGATCGATGTCGAGATCAATGGGCAGCTTGCGTTTCGAGACTGCCGGCATCATGACGATCACGCTCGAAGCTCCGGCCAGCAGGGTGTAGCCGTCGGGCGCCGACTTGGCGACGAGTTCTGCGCCGATCATTCCGCCCGCGCCCGAACGGTTTTCGACCACGAATTGCTGACCCAACCGTTTCGCCATCTCCTCTGCCGTCGCTCTCGCGGTCACGTCAGAAGACGCGCCCGCCGTCGTATGGACGACGAGCCGGATCGGGCGGTTCGGATAGGCTTGCTCGGCGGTGGCGGCGGCAAGCAGTAGGAATGACGCGACCGTCAGCAGACCGAGAAGGGAACGGCGCTTCGGCAATTGTCCCATGGTCGAGGAGTCGGCTACTTCGCACGCTCGAGGCTGCGTGTGACCAGAGCCGTAGCGCCGGAGAGCTCGCCGAGGAGGGCTCCTTCTTTGACCGCACGCATGCGCTCCGCCGCCGCAGCCTGTCGCACGAGCGCGGCTTCCGCAATTGCAGCGCCCTCGTTTCTATCCAGAACCACGACCCCATTCTCATCCGCAAGAACGATGTCGCCGGGCCGAACGACCACTCCGCCGCACGCTACCGGCAGGTTCAAGCTGCCGCCGATGTCAGCCACGCGCGTCGTGAGGGCCGATATACCCCTGCACCACAACGCGAATCCCTGACTCCTGATTTCCGAAGGATCGGTGCAGGGCCCATCGACGATGGCGCCCGCCACGCGCGCCTTGTTTGCTGCATTGGTGACGCCTCCGCCCCAGCACGCATACCGCTCGTCGCCCAGGCGGTCGATGACAATCACGTCGCCTGCCCGCGTCAAGCCAAGCGCATGATGCAGAAGGGTTGAATCGTGTGCTGGGAGTGCGAGCGTGACGGCACTGCCGACGATGCGTCGGCCACCGCTGAGGGCTTGAATCGCCGGATGCATGAAACCCAGGTGACGGAGGTGTCCGACGGTAGCCGTCTCGACCTGAATGAGCTGGGCGTACAGCGCATCCGGCAGCGGACGCGGCATCTCGCCGATGGAATAAGTGCCCATGACGACCCGTTTCTTAGCAGTGTATCAACAAAAACCGCGATGAGCGGTGAGCAGGAAGACGCAAGATTTTTGCGCTAGGGATTCATTGCTGCGCCTGCGCAGCGAGCACGTCCGCTACCGCCGCGGTAAGCTTTTCGGCGTAGCCGAGGTGGAGGAACTCGTTGGGACCGTGCGCGTTCGAGTGCGGCCCGAGCACGCCCGTGATCAGAAACTGCGCCTGGGGAAACTTCGCGCCGAGCATCGCCATGAACGGTATCGTGCCGCCTTCGCCCATCCACATGGCCGGCTTCCCGAAGTGGCGCAGCGAGGCCGCGTCGACTGCATGGTCGAGCCAGTCCGCGGTCCTGGGCGCGTGCCAGCCGGTGGCGCCCTGGCCGACGTCGAAGGTCACCCGCGCGCCGTAGGGTGGATCGGTTTCGAGCAGTTCCTTCAACTTCTTCCCCGCGGACTGGCCGTCCACTACCGGCGGCAGGCGCAGCGAGAGCGCAAGCACCGTCTTCGGCCGCAGCACGTTGCCGGCGTTCTCCGGTACCGGCAGTCCGTCCGCTCCGGTAACGGCGAGCATGGGCCGCCAGCTGCGGTTCAGAACGAGCTCGTCGAGCGCCGCGGCCATCGGCCGCATCCCGGGCACGAAAGGGAACTTGGCGTGTATGCCGTTTCCGAGCACTGCGGCGGCACGCCTGGCCTGCTCGACGCGCTCCGCCGGAATCGGCGCGTGAAATGCCGCGTGGCGCACGGCACCGGTCGCAGTATCGTCGATACGCTCGAGAAGCGCGCGCGCGATGCGGAAACTGGAAGCCACGACGCCGCTCGCATCGCCGGAGTGCACGCCTTCGGTCAGCACTTCGACCGTGAGCCTGCCGTTCACGAGGCCGCGCAACGAGGTCGTGCCCCAGAGCTGCTCGTAGTTTCCGCATCCCGAATCGAGCCCGACGACGAGCGCGGGCGTGCCTATCCGCGGCGCGAGCGCGTCGAGGTACGTGGGAAGATCGTAGCTGCCGCTCTCCTCGCAGCACTCGATCACGATCGCGCAGCGGCCGTGGGGGCGGCCGGACTCCCGCAAGGCACGCAAGGCTGCGATCGATGCGAATACCGCGTAGCCGTCGTCCGCTCCTCCTCGCCCATAGAGCTTGCCGTCACGCATCACCGGCGTCCAGGGTCCCAGGCCGTCGGCCCAGCCGGTCATTTCGGGTTGCTTGTCGAGATGGCCGTAAAGGAGCACGGTGCCCGCTTTCCCGGCACCTCCTGCTGGAGGCACCTCAATGAACAGCAGCGGTGTGCGTCCCGTGAGTCGCATCACGTCGAGCTTCATTCCTTCGATCGCATGTTTGCCGCACCAGCTGGCTGCCAGCTCGACCGCCGCGTCGATGTGGCCGTTCTGCGCCCAGGCCTTGTCGAAGTGGGGCGATTTGGCGGGAATCCGGATGTAGTCGATCAGGGAGGGAACGATGGCGTCGTTCCAGAATTGGGTCGTGAAGCTCATGTGGATCAGGATCGCATCCGGCTCGGACGCTCAGGCCGAGCTGACCGGCAGACGATGCCACCAGAGGAGCGACAGCGCGGATGCCGTGAGCAGCAGTGCCATTCCGATAAGGATGAGCGGCACGGTGATTTCCGCTCTTCTCTTCTCCAGAACCGCTTGCCTGGTGAGCTCGCCGTAGATCTTGCTCAGCTTGCCCGCGCTGCGGGCGTGAAAGTACTCGCCCCGCGTGATATCGGCGATCGCCCTCAGGACCTCCTCCTGAAATTCCCCGTGAATGAGCCCCCATCCCGGGACGTTACCCGTGCCGCCATATGGGGTCCCGACACCTACGGTATAGACGCGCACGCCGTGCTCTGCCGCGATCTCGGCGGCTTTGACCGGCGACACGCCTATCGTTCCGCACCCGTCGCTTACTAGGATGATCGCGGTCGAGAAATCGGTGGGGGCGGTGATGCGTTTCTGCGACTTCTCCACCGGATTGAACGCAGCGAGCAGGCGAATACCCGCTGGAGCCGAAGCTTCCCATCCGTTTTCGAAGATGTCGTTCCCATTGTCAATGCCCGCCGTCGGATGAAGGGTAAGGACGGCCGTGATCAAAGCGGTGCCGATGCCGGTATAAGGCTGCAACTCCAGGCGCTCGAACGCCGCCAGCACGTCCTGTCTGTTCGAGGTCGGGTATTGCACGACGTGCGCGCTGCCACCGAATGCGACGATACCTATGCGTACGTTTGCCGGCTGTGCCCGGACGAAGTCCACCATGGCAGCCTTGGCGGCCGCAAGGCGGGTCGGCGCGACGTCCGTCGCGGCCATGCTGAGCGAAACGTCGATCGCAAGAATGACCGTGCCCTGCTCCGACTGCACCGTGGTGACGGCCGCGGGACGCGCGATGGCGAGAAGGGCCGCGGCGAGCCCCAGGAGAAAGAAAAGCGGAGGGCCGTGGCGTCGTATCCATTGCGAGGAAGCGAGCGCTTCTCGTACGAGGCTCAAGGCCGGATAACGAAGATACTCGGTGTTTTTCCGCCGGCACAATGCGACGTACGTGCCAATCAGCGCTGGGAGCGCGAGCATCAGCCAGAGGGCGTCAGGCCACAGGAAAGTCACCATGCTTCCCCGGCTCCAAGGCGATTCATCGGGTCACCCCTCACCGTCACGCAGCGCGACGTTCCCTTCGCGTAGCGCAAGCTGCATTATCGTCCTATCGGCGGCTAATAGCTCGTGGGCCAGTTTGCGAGCCGGTGCTGCCCGACGCAGTTTCGCAGCCGCAGCCGGTGCACCTCCAGCATCCGGGCGAGCCAGCTCCGCGTGTCGCGTGGGTCGATCACATACTGCGCCTCATACATGCGCGCGAGCTCCCACGGCGTCGTGTCCCGCTCGACTTCCGCGACGAGCTGCCTGAAACGCTCGGGATCGTCGGACTCCTTGACTCCGTAGAGCACGTTGACCGAGACCCGCGGATCCATGAAACCCAGGTCGGCGCCGGGCCAGCAGGCGATCTCGTCGGCGTTGCGGCCGCCGCCCATGTTGATGTAGGCCTGGCCGTAGCTTTTGCGCAGGATGATGGTGATTTTGGGCACGGTGACAAGCGAGATCGCATTCATCCAGTTGATGATCTTGCCCGGCATGCCGCGCAGTTCCCCTTCCATGCCGATCAGGAATCCGGGCACGTCCACGAGGAACACGATGGGGATGTTGAAGGAGTCGCACAGCACCATGAAGCTCGTCGCCTTCTGGCAGGCGTCGGGATCGAGCGCCCCGCCCTTGAACAGGGGATTGTTCGCGAGGAAGCCGACGCTCTTGCCGTTGACGCGCGCAAGCACGGTCGCGACCGACCTGCCGTAGCGCTCCTTCAGCTCGAAGCTCGAGTCCCGGTCCGCGATCGCCGCGACGATCTTGCGCACGTCGTACACCTTGTTCCGGGATTCCGGCACGATCTCCAGGATCTTCCGGCACCCCTCGTCCGATCCCGCAGGCACCGGGCGCTCCGGCGGTCGCTCCATCGCATGCGAGGGCAGGTACGACAGAAATTTCTTCACCGCAGCGAGCGCTTGCTCGTCCGTATCCACGGCCATGTCCGCCAGCCCGGAGACGCCGGTCAGCAGCTTCCACCCGCCCAGGTCCTCGGGATCGATCGGCTTGCCGATCGCAATCGAGGTGACACCGGGGCTCGCGACCGCCATGACCGATCCCTTGCGCATCACGACGAAGTCCGACATCGCCGCGTACCAGGTGGAGGAACCGTAGCACTGCCCGAGGAGCGCCGAGACCCAGGGGGACTCGCGCAGGCGCTGGTACTCGGTCGGGTCCTGCGCGAGGATGGCGCGCCCCGAAGCCCCCATGCGATCCGGCATGCGAGCGCCGGACGATTCACCCAGCAGCACGAGCGGCATTCCGCGATTGGTCGCGATGCCCTTCACGTGCCGGATCTTCTTCATGTTGATGACGCTCGACGAGGCGCCGAGCACGGTGAAGTCGTTGGACACGAGCGCGATGTCGCGTCCGTCTACCTTCGCGAAGCCGGCGACTTTGCCGTCTGCCGGGGTCTTGTGCGCGACCTCGGCGCGGATGCTGCGCGCGAACCGGCCGGTTTCCACGAAGCTGCCGGGATCGACCAGATAGTCTATGCGCTCGCGCGCGTTCAACACGCCCTGCGCCCGGCGCGCGGCGAGCTTTTCCTCCCCGCCCATCGCCAGCACTTCGGTGGTCTTTTCTTCCAGGTCCTTGATCAGATCCTTGGCCGACACGTCGTCATCTCAATAGGCAGTTAAGAGAAACACCAACCACCCTAGGCGCCTGCCGACGGCTTGAGTCGCCGCACTGCCGGCGCCACCATGACGATCAGAATAAGCAGGGTGCCTATCATGAACGCGAGGCTGATCGGGCGCGTAAAAAACACGCTGGGGTCGCCGCGCGAGATCAGCAGCGCGCGCCGCAGGTATTCCTCCATCAGGGGGCCGAGCACATAGCCGAGGAGCAGCGGCGCAGGCTCGCACTCAAGCTTGACCAGTACGTAGCCCAGCACCCCGATCAGCGCGCACAGATAGATATCGACGGCGTTGTTGTTGACGCTGTAGTTGCCGACGCAGCAGAACATGATGATCGAGGGGAATAGCCATCGGTACGGCACCCGCAGCAGCCGCACCCAGATCCCGACCAGCGGCAGGTTGAGTATCACGAGCATGAGATTGCCGATCCACATGCTTGCGATGAGGCCCCAGAACAGCTCGGGCTTCGATGCCATGACCTGCGGTCCCGGCTCTATGCCCTGCATGGTCATCGCGCCCAGCATGAGCGCCATCGTCGCACTCGTGGGTATGCCGAGCGTCAGCATGGGAATGAACGAGGTCTGCGCGGAGGCGTTGTTGGCCGCTTCCGGCGCCGCTACGCCTTCGATCGCGCCCTTTCCGAACCGGGACGGATCCCTCGCGAGCTTCTTTTCGAGCATGTAGGTGGCGAACGTGGAGAGCGCAGGGCCGGTGCCGGGCAGAACGCCGAAAATGGCGCCGACGGCAGTCCCCCGCACGGTGGGCCAGGCCGCGTCCCGGACGTCCTTCGCGACCGGCATGAGGTTGGTGATCCTCCCGGTGAACACTTCTCCCGCCTCCTTCATTTCCAGATTCACCACGATTTCCGCCACCGCGAAGAGTCCCACGGCGATCACCGTGAACCCGATGCCGTCGGAGAGCTGGGGGACATCGAAGGTATAGCGCGACATTCCCGAATTGACGTCCGTGCCGACCACCCCCAGGAGCAATCCCACGACGACCATGGCGAGGCCCTTTACGATATCGCCCTGGGTCATGACGGCCGAGGCCACGAGCCCCATCAGCATCAACGAGCAGTACTCGGCCGCACCGAACGCGAGCGCCCATTCGCCCATCGGCGGGCCGGCGATCGCGATGAGGAGCGTGCCGACGCAGCCCGCGAAGAACGAGGCGAGCGCCGCGGTGGCGAGCGCCGGTCCCGCGCGTCCCTGCCGCGCCATCTGGTAGCCGTCGAGGCACGTCACCACCGAAGCCGTTTCGCCCGGGAGATTGACGAGTATGGAGGTGGTCGACCCGCCATACTGCGCGCCGTAGAAGATGCCGGACAGCATGATGAGCGCCGGCACCGCCGGCAGATTGAAGGTGATCGGGAAGAGCATCGCTATCGTCACCAGCGGCCCCACGCCGGGCAGCACGCCGATCAGGGTGCCCAGCGCCACACCGATCAGGCAGTACGCCAGGTTCTGCAGCGAGAACGCGACGCCGAAACCCAGGATCAGGTTGTTCAGGAGGTCCATCGTTCAATACCCGCCAAACAGCGGATACGGCAGCTTCAGTCCATAGACGAAGACCCCCCCGGCAAAGGCGCTCATGAGCGCGGCAAGGACCGCCACCTCCTTGAACCGGAACTCGCGGCCGGCGTAGGCGGCGGCGAAGAACATGAGAAGGAGCGCGGGGATCAAGCCCAGCTTCTCCATCGTGAAGCCGAAGACCACGATGGAGAGGGTGATGAAACTGAGCGGCCTCCAGCCCCACTCGCCCTTGATTGCTTCCCGGGAGAGCAGGCCGCGGAGCATGACGTAGACGCCGAACAAGCAGAGGATGATCCCCAGCGCCGTCGGGAAGTAGCCCGGGCCCATCCGCTCCACCCAGCCCATCGGGTAGTCGCGCGCGAAAAACACGGCGCAGCCGCCGATCGCGATGAACAACAAGCCGGCGAGAAAATCCTTGTTGTTGAGCAGGCCGGATTTCACGACTCCTCCTTCCTGACCTTCCCTGATGGGGAAGGCGAGCGTAGCTCGCCCGGGTGAATCACATCCTCACTGCGAACCTATTTCATATATAGACGCGTGTGCGACGGAGGCGATGTGGGATGCAGGTCGAGGAGGATGAAGTAGGTTCGCATCATTCACCTTTGATTCCAGCAGCCCGGATGACCTTTCCCCATTTCGCGATCTCATTCTGCACGTAGGCCGTGTACTGCTCCGGCGTATTGCCCACGGGGTCGGCACCGGCGTTGGTCAGCTGCTTGCGCAGATCCGGTGAATTGAGGGCCCGCACCATCTCGGCGTTGAGCTTCTCGACGATAGGTCGCGGCGTCTTCGCGGGAGCGGACACGCCATACCACGTGGTCACTTCGAATCCCGGCACCCCGCTTTCCGCCACCGTCGGGATGTCCGGCACCGCCGCCTGGCGTTTGGCGCCCGTCACCGCGAGCGGCCACAACTTGCCGGCGCGCACGTGCTGGATGACGCTCGGCACGTTGCCGAAGTAGAGCACGTGGTGGCCGGCGAGCAGCTCGATCACCGCCGGGCCGCCCCCCTTGTACGGTATGTGCACCCACTTGACGCCGGTCATCGCCTGGAACAACTCCGCGGAAAGATGCACGGTGGTGCCGGTACCGGACGAACCATAATTGATCTCGCCCGGATGCTTCTTCGAGAACGCGATCAGCTCCTTGACGCTTCTTGGCGGGAAGGAAGGATGCACGACCACCAGGTTCTGCGATTCCGCCGCAAGCGTGATGAAGGCGAAGTCCTTGACCGGATCGAAGGGCAGCTTCATCAGCGCGGGGTTGGTGGCGTGCCCGGGGGCATTCAGCATGATGGTGTAGCCGTCGGGCGGCGTGCGCACGAAAATTTCCGATGCGATCGCCGTATTCGCGCCGCCCCGGTTCTCGACTACGAGGGACTGCCCGAGTTGCTCCGTGAGCTTCTGCCCGAGCGCGCGCGCCACGAAGTCGTTGGTGGCGCCCGGCGGAAAGCCGACTATGAAGCGGATCGGCTTGGACGGATACCCTGCGGGCAGCTGGGCCGCAGCCATGAGCGGCGCCCCGAGCGCCAATGCGGGTAACCACGCGCCGCACCGTTTGATGCAATCCATAATCTTCTCCTATTCCGGAGCGAACCCCGGATCGTAATGCGGCCCGGTCATGCTACCGTCCACCGCCTTGCCGATGATGCCCTGGGACAGGTCCTTGATCGCGATGAAAATCACGTCCTCATCGTCGGCCGATGCGATGAGCGTATGCGGCGCATTGGCCGGTATGTAGATCAGCGTTCCTGCGGGCGCGACGACGCGCTTGCCGTTCACCGATCCCACGAGCGTGCCCCGTACCACGTAGTTGAACTGCTCGTTCTTGTGCGTGTGCATGCGCGAGCCCGTGCCGCGCGGCTTGTGGATATAGCCCACCAGCATGCGTGCGCCCTCCACGACGCCGCCGTGGGAAGTGGAATAGCCGGTGCCTGCCGGTGTGTCCTTCACGTCCGCCAGCTTGTAGTAGTAGTGGCCGCCGGTGCCGCCTCGCAC
>DATFWO010000098.1:0-2929 GCA_035259205.1 Burkholderiales bacterium | reverse complement strand
CGGCACAAAAAATAATTTGAGGGGGTGGCAGCTTCAGCAGGCTGGCGTGGGCGTCGGGCGCGGGCCTGGGCCGCTGAGGAACGCCGGCATCGGGTCGCCGGGGTGTGGACATCCGTCATGCACCGCCAAAAATCACGCAGGGCCTTTCCCGCCTAACCCGTCGACGAACGTGACCGTCTCGTCGAGCGGGGCGCGGCTGGTGCGGGCGTAACTCACCGCGGGGTCCTCGTGCCCGATCGACATGCCGCAGTAGAGGATGAGCCCGTCCGGGGGTGACAGGACCTCCGCGACTGTCTCGCGAACTTGCGACCACGCCATCTGCGGGCAACTGTGCAGCCCTTCGGCTCGGAGCAGCAGCATGACGGTCTGCAGATACATGCCGACGTCGGCCCATTGGGGCCGGCCCATGTCGCGGTCGATGTAGCAAAACAGGGCGGCGGGCGCGCCGAAACAGTTCCAGTTGGCGATGGCCGCCCGCTGGCGCGCCTCCCAGTCCTCGCGCGCAATGCCGAGCGCGCTGTAGCGCTCCTTCCCGAAGGCAGATCGGCGCTCCCCGTACGGGGACTTCAGCGCGGGCGGGTACAGCTCGAACTGCCGCTCGTCCCAGGGGTCGCCGTGGGCCACGCGCTCGACGGCGCGCGTCTTGAGCTCGGCCAGCAGCGCGCCGGTCAGCACGTAGGTGTTCCACGGCTGGAGGTTCGATCCGGACGGCGACCAAGCCGCGGCGGACAGCACGCGCTCCAGCACCTCCCTCGACACAGGCTCGTCGGTGAATCCGCGCACCGCCCGTCGACTTGTGACCGCCTCATATACGTCCATGATGGCTTACCTAACGTTAATTGGGTCTTTAGTCCGATCTTTGAACCCACTCGAGCGGGCGTGGACGGAACTCAAGTTCGCGCCGGGCTTTCTCGTTCGAAGCGCCCTAAGCCTCGTCGCGTAGTATCAATTCGTTAATCACAGCGTCGGGCTGAATCCGTTCGACGACGGTCTTGACGCAATAGCATTCAGCGCATCGGCGATGACCGGCTCCGTGCCACTTTCCTTCAACCGTGCGGGATCGGGCGGTCGCATAAGTGCGAATATCTCATGCTGGTTCGCTCTCAGGCGACGTACCAGCGGTCTGCCGATCGCACCGCTCGCCCCGGCGATCAGAATTCTCATCGCGCTTCGCTTTCAGCTCGCTTTGCGGCGACTCGAAGCGAGGCGCAAGTCGTGCTCAGCCTCAAGCACGCCAAACGCATCGGGTCGCCCGTCCTCCGACAAAACCTTCTCACATCCGATCAATTGCCGGGCCGCATCAAGATCACTTGTAGTCGACCGTGGGCTGGGTGCCGTCATCGGCGATGATGTAGGCGATCATCCGCGCTGGCATGCACGGGGTCATGCCCTCGTTGGGCTGTCAATTCCCAAATGGGATCGTCAGTTCCGTCTCGTTCGTGTCCACCACGAACACCGCGAGGAGCTTGGCCGGCTCGGTCTCGCCTGCATTGGCGCTGACGCCGTGGCGGTCGCCGGGCAGTTCGGAGAAGCTCTGTCCGGCCTTGTAGGTTGTCACCGGCCCGTCGTTGACCTGACTGCGGATTCCGCAGCGCCAATTTTCTCAATGAGGCGGTTAGGTGCCTTTGGACACCGTGCTGAGCAGCCTCCAATGCGCTTCCAAGTCTGACAAAGCAGCTGGATAAACGACCGGGAAGTGTACTCCGTGCCCTTAGAAACGCGGCCCTCTCTTCGCCAAAAAAACGTTTCCAAATACGAAACATAGAGGGCGTTCTCAACGTGCGGTGCAGCATTCGAAAGCACGCTGTCGATGAATTCAAAGTGACGGCGGGGTCAGGTCAGCTTCCGTCCAGCGCGATCTCCCCGGCGCCCTTGCCTGCGACGGAGCGGCCACGCGCCCACGCGTCGTCGAATGCCGCACCGCCTGTGCGGGAGCGCAGCACGGCCAGGGCGTCATCGCCATGCGGGGCACGCGGTGCCCATGCGTGCAACCAGCCACTGCCGTTGGTTTCTAGCAATGCGCCCGCCGAGGCGAGCAGGCGCACGGCACGCTGCGGGTTGTCCTGCAGCCGGGCAACGTCCGCCAGCGCTTCGAGGTAGTAGGCGGCGCTTGTCTGGTCCCCGGCCCCGACCGCGATCCGGTAGCCCTCCGCCAGATGGCCGGACGCCCCGCGCAGCTCCCCTAGTGCCTGGCTGGCGCGTGCCAGGTCGTAGAGCGAGATGAGCAGGGTGAATCGGTCTGACCCGTGGCGTGCCGCGCTAAGGGCCTTGGTGAACAGCTGCGTCGCGCCGTTGTGATCTCCCTGGCTGAGCCGGATTTGCCCGAGGAAGTTGTGCAGCAGGGCGACGTCGAGCAGGTGCTGTACGCGGTCGGGCCCGGCGAACTCGTCGTCACCTACCTGCTGCAGCTGAGCCTGGCTCTTTTCGAGCAGGTCGCTCGCGCGCGCATAATCGTGCTGCAGGGCCAACAGGTGGCCCAGCACAGCTGATATGTAGGCTATCCGTAGCTTGTCGCTCGACCGCCGAAGCAACGCCAGGCTCCGTTCGAAATATCTCCGTGAAGTAGCTTGATCCCCCATCGCCTGGCGATGGAACCCCGCTGCGGCCAGCGCCAGGCCGCGCTCGTACGGCGGAAGGCGTTGGCTTTTGGCGACGATTGCCTCGGCGTTGCGGGCCAGCTCGTCGAGGTGACCACGCAGCCACCAGAACCTCCACACCCCGCTTATGAACATCGCACGCAGGACCGGCTCGAACTGATCCTGATCGACTAGCCAGGACAGCGCGGCGGCTAGGTTGCCATGGTCGGTTTCCAGCCGGTCCAGCCATTCCAGCTGACCGTGATCCTCCAGCTCGGGTCCGGCTGGCTCGGCCAGGCCGAGGAAGTAGGCGGCGTGCCGATCGTGTGCCTCCCGCCAGTTGCCGCTGTCAT
>DATFWO010000097.1:0-10567 GCA_035259205.1 Burkholderiales bacterium | reverse complement strand
GCTCATTCCGTTTCTCGAGCACGACGACGCGAACCGAGCGCTGATGGGTTCGAACATGCAGCGCCAGGCGGTGCCGTGCCTGCGGCCGCAGAAATCGCTGGTCGGCACCGGGCTCGAGCGCACGGTGGCGGTGGATTCCGGCACCGCGGTGCAAGCGCGCCGGGGCGGAATCGTGGACTACGTTGACGCGTCCCGCATCGTAGTGCGCGTGAACGACGAGGAAACCGCGCCCGGCGAGGTGGGCGTGGACATCTACAACCTGGTCAAGTACCAGCGCTCCAACCAGAACACCAACATCAATCAGCGACCGCTGGTCAAGGTCGGGGACACCATCGCGCGCGGGGACGTGGTCGCAGACGGCGCCTCCACCGACCTGGGCGAGCTCGCGCTGGGGCAGAACATGCTGGTTGCCTTCATGCCATGGAACGGGTTCAACTTCGAGGATTCGATCCTGATCTCCGAGCGGGTGGTCGCCGACGAGCGCTTCACGTCGATCCACATCGAGGAGCTGTCGGTTGTGGCGCGCGACACCAAGCTCGGGCCCGAGGAAATCACGCGCGACATCTCCAACCTGTCCGAATCACAGCTTGCCAGCCTGGACGAATCGGGCATTATCTACATCGGCGCGGAAGTCGAGGCGGGCGCCGTGCTGGTGGGGAAGGTGACGCCCAAGGGCGAGACGCAGTTGACGCCCGAGGAGAAGCTGCTGCGCGCAATATTCGGCGAAAAGGCTTCCGACGTCAAAGACACCAGCCTGCGCGTTCCTTCGGGAATGTCGGGCACGGTGATCGACGTGCAGGTGTTCACGCGCGAGGGCATCGAGCGCGACAAGCGCGCGCAGCAGATCATCGACGACGAGCTGAAGCGCTACAAGAAGGACCTTGCCGATCAGCTGCGCATCGTCGAGAACGACGCCTTCGAACGGCTGGAGCGGCTCATAATCGGCAAGACGGCAAACGGCGGCCCGAAGAAGCTCGCGAAAGGCGCCAAGATCACCAAGGCCTACCTGACTGAGGTCGAGCGCCACGGCTGGTTCGACATCCGCGTCGCCAACGACAAGATCGCCGCGCAGCTGGAAAGCATCAGGGAAAGCCTGGCGCAGACCAAGGCGCTGTTCGACAAGGCGTTCGAAGAGAAGAAGAAGAAGCTGACCCAGGGCGACGAGCTGCCGCCGGGCGTGCAGAAGATGGTAAAGGTCTATCTGGCGGTGAAGCGGAGGCTGCAGCCGGGCGACAAGATGGCCGGCCGCCACGGGAACAAGGGTGTTATCTCCAAGATCGTGCCGGTCGAAGACATGCCCTGCATGGCGGACGGTACCCCCGTGGATATCGTGCTCAATCCGCTCGGCGTGCCCTCTCGCATGAATGTCGGCCAGATTCTGGAAACCCACCTCGGCTGGGCGGCGAAGGGTCTGGGGCTGAAGATCGGCGGGTTCCTCACGGATAAGGGCAAGGTCGCGGACCTGCGCAAGTTTCTCGACCGGATCTACAACAACAATGGCGGGCGCAACGAGGACCTCGATTCGTTCAGCGACGACGATATCGTGCTGCTCGGCGAGCACCTCAAGGAGGGCGTGCCTTTCGCGACTCCGGTATTCGACGGTGCGACCGAGAAGGAGATCAAGGAAATGCTCGACCTCGCAGGGATGCCGCGGTCCGGCCAGGTTACGCTCCACGATGGGCGCACCGGCGACGCCTTCGAGCGCCCGGTCACGGTGGGCTTCATGCACATGCTCAAGCTGCATCATCTGGTGGACGACAAGATGCACGCGCGCTCGACTGGCCCGTACAGCCTGGTGACGCAGCAGCCGCTGGGCGGCAAGGCGCAATTCGGCGGCCAGCGCTTCGGGGAAATGGAGGTATGGGCGCTGGAGGCTTATGGCGCGGCATACACCCTGCAGGAGATGCTCACCGTGAAATCGGACGACACGGAGGGCCGGCGCAAGGTCTACGAGTCGATCGTGAAGGGCGATCACCGGATCGAGGCCGGCATGCCGGAATCGTTTAACGTGCTGGTGAAGGAGATACGCTCGCTCGCGATCGACATCGATCTCGACCGGGACCGCTACTAGGAGAGAACAGCGGCCGGCGGAGCATCGAGTTTCGCCGGGCGCTGGAGACGCAACGACAGGGAATTATTGGGATAAAGGCTGATTGCCGGCGGCTCATGGCTGGCAGCTGACACCGGAGGTACTGAATGAAAGCGCTGCTCGATTTGTTCAAACAGGTCACGCAGGAAGAGGAATTCGACGCGATCAAGATCGGGCTCGCCTCGCCCGAAAAGATCCGCTCCTGGTCGTACGGCGAAGTAAAGAAGCCGGAGACGATCAACTACCGCACCTTCAAGCCGGAGCGCGACGGGTTGTTCTGCGCGAAGATTTTCGGCCCGGTCAAGGACTACGAGTGCCTGTGCGGCAAGTACAAGCGGTTGAAGCACCGCGGCGTGATCTGCGAGAAGTGCGGCGTGGAAGTGACGCTTTCCAAGGTGCGGCGCGAGCGCATGGGACACATCGAGCTCGCGAGCCCGGTCGCCCACATCTGGTTCCTGAAATCGCTGCCCTCGCGCCTGGGCATGGTACTCGACATGACCCTGCGCGACATCGAACGCGCGCTCTACTTCGAAGCGTACGTCGTGATCGATCCCGGGATGACCCCGCTCAAGCGCGCCCAGCTCATGACCGAGGATGACTATCTGGCCAAGGTGGAGGAGTTCGGAGACGACTTCACGGCAAAGATGGGCGCCGAGGGCATCCGCGAGCTGCTGCGCAGCCTCGAGCTGCGCAAGGAAATCGACACCCTGCGCGAGGATCTCGCGGCGACCAGCTCCGACGCCAAGATCAAGAAGATCGCCAAGCGGCTGAAGGTGCTCGACGCTTTCAACAAATCCGGCATCAAGCCGGAGTGGATGATCATGGAAGTGCTGCCGGTGCTGCCGCCCGAACTGCGGCCGCTGGTGCCGCTCGACGGGGGGCGGTTTGCGACCTCCGATCTGAACGATCTCTACCGGCGCGTCATCAACCGCAACAACCGGTTGAAACGGCTGCTGGAGCTCAAGGCGCCGGAGATCATCGTCAGAAACGAAAAGAGGATGCTCCAGGAAGCGGTGGATTCGCTGCTCGACAACGGCCGCCGCGGCAAGGCGATGACCGGGGCCAACAAGCGGCCGCTGAAGTCTCTCGCCGACATGATCAAGGGCAAGGGTGGCCGGTTCCGGCAAAACCTGCTGGGAAAACGGGTCGACTACTCCGGGCGCTCGGTTATCGTGGTGGGACCGCAGCTCAAGCTCCACCAGTGCGGGCTGCCCAAGCTGATGGCGCTCGAGCTCTTCAAGCCGTTCATCTTCCACAAGCTGGAAGTGATGGGGCTCGCCACTACCGTCAAGGCGGCAAAGCGCATGGTGGAAGGCCAGGAGCCCATCGTGTGGGATATTCTGGAGGAGGTGATTCGCGAGCATCCGGTCATGCTCAACCGCGCGCCCACCCTGCACCGGCTCGGCATCCAGGCCTTCGAGCCGGTGCTGATCGAAGGCAAGGCGATCCAGCTGCACCCGCTCGTGTGCGCCGCGTTCAATGCGGACTTCGACGGCGACCAGATGGCCGTGCACGTCCCGCTGTCGCTCGAGGCGCAGATGGAAGCGCGCACCCTCATGCTTTCGTCCAACAACGTCCTCTCGCCCGCAAACGGCGAGCCGATCATCGTGCCCTCGCAGGACATCGTGCTCGGCCTGTACTACGTGACCCGGGAAAAAATAGGAGCGCGCGGCGAGGGCTCGGCCTTCGCCAACGTTGCGGAAGTGTCCCGGGCGTATGACACCGGGCAGGTCGAGATCAGCGCCAAGGTCACGGTGCGCATCAAGGAATACGAGTTCGACGAGGACGGCGAGAAGCGCGAGAAAGTCTCGCGCTTCGATACGACCGTGGGACGCGCGCTGCTGTCCGACATCCTGCCCGTGGGCCTGCCTTTCGAGCTCATCAACAAGGCGCTCAAGAAGAAGGAGATCTCGAAGCTCATCAACGCGAGTTTCCGGCGTTGCGGTCTCAGGGAAACGGTGATCTTCGCCGACAAGCTGATGTATACCGGGTTCTCGATGGCGACCCGGGCCGGCATCTCGATCGCGGTCGACGACATGCTGATCCCGTCTCAAAAGCACGACATCATCGCGGATGCCGAGAAGGAGGTACAGGAGATCGAGAAGCAGTACACCTCGGGCCTGGTGACCCAGGGCGAGCGCTACAACAAGGTTGTCGATATCTGGGGACGCGCCGGCGATCTGGTCGCGAAGGCGATGATGGAGCAGCTCGGCGTCGAGCCGGTTCTCGACTATGACCGCAAGAAATCGGAATGGGTCGAGCGCAAGGACAAGAAGGGCAACACGGTGATGCAGGAATCGCTCAACGCCATCTACATGATGGCCGATTCCGGCGCGCGCGGCTCGGCAGCCCAGATCCGGCAGCTCGCCGGCATGCGCGGCCTGATGGCCAAGCCCGACGGTTCGATCATCGAGACCCCGATCACGGCGAACTTCCGCGAAGGCTTGAACGTGCTGCAGTACTTCATTTCCACGCACGGCGCGCGCAAAGGCCTCGCCGACACCGCGCTGAAGACCGCCAACTCGGGCTATCTCACGCGCCGGCTGGTTGACGTCACCCAGGACCTGGTAGTGACCGAGGAGGACTGCGGCACGTCGCAGGGCGTGTCGATGAAAGCATTGATCGAGGGCGGCGAGGTCGTCGAGTCCCTGCGCGAGCGCATCCTCGGGCGCGTCTCCGCCAACGAAATCGTGAACCCGGAGAGCGGAAAGAGCGTGTATCCGGCGAACACCCTGCTCGACGAGGACGCGGTCGACACGATCGAGGCCATGGGAATCGACGAGGTCAAGGTGCGCACGCCGCTCACCTGCGACACGCGCTACGGCCTGTGCGCGAGGTGCTATGGCCGGGATCTCGGCCGCGGTGCACCGGTCAACGTCGGCGAGGCGGTCGGCGTGATCGCCGCGCAGTCGATCGGCGAGCCGGGCACGCAGCTTACGATGCGTACCTTCCACATCGGCGGTGCAGCTTCCCGCACGGCGGTGGTGAGCCAGGTCGAGAGCAAGTCGAGCGGCACGGTCCGCTACAGCATCGGCATGCGCTACGTGACCAATTCGCGCGGCGAGCTCGTGGTCATCTCACGCAATGGCGAGGTCCTCGTCCACGACGAGAACAATCGCGAGCGGGAGCGCCACAAGGTACCTTATGGCGCGACGCTGCTCGCCCGCGATGGCGAGTCGGTGAAGGTCGGACAGGTACTTGCGACCTGGGACCCGCATACGCGGCCGATCATCACCGAGTACGCGGGGCGCATCAAATTCGAGAACGTCGAGGAGGGGGTCACGGTAGCCCGCCAGATCGACGAGGTGACGGGGCTCTCCACGCTCGTAGTGGTCGATCCCAAGCGCCGTGCGGGAGTCCAGGCCAAGGGTTTGCGCCCGCAGGTGAAGCTGACCGACGAGGGCGGGCATGAAATCAAGCTGGCGGGCTCCGACCAATCGGTGAACATTACCTTCCAGATCGGTTCCATCATCACGGTCCGTGACGGGCAGGACGTCGGCGTTGGCGAAGTGCTGGCGCGCATTCCGCAGGAGACTTCGAAGACGCGCGACATCACCGGAGGCCTGCCGCGCGTGGCGGAACTGTTCGAGGCACGCTCGCCGAAGGACGCTGGCATGCTCGCCGAAGTCACCGGCACGGTTTCATTCGGCAAGGACACCAAGGGCAAACAGCGGCTGGTCATCACCGATCTCGACGCGACTGCGCACGAATTCCTGATCGCCAAGGACAAGCACGTGATGGCGCACGATGGCCAGGTGGTCAACAAGGGCGAGATGATCGTCGACGGCCCCGCCGACCCGCACGATATCCTGCGGCTGCTCGGGGTCGAGGCCCTCGCGCGCTACATATGCAACGAAGTGCAGGATGTCTACCGGCTGCAGGGCGTGAAGATCAACGACAAGCACATCGAGGTCATCGTGCGCCAGATGCTGCGCCGCGTGCAGATCGTGGAGCAGGGGGATACGCGCTTCATCACCGGCGAGCAGGTCGAGCGCGCCGAAGTGCTGGAAGAAAACGAAAAAGCGGAAAACGAAGGCAAGAAGCCGGCGATCTACGAGTACATGCTGCTCGGCATTACCAAGGCGTCGCTGTCCACCGATTCGTTCATCTCGGCGGCTTCGTTCCAGGAGACCACGCGCGTGCTCACCGAGGCGGCCATCATGGGTAAGCGCGACGAGCTGCGCGGACTCAAGGAGAACGTCATCGTCGGGCGTCTGATTCCGGCCGGTACCGGCCTCGCCTACCACCGGATCCGCCGCCGTCAGGTTGCCGCGGCCGAGCTGGGCGAGGTCGCGTTGCCGGCAGCGGAAGAGGTCGCCACCACGAGCGAAAACCAGGAGCAAGTTGCTTGACACGATTGCTCTAACTCCTTAAAATCAGCGGTCTTTTTAGCCGCCCTTCCCCGGTTTGGGGATGCGCGGCAACGCGCGACGTAACACGGCAGGGACGGTGGCAACGCCGTCCCCGCTTTTTTGGGGCTGGTAAATGCCCCGTCGCCGGGCTGTGAATGCAATGAATTCAAGGTCTTGTTCGGTTCGCTAAACCCATTCATGAGCGTGGTGCAAGATGCCGACGATCAACCAGTTAGTACGGAAGGGCCGGACGCCCAAGCCGTGGAAGAGCAAGGTGCCCGCGCTGGCCGGTTCGCCGCAGCGTCGCGGCGTATGCACCCGCGTTTACACGACGACTCCCAAGAAGCCGAATTCGGCCCTGCGCAAGGTTGCGAAGGTACGGCTTACCAACGGTTTCGAAGTGATCGGCTACATCGGCGGCGAGGGTCACAATCTGCAGGAGCACTCGGTCGTGCTGATCCGGGGCGGGCGCGTGAAGGACCTGCCCGGCGTGCGCTATCACGTCGTGCGCGGCAGCCTGGATACCGCCGGTGTAAAGGACCGCAAGCAAAGCCGCTCGAAATATGGCGCCAAGCGGCCGAAGGCCGCTTAGCGGAGTTTTGAGTTCTTAGGTTTGAGTCAATGCGAAAAGTCCATGCTTCAGTTCCGAACTCACCATTCAACACTCAACACTTAACACTGGTGTAAGAAATGCCGCGACGCAGAGAGATACCCAAGCGCATAGTCCTTCCGGACCCCAAGTACACGAACCTCGACGTCGCGAAGTTCATCAACGTCATCATGACCCGCGGCAAGAAATCGATCGCCGAGCAGATCGTCTACCGTGCACTCGAGCAGATAAAGAAGCGCACGAGCAAGGACCCGCTGGAGGTGTTCAACCAGGCGGTGAACAACGTGAAGCCGATGGTCGAAGTGAAGAGCCGGCGGGTCGGCGGGGCGAACTATCAGGTGCCGGTGGAAGTACGGCCGGTGCGGCGCGTCGCGCTCGCGATGCGCTGGCTGCGGGACGCAGCGCGGCAGCGCGGTGAAAAATCCATGGGAGCGCGGCTGGCGGGAGAGCTCGCGGAGGCCTCCGAAGGCAAGGGCGGCGCGATGAAGAAGCGCGAAGAAGTGCACCGCATGGCGGAAGCAAACAAGGCGTTTTCGCACTATCGATTTTGATTTCTATCGCAGAGACACAGAGGCGCAGAGGGATATTTGTTCAGAGACGCGGGACACGTGGCTTCGGTTTGCTCCGCGCCCCGGCGTCCCTGCGGTGAACAGAGAATACTGACGTGGCACGCAAGACTCCAATCGAGCGGTATCGGAACATCGGCATCACTGCCCACATTGATGCCGGCAAGACCACGACCACCGAACGCATACTGTTCTACACCGGCGTTTCGCACAAGCTGGGCGAGGTCCACGACGGCACCGCGATCATGGACTGGATGGAGCAGGAGCAGGAGCGCGGCATCACCATTACCTCCGCCGCGACCACCTGCTTCTGGAAAGGCATGGATAACGCCTTTCCGGAGCACCGCATCAACATCATCGATACGCCGGGACACGTCGATTTTACGATCGAAGTAGAGCGCAGCCTGCGCGTGCTCGACGGCGCGTGCACGGTGTTGTGCGCGGTGGGTGGCGTGCAGCCGCAGACCGAAACCGTGTGGCGTCAGGCCAACAAGTACCGCGTTCCGCGCCTGATTTTCGTCAACAAGATGGACCGCACGGGCGCCGACTTCATGCGCGTCCACGAGCAGGTCCAGGCGCGACTCAAGGCCAACGTGGTGCCGGTTCAGTTGCCCATCGGCGCGGAAGAAAAGTTCCGGGGCGTGGTCGATCTGGTGAAGATGAAGGCGATCTACTGGGACGACGGCACTCAAGGCATGAAGTTCGAGGCCAAGGACGTGCCCGAAAACATGGCCGAGCAGGCTGCGCAGTGGCGCGAAAAGATGGTGGAAACGGCCGCGGAAGCCTCGGAAGAGCTGATGAACAAGTATCTCGAAAAAGGCGAGCTGCCGATCGAGGATATCAAGAAGGGCCTGCGCATCCGCACCATACATGGCGAGATTTTCCCGATGCTCTGCGGTTCGGCATTCAAGAACAAGGGCGTGCAGGCGATGCTCGACGCGGTGATCGACTATCTGCCGTCGCCAACGGACATCCCCCCGGTAAAGGGGGTCAATGAGAACGGCGAGGTCGAGGAACGGCTACCGAAGGACGACGCACCGTTTTCCGGGCTCGCATTCAAGATCATGACCGATCCATACGTCGGTCAGCTCACGTTTTTCCGGGTCTATTCCGGCGTCGTGCGTTCGGGCGACAGCGTGTTCAACCCGATAAAGGGCCGCAAGGAGCGGCTGGGGCGCATCCTGCAGATGCACGCGAACGAGCGCGAAGAGATCAAGGAAGTGTTTGCCGGTGACATCGCGGCGGCCGTGGGCTTGAGGGATTACATGACCGGCGACACGCTGACGACCGTCGAGAAGATCATCACGCTCGAGAAGATGGAGTTTCCCGAGCCGGTGATCCACGTCGCGGTGGAGCCCAAGACCAAGGCGGACCAGGAGAAGATGGGCATCGCGCTGAATCGGCTGGCGCAGGAGGACCCCTCGTTCCGCGTGCGCACCGATGAAGAATCGGGTCAGACGATTATTTCGGGCATGGGCGAGCTCCATCTCGAGATCATCGTCGACCGGATGAAGCGTGAATTCGGGGTGGAGGCGAACGTTGGAGCGCCGCAGGTCGCCTATCGCGAGACGATCAGGAAAGCGTGCGAGAAAATCGAGGGCAAGTTCATCAAGCAGACCGGCGGCCGTGGACAGTATGGCCACGTCGTGCTGCGGCTCGATCCGCAGCCTGCGGGCAAGGGCTTCGAGTTCGTCGACGCAGTCAAGGGCGGTTCGGTTCCGCGCGAATACATCCCCGCGGTGAAAAAAGGCGTGGTGGAAACGCTGCCCAACGGGGTGCTCGCGGGCTTTCCGGTGGTGGACGTGAAAGTCACGCTGTTCGACGGCTCGTATCACGAGGTGGATTCGAACGAGAACGCGTTCAAGATGGCGGGCTCGTTCGCGCTGAAGGACGGGCTGCGGGTGGCGAGCCCGGTGTTGCTCGAGCCGATCATGTCGGTGGAAGTGGAAACCCCGGATGATTTCATGGGCAACGTCGTGGGCGATTTGAGCTCGCGCCGCGGCACGATCCAGGGCATGGAAGAGCTGCCGGGCGGCGGTAAGGCGATACGTGCCGAAGTGCCGCTTTCCGAGATGTTTCAGTACTCCACGACGCTGCGTTCGGCGACCCAGGGCCGTGCCACGTACAGCATGGAGTTCAAGCACTACTCGGAGGTGCCAAAGCAGATCTCGGAGGCGATCATCAACAAGCTAACCGGGAAGGAAGAACGGAGGTAGGAACTCTGCAGTGCAGGATTCCTACCTTTATGCAGGTTCCAGATAATTTTTTTGCGGAGTGGTGGGGGACAATCAGGCGGTATTGACGTAGTGGCGATCAATCTAGCGAAGGTGGAGCAAAAAAATGGCCAAGGGCAAGTTTGAGCGGACCAAGCCGCACGTGAACGTGGGCACGATCGGGCACGTGGATCATGGCAAGACGACGCTGACGGCGGCGATGACGATGATCTTGGCGAAGAAGTTCGGGGGCGAGGTGAAGAGCTACGCGCAGATCGACTCGGCGCCGGAGGAAAAGGCGCGCGGGATCACGATCAACACGGCGCACGTGGAGTATCAGACGAAGAACCGGCATTACGCGCACGTGGACTGTCCGGGGCACGCCGATTACATCAAGAACATGATCACGGGTGCGGCACAGATGGACGGGGCGATATTGGTGGTGTCGGCGGCCGATGGGCCGATGCCGCAGACGCGCGAACATATCCTGCTGGCGCGCCAGGTGGGGGTGCCCTACATCATCGTGTTCCTGAACAAGGCGGACACGGTCGATGACAAGGAGTTGCTGGAGCTGGTGGAGCTGGAGGTGCGCGAGTTGCTCTCGAAGTATGAGTTTCCCGGGGATAAGACGCCGATCATCATCGGCTCGGCGTTAAAGGCGATGGAGGGGGACACGGGGGACATGGGGGAAGGGGCGATCATGAAGCTCGCCGAGGCGCTGGACAGCTACATACCGA
>DATFWO010000096.1:0-2614 GCA_035259205.1 Burkholderiales bacterium | reverse complement strand
GGCATGGCGCTGACCTACGCGGTGGCCGGCACGATGGAGTTCGCACGAATCCGGGACATTTCCTCGAGCGTATCCGAGCACGTGCTGCTGATCGCCGGGATCGTGCTCACGCTGACCGGGATCGGCTTCAAGCTCGGCGTCGTGCCATTTCACCTGTGGACGCCGGATGTGTACCAGGGCGCCCCCGCACCGGTGGCGGCGTTCGTCGCGGCAACCTCCAAGAGCGCGATGGTCGCGTTGCTACTCCGCTATTTCTATCTCTCCGAGGCCCTTCGGAACCCGGCGACGTTTCTCGTGGTGGCGATCGTCGCCGTTGCCTCAATGTGCGCCGGCAATTTCCTCGCCTTGCAGCAGACCCACGTGAAACGAATCCTCGCCTACTCTTCCATTGCCCACTTCGGCTACATCCTCGTCGCATTCCTCGCCGCCGGGACGATGGCCATCGAGGCGGTCAGCTTCTACGTCACCGCCTATACGGTAACGATCCTCGTCGCATTTGGAATCGTGACCGTTCTCTCCGGCGCGGCGGGCGACGCCGACGAACTGGATAGCTATCGCGGTCTGTTCTGGCGCCGGCCCGTGATCGCCGCGGTCTTCACCGCAGCGTTGCTCTCCCTCGCGGGCATACCCGGCACGATCGGTTTCGTCGGCAAGTTCTACGTCCTCGCCGCCGGCGCGGCCGCACGCGCCTGGCCGCTGATGCTCATCCTCGTCGTCACCAGCGTCGCCGGGCTGTTTTACTACCTGCGCATCGTCGTGGCTCTCTACGCCGCCGCGCCAGAAGGTGCTCCGATCGAGGCGACGGCTCGCAGGGGAGCATCCGCCGCCGCGCTGGTGCTCACGATTCTGTTGATCGGGCTCGGCATTTTTCCGGCGCAACTACTGAACCTGATCCGGTCAATCACGATGGCCGGCCTCAACGTAGCCGCATCGGTGCCCGACCAGCCCACCAAGGACTCAGGGTTCTCCACAGTCCGTGAGGTGAGCATCTCGGCGACCTGGTTACCTCCGCGCCGAAATCGCTGAATTCAGGGCTCGAGCCTGCGTCCTTCAGGTCATGAGTGCGCCTCCGGGAGCCGGGCGGCGCTTTTCGACCGCCTGTCGATGGGACTCCTTGTGCACCGATGAAGACATTTGATCCCGAGAAACGTGCGGACTCCGGCTTGCGCGAAGGCCAAGAACTGGACCGAGTCGCAGAAGCAGCGCTGTGCGCCGCCCGGGTGCTCATGGAAACAGGGGCTCGTACGCAGGTTGTCCATGAAGACTGCTCCCGGATAGCCCACGGGCTCGGCGCTGAACATGTGGACCTACGCTCGGGCTATGCCTCGCTCGACATCACAATCACTCGAGGCATGAACAGTGTCACGAGGATGGAGGAAGTCGGCCCACACGGAGTGAATTACCGACTCACTCACGCCATTCGCGAGTTAGCCCAGCGAATTTCTCGTGGCGGGATGACACCGGCAGAGGCACTGTCGGAAATGACGCGCGTGAAGCAGGACACCAGGCAGCACGCTGCCTGGATGGTCGCTTCGGCTGTTGGCATCGCGTGCGCCGCTTTCGGACGTCTGTTGGGCATGGACTGGGCGGCATTCATCCCCGTCGCCGGCAGCGCGGCTATCGGTCAGACGGTTCGCGAGTCCCTCCTACGCTGGGGTGCCAACGTCTTCGTGGTCGCCGCCTGTGTCGCGTTTCTGGCGTCGACCCTCACGGCGTTAGCCGCGCGCTGGGCGGGTAGCGCAACCCTCAACCTGGCAATGATCGCGTCAGTTTTGCTGCTGGTTCCCGGGGTCCCCGCGTTTGATGCTCAGCACGACATCTTGGACGGCCACCCCACGCTTGGCGCCGCTCGAGCGGTTGTCGTGGGCATGCTCTTGATCTTCATTGCCACAGGCGTTTTGATCGCGCGAGTGGCGCTGGGTGTCCGGCAATGACGGTAGATCTATCGCATCTGCTCCACCAAGCCTTGTTCGGTGGCCTGGCGGCAAGCGGCTTCGGGATCTTATTCAACTTCGGCTGGCGAGATCTTCCTTGGTGCGCAACCAGCGGCGCTCTCGCTCTGGCAGTCCGCACGCTTGGACAGGAAGCTGGTTGGAGTGTTGAAGCTGCCTCCTTCGCCGCGGCCGCAGCCGTGGGTTGTGCCGGACAACTGTTGCATGCGCGATTGGGTCTCGACACCAATGATCTGGCCGCTGCCGGTTGCATTCCAATGGTGCCTGGTCTCTTTGCGGCCGAGGGAATCCTTGGCTGGTACGCCCTGACCGTCCCTCATCCGGACAGTCCAGCCGCCACAGCAGCGACCGCACTGGAATTCACCCTACGCTGTATCTTCACGATTGGCGCGATCGGGACCGCGCTCTCGATTACTACGCACATTCTGCCGAACCGGGACCAAGGCGGGATGATGAAGAAGCAGCAGGGTCATTCCACATCCTCGCTCGTTGGCAGGCTGAAATGAAACGAAGCGCCGCGCTCGGGATTGGTCGTCGCCCAGAGCCGGCCGCCGTGGGCCTCGGTTATCGAACGGCAGATCGCCAGTCCCATCCCCATGCCCTGCGGCTTGGTCGTATAAAAGGGCTCGAACAGACGCTCCAGGCTCTTTGAATCCAGACCA
>DATFWO010000095.1:0-25199 GCA_035259205.1 Burkholderiales bacterium | reverse complement strand
CGCGCCGCGACTCGCGAGCCGCGTACGGAGCCTGAACGGCGCGGCGTGAGGGATCGAAGATGAAGGAATGAGGGATGAGGGATGAGGGATGAGGATCGGCGCCGCAAGCCACGAGCAAACGTTGAGGGGTCATCCCGCCGCCTCTCGCACTCAGCGCTCGTCGCCGGGTGTGGAGATGACTGGACTGAAACGCATGACTGACAGCGCGTTGCGGGGCGAGTTGAGATTGAACGAGCCGATGGCGCGTCATACCAGCTGGCGCGCCGGAGGCTGCGTCGCGCGCGCCTACTTCCCGGCCGATCTCGCGGATTTGTGCATGTTCATGCGCTCGCTGGGGCCTGACGAGCCCGTGTGTCTAGCCGGGCTGGGCAGCAATCTGCTCGTCCGCGACGGGGGGCTGGCCGGGACTGTGATTTTCACGCACGAAGCCCTTGACGGATTGAGGCTCGACACGGCAAGCGGCGATGTGAACGAGGTCTACGCCGAAGCGGGGGTGGCGAGCCCGAAAGTCGCGCGCTTCGCCGCGCTGCACGAACTGGCCGGCGCCGAGTTTCTGGCCGGCGTTCCGGGCACCGTGGGCGGAGCGCTGGCGATGAACGCGGGCTGCTACGGCGGAGAAACATGGAACATCGTCTCGCGCGTGTCGACGATAGATCGCGCCGGCGAAATCCGCGAGCGCAGCCGCAACGAGTACGAGACAGGCTATCGTCACGTGCAGCTGAAGGCGGAAGACGGAAGAGGGGCTGCGGAAGGCGGAAACCAGCCTCCTTCTTCCTCCTTCCTCCTTCCGCTTTCGGAAGAGTGGTTCATCGGTGGATGGTTCCGCCTGGCGCGCGGCGAAGGTGCGGCTTCGCGCCGCCAGATGCGGGATCTGCTCGCGCGCCGCATCGCGACGCAACCTCTGAGCCAGCCCAATGCCGGTTCGGTCTTCCGCAATCCCCAGGGCGACTACGCGGCGCGCCTCATCGAATCGTGCGGCCTCAAAGGACGTGCGATCGGCGGTGCGCAGATCTCCGGCAAGCACGCGAACTTTATCGTGAATGTCGGGAACGCGCGCGCTGCGGAGATCGAGGCGCTCATGGAGCTGGCGGAACGGTCGGTCCGGGAGAAGTTCGGGATCGTGCTCGAGCGCGAAGTGCGCATTGTTGGTGAACGGTGAATGGTTGAGCAGTGACGAGTGACGGGTGACGAGTGACGGGCAAGTTCGGAAAGGTCGCGGTGCTCATGGGTGGAAAGAGCGCTGAACGGGAGATTTCGCTCAAGAGCGGCGGCATGGTGCTTGCTGCGCTCATAAGGAGCGGCGTGGACGCGCACGCGTTCGATCCGCGAGACCGGAGTCTGGAGGAATTGAAGGCGCAAGGCTTCGACCGCGCGTTCATCGCGCTGCACGGGCGCTTCGGCGAGGACGGCACCGTCCAGGGCGCGCTCGAATATCTGCGCATCCCGTACACCGGCAGCGGCGTCATGGCCAGCGCGCTCGCCATGGACAAATGGCGCACCAAGCTGCTGTGGCAGGGGGCAGGCATACCCACGCCGCCCCATGAGGTCATGACCCCGCTGACTGCGGACCTCGCGGACCTCGCAGAGCGCCTCGGCCTGCCGCTCATGGTGAAGCCGGCCCGCGAAGGCTCGAGCATCGGCATGAGCAAGGTCATTTCGGTCGAGAAACTCGCGCCGGCCTACGAACTGGCGCGGCGTTACGACGAGATCGTGCTCGCCGAGCGTTTCGTGGAGGGCATGGAATTCACGGCAGCGATTCTGGAAGGCGAGCCGCTGCCGCTGATCCGCCTCGAAACGCCCCGTGTGTTCTACGACTACGAGGCGAAGTACTTCGCCGACGACACGCGCTATATCTGCCCCTGCGGACTGCCCGAAGAAAAGGAGAAATACCTGCAGCGCCAGGCGCAGACGGCGTTCGGCCTGCTCGGCTGCACCGGCTGGGGGCGGGTGGATCTGATGCTCGACAGCCAGGGGCGCGGCTGGCTGCTCGAAGTGAACACCATACCGGGGATGACCGACCACAGCCTGGTCCCGATGGCGGCGCGGGCGAAAGGGATTTCATTTGAGGAACTGGTCGTGAAGATTCTGGATACCGCGCATGTCGGATAGCTCGAAACTCGACACTCGAAACTCGGGACTGCATGGCGATGTGGGATAGGCCGGAACTCCTCAACGCGTTGAGCGGCGTGCTGCACGCGCTCGCGGCCGTGCTCTTCTTTTACGCGGCCGCTGCTGCCGTGGTTCAGCTCCCGATATTCCCGCTGCGCGAAGTGCGCCTGACGGCGGCCCCCGCACACGTCACGGCCGAGCAGATGGAGGCCGTGGTCAGGCACGAGCTGCGCGGCAACTTTTTCACGGTCGATCTAGCCGCCGCGCGCGCCTCCTTCGAGCGGCTGCCCTGGGTGCGGCGCGTGCAGTTGCGGCGCCACTGGCCGGATCGGCTCGATGTGGCTCTCGAAGAGCATGTGCCGCTGGCGCGCTGGGGTGATCGCGCGCTGGTGAACGTTCAAGGGGAAATCTTCGAAGGGGCTTATGACGGGAAGCTGCCGGTATTCAACGGCCCGGCAGGCAGCGCGAAGGAGATTGCGATTCAGTACGAATACTTCCGGCGCAGCCTCGCCGCGATCGGGCAGGCGCCCGCGCAGTTGCGGATTTCACCGCGGCGCGCGTGGCAAGTGCGGCTTGAGAGCGGTTTGACGCTGGAGCTCGGACGCGAGCAGATCGAAGCGCGGCTCGCGCGCTTCATTGGCGCCTATGAGCGCACGGCAGTCAAGCTGGGCCGGCGCCTCGACTATGTGGATCTGCGCTATCCCAACGGCTTCGCCGTGCGCATTCCCGAGTTGCGGCTCGAGAATACGCTCAGGCAGCCCCGGGGCGCATCGTGAGGACGGTACCGGGTCCGATGAACAAGGCACGTGACAACAAGAAGCTGATCGTGGGTCTCGACATCGGCACCTCGAAGATCGCGGCAATCGTCGCCGAGCTCAAGCCGGACGGCGGCTTCGAGCTGATCGGCATGGGCAACCACCCCTCGCGGGGCCTCAAGAAAGGCGTAGTGGTCAACATCGAAAGCACTGTCAACGCCATCCAGCGGGCGCTCGAGGAGGCGGAGCTGATGGCCGACTGCAAGATTCGCGAGGTCTACACCGGCATCGCGGGCAGCCACATCAGGAGCTTCAACTCGCAGGGCATGGTGGCGATCAAGGACAAGGAAGTCGCCGTGTCTGACATTGACCGCGTGATCGATACCGCCAAAGCCGTCCAGATCCCGAACGACCAGCAGCTCCTGCACATCCTCAATCAGGAATTCATCATCGACGGCCAGGAGGACGTGCGCGAGCCTCTCGGCATGAGCGGTGTGCGGCTGGAGGTGAAGGTGCATATAGTGACCGGCGCAGTGTCCGCCGCGCAGAACATCGTGAAGTGCGTGCGCCGCTGCGGCCTGGAGGTGCGCGATCTGGTGTTGCAGCCGCTTGCGTCCGCCATGGCCGTGATCTCCGAGGACGAGAAAGACCTGGGAGTGGCGCTCGTCGACATCGGCGGCGGCACGAGCGATCTTGTCGTATACACGCACGGCGCGATCCGTCACACCGCCGTGATCCCGATCGCCGGCGACCAGATCACGAACGATATCGCGATGGCGCTGCGGACGCCCACCAAGGATGCGGAGGAAATCAAGGAGAGCCACGGCTGCGCGCTGTCCCAGCTCGCCGACCCGCAGGAAATGGTGGAAGTGCCCGGATTGGGCGATCGCGCCCCGCGCCAGCTTACCCGCAAGACCCTCGCCGAGGTGATCGAGCCGCGCGTGGAGGAGCTCTACTCGCTCGTGCAGGCGGAGCTGCGCCGGAGCGGCTACGAAGAGCTGCTTTCCGCCGGAGTGGTCCTTACCGGAGGGTCGAGCGTGATGCGCGGCATGGTCGAGCTCGGCGAAGAGATTTTTCACATGCCGGTGCGCGTCGGTCAGGCCCACTACAGCGGGCCGCTCGAGGAATATGCGCGGCACCCGCGTTTTTCGACAGGCGTAGGACTGCTGCTCGCCGGTTTCCAGGAGCACCGCCAGAGAGAGCTGGCGCGGATGCACGCCGGATCGGTCCAGCACGTGCTGGGGAGAATGAAATCGTGGTTCACGGGGAATTTCTAGATCGTTGATCAACGAAAGGAGACGTAGATGTTCGAGATCATGGATGCGCAATCGCAGGAAGCGGTGATCAAGGTGGTGGGCGTGGGAGGCTGCGGCGGCAATGCCGTGGATCACATGATCACCGAGGGGGTGCGCGGCGTGGAATTCATCAGCGCCAACACCGACGTTCAGGCGCTGAAGCGCACTCAGGCCAAGGTTCAGCTGCAGCTCGGCACCAATATAACCAAAGGGCTCGGCGCCGGCGCCAATCCGGAGATCGGCCGGCAGGCCGCGGTAGAGGATCGCGACCGCATTGCCGAGGCCATCGCCGGCGCCGACATGTTGTTCGTGACTGCGGGAATGGGCGGCGGCACCGGCACTGGAGCGGCGCCGGTGGTTGCCGAAATCGCCAAGGACTTGAACATCCTGACGGTGGCGGTCGTGACCAAGCCGTTCGCTTTCGAGGGCAAGCGCCAGCGTGTCGCGCAGGAGGGGATAGAGGCGCTCGCCCAGTTCGTCGACTCGGTCATCGTCGTTCCCAATGAAAAGCTGATCGAGGTCCTCGGCAATCAGGTAACGCTTGACCAGGCGTTTCGCGCCGCAAACGACGTGCTGCACGGAGCGGTCGCCGGCATCGCCGAAATCATCAGCTGCCCGGGCATGATCAACGTCGACTTTGCCGACGTGCGCACGGTGATGGCGGAGATGGGCATGGCGATGATGGGCTCGGCCAAAGCGGGCGGCTCGGACCGAGCGCGACTTGCGGCGGAACAGGCGGTCGCCTGTCCGCTGCTCGAGGACATCCACATCGCGGATGCGCGCGGAGTGCTGGTCAATATCTCGGCGAGCAAGACGAGCCTGCAACTGCAGGAGATATACGACATCATGGACGTGGTCAAGGCCTGCGCGTCGGAGTCGGTGAGCCCCATCATAGGCGCCGTCTACGAAGACCTCCTCGGCGACGAGCTGCGCGTGACGATCGTCGCCACCGGCCTCGGCAAGGGTGCCGCGCGGCAGCAACCGAAGCCGCTTTCCGTTGTTGCCACCAAGACCGGCACCGACAATCAGCCGCTGATGGAGGTCGACTACGGCGCGCTCGAGATGCCCGCAGTCATGCGCTCGAAACGTAATCGCGACGCGACGGTCGAAGCCATGCGGCAGTCCGGTGTGGAGATGCTCGACATTCCCGCTTTTCTGCGCAAACAGGCGGATTAGCGGTCTGCAACGGGCGGTAATCAGGCAGCCCCGCGGTTGGACGGCGCTGCGGGTTTTGTCATGACGTTGTGCTGATGGCGGTCCGCTGCCGGCTGAAAGTTCGGCGTAAGTAATGTTTCGTTACAATTTTTTTTACGTGGCGCCTCTCACCGTGCTAACATTAGTCCGTAACAGCCCAAAAAACAGCAACTTATGGGTTACTCGGTCATTGCAGCGATGGTTGTCCGCTGGTTACCCTACACTGGTGTCCTCACCTGACTTCCCGTGATCAAGCAGCGCACATTGAAGAGCATGATCCGCGCCACGGGCGTCGGCCTGCACACGGGTAGCAAGGTCCACCTTGCTTTGCGACCGGCGGCGCCCAATACCGGCATCGTATTTCGGCGTACCGATCTGCCGCAGCCGCTGGAGATCAAGGCCGATCCTTACGCGGTAGGCGACACGAGGCTGTCGTCTTGCCTGCAGAAGAAGGGCGAGCGGGTATCCACCGTCGAGCACCTGATGTCCGCCGTTGCCGGCCTCGGCATCGACAACGCCTACGTCGACCTGACCGCTCCCGAAGTCCCGATCATGGATGGCAGCGCCGGCCCTTTCGTATTCCTGCTGCAGTCGGCCGGCATCGAGGAGCAGAATGCGCCCAAGAGATTCATCCGCATTCTGCAGGCCGTGGAGGCAAGGGACGGCGACAAGTGGGTGCGCTTGGAACCGCACAACGGCTTCAAGCTTACGTTGAGCATCGACTTCGATCATCCCATAGTCGACAAGAGCCGCCAAAGCGTATGCGTGGATTTTTCGACGACCTCCTATGTCAAGGAGGTGAGCCGGGCACGTACCTTCGGATTCATGCAGGACGTTGAGACCATGCGCGCCCAGGGCCTCGCGCTCGGAGGCAGCCTCGACAACGCCATCGTGATGGACGACTACCGCGTGCTGAACACCGACGGCCTGCGCTATGAGGACGAGTTCGTCAAGCACAAGGTGCTCGATGCGATCGGCGACCTCTATCTGCTGGGGCATCCGCTGATCGGAGCGTTCGCCGGCCACAAATCCGGACATGGGCTCAACAACCAGCTGCTGCGCAGACTGCTGGAAACGACCCATGCGTGGGAGTACGCGAGCTTCGAGCGCATCGAGGACGCCCCCGCATTTCTTACCTGGCAGCCTCAGCCGGTCTAACGCAGAGCAGGTGCCCCACGATACTGGTGGGGATGCGACCACCGGACAGGCCGCTCATGCTAATCCTGAGGCTCGTCGGCGCCCTCGCCCTCATTACGATCGGCGCCGCGCTCGTCCTGTACCTGTCAACCCGTGACCGGCGCTATATCCGCTTTGCCTGGCGCGTCCTGCAGTTTGCTCTCGTCTTCGCTCTGGTATTCATGGTGCTCTATGTGCTGGAGCGTGTCGTGCCCATCATCTAGTAAGAACGTATAGGTTCTAGTAAACAGTGAACGGTATCGCTGTTTGTCAGCCACCACTCACCGCTCACAGTTCACCCATTCACAGTTTCTTGTGGCGCTGCACCAGGCGGGTGAGGGCATCCTTCAGCGGAGAGTCGCGTAACCCCGCGGCCAAAGACTGAAAATTCGTAATGGCGGCGGTTGCCAGGGGCCGCTTTCCGGAGCCTTTCGGCGGCGCGCGTTCGGGGGACGCCGGTTGCACTTCCACGCGGATTCCGCTAACCTCAAGTTCCCGTTTTCGTACATGCACCGACAGCCGTGGGACGAGTTGCCTTAGTTTGGCGGCCACCGCGGCGTTATCAGCCGAAAGAACAAGTATTCCAGCCCGGAAGCTTTTAAGCCGGGCTGCTTTGGCAAGCGCGCGAGGGACGGCTTCGAAGAGCAGTTGCTCGACTTCTGCCAGGCGGTGTGCCTCGCGGGAGAGCTCTTTCAGGCCTCCGGATACGGTAAGGAATTCGCCGATCTTGTGGGCAGCCATGAGATGTCTGGGGGGAGACGATGAATATTATTCTAGTTTCCGGGAGGCTGGCCAAGGCGAGAACGATCACTCTCGACTGGCCTCATCTGGCGCTGCTCGGTGGGGGCGTAATGGCCGCCGTCATCGCGCTGGCCGGCCTCCTCAACTACATAACCCTGCGCCTCGCCGCCGATCGCGATTTTCCCTTCCTGCATTCGCTAGTCCTTTCCAACCAGCAACAGCAGCACGAAAAAACCCAGTCCTACCTGCAGGAAAATCTCAACGCGATGGCCGTCAAGCTGGGAGAAATGCAGGCGCAGTTGATACGGCTGGACACGCTGGGGGAACGCGTCGCCAAGCTGGCGGGATTCAAGCCGCAGGAGTTGATGTTCGGCGAGTCACCCGGGCGCGGCGGGGCGGTATCCGCATTGCCGCAGTACGATCTGTCGCTTGGCGACTTCACCCGCCACCTCGACTGGCTGACACGCCAGCTCGACGACCGCGGCGACAAGCTCGGCGTGCTTGAATCATCCTTGACGCTCGACAGCGCGCGCAAAAAGCTCATACCCACCATGCTGCCGGTAGAGGGCGGCTGGTACTCGTCGAACTACGGCTGGCGCATCGATCCATTCAACGGGCAGCACGCCTTCCACGAAGGAATAGACGTGATCGCGGAGCAGGGAACCCCCGTCTACGCGGCCGCCGGCGGCATTGTCGTCTACTCCGATTTCCACCCACAGTATGGTAATATGATCGAAATCGACCACGGGAACGGTCTCATTACGCGCTACGCGCACGCTTCCACACGCTTGGCCAAGGTCGGCGACCTGATACTGCGGGGCGGCAAGATTGCGGAGGTCGGAAGGACGGGTCGGGCGACCGGAACGCACCTGCATTTCGAAGTGCGGCAGCGCGGGGCGCCGGTGAACCCGGCCCAGTTTCTGAGATTACCCGGCTGAGCGGGACTGACGAATTCCGAAGGGGTGGGGTAGTTTCCCCACCCCTTTTTGTTTAGGCGGCGGCCTTTAAGACGGCCACTGGCACCCCAACAAATAGCACTAAATGATACAAACGATACTGAGAAAGATTTTCGGCAGCCGCAATGACCGTCTGCTCCGCCAGTACGGCCGCCACCTGCGCGCCATCAACGCGCTGGAGCCGCAGATCGCTAAGCTCTCCGACACCGAACTCGCCGCCAAGACGGCTGAATTCCGCGCTCGCGTCCAGGAGCGCATGGCACGTATTCCAGAACGCGCCGAGGACGATCCGGAGCGGGCGCCGCAGGCCGTCGACGAGCGCGACCGCGTGCGCAAGGACGCGCTCGAGGACTTGCTGCCGGAAGCGTTTGCCGTCGTGCGCGAAGCCTCGAAACGCACGCTGGGCATGCGGCACTTCGACGTGCAGCTGATTGGCGGGATCGCGCTGCACAACGGCAAGATCGCTGAAATGCGCACCGGCGAGGGCAAGACGCTGGTGGCTACCCTGCCGGCCTATCTGAACACGCTGGCCGGGCAGAGCGTGCACATCGTTACCGTGAACGACTACCTGGCGCAGCGCGACGCCGACTGGATGGGCAAGATTTTCCGGTTTCTCGGGCTCACGGTCGGCGTGAACCTCTCGCGCATGGAGCACGACCTGAAGCAGGTGGCCTACGCGGCCGACATCATCTACGGCACGAACAACGAGTTCGGCTTCGATTACCTGCGCGACAACATGGTGTATCAAGTGTCGGAAAAGGTGCAGCGGGGCCTGCACTATGCGATCGTCGACGAAGTGGACTCGATCCTGATCGACGAGGCCCGCACGCCACTCATCATCTCGGGGCAGGCCGAGGACACCACCGACCTCTACGTCAAGATGAACCAGGTGGCGCCCAAGCTCGTGCGGCAGAAGGAGGAGCACGGCGCCGGCGATTACTGGGTCGACGAGAAGCTGCACCAGGTGATCCTGTCCGAGCAGGGGCACGAGCACGCGGAAGAGCTGCTGGAGAAAGCCGGACTGCTCGCCTCCAATTCGAGCCTCTACGAGCCCGCCAACATCATCCTCATGCACCATCTCTACGCTGCGCTGCGGGCGCTCGGCCTGTTTCACCGCGACCAGCAGTACGTAGTCCAGGACGGCGAGATCATCATCGTCGACGAGTTCACGGGACGCCTCATGCCCGGCCGGCGCTGGTCGGAGGGGCTGCATCAGGCGGTGGAGGCGAAGGAAGGCGTCGAGATCCAGAAGGAAAACCAGACTCTGGCAACGATCACGTTCCAGAACTATTTCCGCATGTACAAGAAGCTTTCCGGCATGACCGGGACGGCGGACACCGAGGCCTACGAGTTCCAGCAGATCTACGGTCTCGAGACGGTGGTCATCCCCACGCATATGAAGATGATCCGCGAAGACCGCATGGACCAGGTCTATCGCACGGCGCGCGAGAAGCACCAGGCGATCATCAACGACATCAAGGACTGCTACGAGCGGGGCCAGCCCACGCTCGTCGGCACGACTTCGATCGAGAATTCCGAGCTGCTTTCGGAGATGCTCAAGAAGCAGAAGCTCCCGCACAACGTGCTGAACGCGAAGCAGCACGCCCGCGAAGCTGAAATCGTTGCGCAGGCCGGCCGGCCGAAGATGGTCACGATCGCAACGAACATGGCAGGACGCGGAACCGACATCGTGCTCGGGGGCAATCCGGAGCCGGAAGTCAACAGGGTGCTGGCGGACGAGACGCTCGACGAGGCCGCGAAGAAAAAGAAGGTCGAGGAGCTGCGCTTCGAATGGCAGACCCTGCACAACCAGGTGGTGGCTTCCGGCGGACTGCACATCGTCGGCACCGAGCGGCACGAGTCGCGCCGCATCGACAACCAGCTGCGCGGCCGTTCGGGCCGCCAGGGCGACCCCGGTTCGAGCCGTTTCTACCTGTCGCTCGAAGACCCGCTGCTGCGCATTTTCGCGTCCGACCGCGTGGCGGCCATCATGGAGCGGCTGAAGATGCCCGAGGGCGAGGCGATCGAGCATCCGTGGGTGACGCGCTCGATCGAAAACGCCCAGCGCAAGGTCGAGGCGCGCAACTTCGATATCCGCAAGCACTTGCTGGAGTACGACGACGTCGCGAACGATCAGCGCAAGGTGATTTACCAGGAACGCAACGAGCTGCTCGATACCGACGACATCAGCAGCAGGCTCGATGCAATGCGCGCCGATGTCTTGACCGGGCACATCGATCAGCACATTCCGCCGGAGAGCCTCGAGGAACAGTGGGATCCCGCCGCGCTCGAACGTACCCTGGAAGGGGAGCTGCAGCTCAAGCTGCCGGTACAGTACTGGCTCAAGCAGGAGCCGGAGCTGGGCGAGCAGGAGCTGCGCAAGCGCGTCGTCGAGGCGGCAGGCAATCAGTATCAGACCAAGATCGCACAGTTCGACCGGACGGAGATACACCGCATCGAGCGGGCGATCATGCTGCAGAGCCTCGATACGCACTGGCGTGAGCACCTGTCGGCGCTCGACGCCTTGCGGCAGGGCATACATCTGCGCGGTTACGCCCAGAAGAACCCGACCCAGGAATACAAGCGCGAGGCGTTCGAGCTGTTCTCGATGCTGCTCGGCCTGGTAAAGAACGAGGTGACCAAGATTCTGATGACCGTGCAATTCCGCGGACCGGAAGAGCTCGCGCAGGTGGAAGAGCCCGAGGCCCCGCGCAACGTGCAGTATCAGCACGCCGAATTCGGCACCGGCGTCGCGGAGGCCGCCGAGCCCGAGCCCGAAGCCGAGGGCGACGTTGCGGTGATGGAGCGCCCGCAGCCCTACGTGCGCGGCGGCGAGAAGGTCGGTCGCAACGACCCGTGTCCGTGCGGCTCCGGGAAGAAGTACAAGCACTGCCATGGAAGGCTCACGTGACAATGATCCTTCCTGAAATGAATACAAAATAAGAGTACGACGCGACGCCTGGAGCGCCGGGTTACGGGTCTCCGCGGAAGGTGCTGGAGCCGTAAGCCACTTTCGTCCCGCTATAATCGGCCTCGATGGACTGACAACTGCGGAAACCGCGGGGAGACCCATGGCCGTCAATCTCAAGCAACCCGATCCGAGCAGCCTCCTGCCGGTAGCCGGCGTGGCGCTCGGCGTGGCGGAGGCGAACATGCGCAAGGCCGGGCGCAGTGATCTTCTCGTCATGAGGCTCGACGAGGGCGCGCGCGTCGCCGGTGTGTTCACGTCGAATCGCTTCTGCGCCGCACCCGTTACGGTCGCGCGTGAGCATCTGTCTGCGAGCGATCGGGAAGGGTCGATCCGCGCTCTGGTCGTGAACACGGGCTGCGCGAACGCCGGGACGGGGCGTGAAGGCGTGGCCGCCGCGCGCCGGACCTGCAGCGAGCTCGCGCAACTGCTCGGCTGCTCCCCGTCGCAGGTGCTGCCGTTTTCGACCGGCGTCATCATGGAGCCGCTGCCGATGGGGAAGCTCGCCGCCGGCTTGCCGGTCTGCCTGTCGAACATGCGGGCGGACAACTGGCTCGCCGCGGCGCAGGCGATCATGACTACGGATACCCTGCCCAAGGCCGCTTCGCGCCGGATCGAGATGGGCGCCGCCACAGTCACCGTCACCGGCATTGCCAAAGGCGCCGGCATGATCCATCCCAACATGGCTACCATGCTGGGATTCGTCGCCTGCGATGCGCGCGTCTCGCTGCCCTTGCTGCGCGCGGCGGTCGCGCAGGCGGCGCAACGCTCTTTCAACTGCATCACCGTGGACGGGGACACGTCCACCAACGATTCCTTCATGCTGATCGCAAGCGGCAAGGTCGAGATGCCGGAGTTGAGCGATGCCGAGGGCCCGGGCTATGCGGCGTTGGTGGACGGTGTCTCGGCGGTTGCGGCGGACCTGGCACAGGCCATCGTCCGTGACGGCGAGGGAGCGAGCAAGTTCATCACCATCCGGGTCGAGGGCGGCCGCACCGATGCGGAGTGCCGGAAGGCGGCTTACGCCGTAGCGCATTCTCCGCTCGTGAAGACCGCGTTTTTCGCGTCCGATCCCAACCTCGGCCGGATCCTGGCCGCCGTGGGCAACGCCGGAATCACGGATCTCGACGTGGAGAAAGTGGATCTCTATCTCGACGACATCCTGGTCGCGAAGAGCGGCGGGCGCCATGCGGAATATCGCGAAGCCGACGGCGCACGCGTGATGCGGCGGGCCGAAATCACGGTGCGCGTGCTATTGAACCGCGGAACGGCGGTGGCGACGGTTTGGACGTGCGATCTCTCGCACGACTACGTCACCATCAACGCGGAGTACCGGACCTGACGAAGTTTTGAGTTTTAGGTGTTGAATGTTAAGTTGTCAGGTTGCGCGATCGAACTCAACACTTGAAACTCAACAGTCAACGCTGCGCCAATGCCTGACGCGAGCAAGCTGATCAAGCAGGCAGGTGAGCTGCTCACGCGGCTCGAGCGGCTGGTACCTGGCGGCAGCGCGCCGCCCGACTGGAAGGCCTCGGTCGCATTCCGCTGGCGCAAGCGCGACGGCAAAGGCACGATAGAGCCGGTCAAGCACGTGCACCGCATCGCGCTCAAGGACCTGCGGGGCATAGACACGCAAAAGCAGCTCGTGGAAAGAAACACGCGCCAGTTCGTCGAGGGCCATCCCGCAAACAACGTGCTGCTGACCGGTGCGCGCGGCACCGGCAAGTCCTCGCTCATCAAGGCGCTACTCAACAGATATGCGGCGAAGGGACTGCGCCTCATCGAGGTGGAGAAACAGGATCTCGTGGACCTCGCCGATATCGTGGACCGGATCGCAGAGCGCCCCGAGCGCTTCATCATCTACTGCGATGACCTTTCCTTCGAGGCCGACGAATCCGGATTCAAGGCGCTCAAGGTCGTGCTCGACGGATCGGTCGCTGCGGCATCGGAGAATTGCCTCATCTACGCCACTTCCAACCGCCGGCACCTGATGCCCGAGTACATGGGAGAGAACCTCGAGTATAAGCACGTCGGCGAGGAGATCCACCCGGGCGAAACATCCGAAGAGAAGGTCTCGCTCTCGGATCGCTTCGGCCTGTGGGTGTCGTTCTACCCGTTCGACCAGGAGGACTATCTCAGGATCGTCGCAGTGTGGCTAGAGCACTTCAAGGCGCCCGGCGCACATACGGAGGCGGCCCAACGCGCGGCGCTGCAATGGGCGCTCGCGCGCGGATCGCGCAGCGGCCGCGTCGCGTGGCAGTTCGCGCGCGATTGGGCGGGCAAGTCCAGGCTGAAGGCAGACGGGTGAGCGAGCGGAGCCGCGCCGCGGCAGATCCATCACCCATTACTCATCACCCGTCATCTCAGAGGGTCGAGGTCGCGGCGGCGGTAATTCTGCGCGAAAACGGCAGCTTTCTCCTGGGCCAGCGGCCCGCCGGCAAGGTTTATGCCGGCTACTGGGAGTTTCCAGGCGGCAAGATCGAGCGGGGCGAGCAGCCACTCTTCGCGCTCGGGCGTGAACTGCACGAAGAGCTCGGAATCGACGTCGATCGGGCTTATCCCTGGCTCACTCGCGACTATGACTATGTCCACGCGGCGGTGCGGCTCCGGTTTTTCCGTGTCGTGCGCTGGTCGGGGACGCCGCACGGCAGGGAGAACCAGCGTTTCGTGTGGCAACGGCCCGGGGACATCGACGTCGGGCCGTTGCTGCCGGCGAATGCGCCGATACTGCGGGCGCTGACCCTGCCCGCCGTATACGGCATCAGCAACGCCGCAGATACCGGTCCCCGGGAATTTTTGCGCCGGCTGGAGCGCGCGCTCGCTTCGGGCCTCGCGCTGCTGCAGGTGCGGGAAAAGCAGTTGGCGTCGGCTGAGCTCGCCGACTTGACGGGCGCCGTGATTGCGGCCGCGCGGCCTCGTGGCGCAAGGGTGCTGCTCAATGGAGCAGTCGCGCTCGCCCAGCGCGCAGGCGCCGACGGTGTGCATCTTTCCGCTCAAGAGCTCATGGCTGCCGACACGCGTCCGCCGCTGCCGCTGGTCGGCGCGTCCTGCCACAACGCTCGTGAGCTCGAACGCGCGGCCGCGCTGTCGGCGGATTTCGTGGTGCTCGGGCCAGTCCTGCCCACGCCCAGCCATCCCGGCGCGCCGGTTCTCGGCTGGACCAGGTTCGCGGAGTTGATCCGCGGCTATCCACTGCCGGTCTACGCTCTCGGCGGGTTGAGACCCTCGGATCTGGAAACGGCGTGGGAAGCGGGGGCGCACGGGATCAGCATGATGCGGGGAGCGTGGGTCTGATTGGAGCCGTCAACCCCGAACACGACGAAGCGCGGCAAACGGCTGTCCCAGTCGACGCTCATTGCTCGCTAGGGATCGCCCTAGCAATTGACGCGCTTCGCGCGCGGAGTGCATGATCCCGTCGTATTCTTCTTCTCGAGGAGCGGTGCGATGCCGGTCATCCGCCATGAGAGCGTCCCGCATCAGCCGTTTACCGGAGGCGCCACCTACCAGACGTTGGTCGGAGATGAGCAGGGATCGACGCCCGTGCGCGTCGGGATTCAGACCTCGCCCCCGGGCTATCGCACGCAGACCCATTCCCACCCGTACATGGAGGTCCTCACGGTACTCGACGGACACGGCGAAGGATGGATCGAAGGAGAGGCCCAAGTCCTGGCGCTCGAGCCCGGCGTGACCATCGTATTTCCGCCGAACACGCCCCATTGGTTTCGCGCTCTCGGCGATCGTCCGCTGAAAACGCTCGGCGTGCACGCATCGCCGCATCGTGTTACGCACGGCGAGCGGTGATTCCGTGCACTACGAACTGATCGGCTTCCGGCAGGCGTAAGCGCTGCGGGGGCGCGAGGCGCAACGAGCGCCTGGCACCCCCGGGCTGCTCGCGAGACAAGTCTGCTCAGTCCTTCAGGTCCGGAGTTCCAGCCGCAAACCACGCCCCGCCATTCGCGTTGCGGATCAGTAGCACCGGGCTCGCGCAGTCGGCCGGCGGCGGCGACAGCACGTCGTCGATCCGGAAATCGCCGTTGGCCTGGAGTGGAACGCCGGCCAGATTCGTGTTGCGCAGCGTGGGGTTCGCCGTGTTTTCGCAGATCAGCGTGGCGAACACGCTTGCACCTGCATTGCTGCCAATACCGTTGCCGCCCGCCAGGAGCAAGCCTTTACCATCGACCCTGATGCTGCCGTCGGTCCTGACGTCGGCCCTGAGATCGGCGATGACCCAGATCTGGCCGGCGGGGTTGACCGTGCGGACGATGTTCCGGGTCACTTCGGGGAAGATCGTTCCGGCAGCGTTCGGGGTACCCGAGACGTTCGAGACCGGGTGGACTCCGACCCCGCCCTTGAATCTCACGAGCGACTCGTCCGCCACCGCAGTCGAGAGCGGGAGCAGCATTCCGAGCGATATTGCGAAAACCGACGCCGGCTTCACCATGGCAATCCTCCGTTTCTTGAAGCGTTGAAAAGACCGCGTGGAGCTTTGCGGTTATGTGACGAGCTTGGTTGCTGTCCAGCACGATTCCCCTTCCGTGGACGGCTTGCGTTAAACAGCTTGCTGCGACCGGATATTCCACGACCGACGACGTAACCGCCTTTTTTGTGCGCGCGCATGCCGTGGATGACGGTCCTTGTGCCCGCTGGCCCGCGGCGCCTATGATCCGCCCCATGCCGATGAATGGCGGTCTTGCAGCGCTCGGGGCGCTCGCCTTGCCGCCATGCGTCGCCTACGCCCAGGACTTGCGTGTCCGTTTCACCAACAAACTCAAAAGGAGGTAAACATGCCGCGCCTCACCCCGATCGCTGCCAGGACCGATCTGCCGGCCGAGCACCAGGCCGTCGCCGACGCAGTGATCAAAGTGTTCGGTCGCATACGCGGGCCATTCAGCATGCTGCTTCACAGCCCGAAGCTGGCCGACAAGGTGCTGCCGTTGGTTACGTTCTTTCGGGACGAGTGCGTCGTCGATGCCAAGCTCCGTTCGATCGCCATACTTACGGCCGTGCGTGAGCGCGAGTCAGCGTATGTCTGGGCGGCGCAGACCGCCGCAGCGCGCCGCGCCGGCGTGCGGGAGGATGTCATCGACTTGCTGCGGGCGAAAGGCGATCCCGGCAAGCTGCCCCTCGAGGAGCGTGAGATCGTCACCTACGTGCGGCAGCTCATGCGAACCAACCGCGTCGATCAGGCGACGTTCGATGCGCTCAAGGCGCGGCACGGTACGCAGGGGATCGTCGAGTTGACGGCTTGTGCGAACCACTTCGGCGGAGTGATCTCGGGGATTGCCAACGCGTTCGAGGTGCCGGCGCCGGCGGACGGCGACAAGCTGCCAGCCTAGCCTGCCGAAATCGTGCTGAAGCTATTGGCCCGATGGGGCCGCGAGCCGCCCGACGGCCGGCCCGCGGCTATCTATCTCTGATTTTCCCGGCGGATGTCGGGGGCTCGTCCGGGCGAGCGCTGGCGGGCTCGTCCTTGTCTTCCGCTACCGGAATGCGGTATTTCTCGGATGCCCACGCGCCGAGATCGACCGTCTTGCAGCGCTCGGAGCAGAACGGGCGATAGACGCTTTGCTGCGCCCATTCCACGGCTTTGCCGCAGGTGGGGCAGGCGACGATGCGACGCCCGGAAGTCGCAGCCTTCGGCCCCGAGCCGCGGGCTTCAAGCTTCGCAGCCGGCGGGTGCTTGCTCGCGTCTCGCTTCGCGCTCATGGCTCCGACCTCGCCGCTCGCCGCTAGAGATTGCAAAAAGTCAGCTCGAATTCGACGTCCGTGTCGGCCGCCTTCGGGCGGTGCATGCCCTCCTGAGTCGTGAAACGGATGTTGAGTGCATGCTTGTTGGCGCTGATCTCCGGAACACACTGGAACTGCCGCTGCAACCTGATTCGCAGCATCTGCGCCATCCGGCCCGCCATCATTTGCTGGTAAACCCCCTGGTACGCGACCTGCGAGGTGGTCTTGCCGGACTCGCGCAGCAGCCGCAGCACGATTGCTATCCCGTCACGGATCGGCAGGAAAGGCGCAAGCCACGACTGCAGGTCGGTGCGATGCTGCTCCGGCGCCTGCTGGAGCCAGTAGTGATAGGAGGGAAGATCGAATTCGCACGCACCCCCGGGAATGCTGGTGCGCTGCCGGATGCTCATCAGCCACTCGTTCTCGCGCAGCTCCTGGCCGATCTTCCCCGATGCCTGAAACAAACGCGAGGAGGCCTGATCGATCTGCCACAGCACGTTGTCGAGCGCCTCCTCGGAAACCTCGGGGTTGTCGCGCAGCGCTTCCAGCGTGTGCTTCTGGCGCTCGAGCTCCTGCAGCAGGTCTGATTTTAGGTCGGCGCGGCTCGAGACCTCGAGGATCTCGAAGATCGAGAGCAGCGCGATGTGGTGCTCCTGCGAGTCGTTCTTGTGAAGAAAGTAGTCGACACGCTCGAAGAGATCTTCGAGCCGCAGCAGCGTGCGTACGCGCTCACTCAATGGGTACTCGTAACTGATCACGTCGGAACGGTTCCTCAGTCTTGCTTGCTGCCAAGCCGATGGCTAGAACCTAAGCAAGGGCTATTTCCTCGTCGCAACGTCGATGCGACCGTTAAGTATTTAACAAAATCCACGAAACATAAAGGCTTTGTCCGGATTATTCAAGCCGGCTTTCGGAGGTCGGAGCCGATGCTCGACTTGATCCGAGCGAGCTCCATGTATTTCCCGTGCAGCTGCTGCACCTGGCGCCGCAGACACGCGAGGCTCCCGTCGTTCGACAGGACGTCGTCGGCTCGTGCCAGCCGTTCGGCGCGCGGCAGTTGCGCCGCCATGATCGCGCGCACGTCGTCCTCGGTAACACCGCCGCGCCGCGCGGCGCGCTGCACCTGGCGATCCTCTGCGCAGTCCACCACGAGCACGCGGTCCGTGAACTCGCGATAGGCCCCGGTTTCCAGCAGCAGCGGCACGACAGCCACGGCGTACGGCTGCGTGGCAGCCGCGATGCGGGCGCGCGTCTCCTGGCGTATGAGCGGATGCAGTATTGCCTCGAGTTTCTGCTTCGCCTTGGCGTCCTGGAATACCAGGCGGCGCATTCGCGTCCGCTCGAGGCCGCCGTCGCCGGCGATGTACTCCGGGCCGAATCGGTCACGTATCGCGGACATCGCAGCGCCGCCGGGCCTCGTCAACTCATGGGCAATCTGGTCGGTATCAACGATGGCTGCCCCCAGCTCCTCGAACATGCGGGCGGCGGCTGATTTTCCCGAACCGATGCCGCCGGTGAGGCCGATCACATATCCCATCAGTACAGGTCTTGAACAAGCTGTCGAAGCTCGACCCCGATGTCGTCGAGATGAAGGATGGCGTTGATCTCGGTGCCCCAGAGCAGCAGCAGTACGCCGGCGGCCGCCAGATATGGTCCGAAGCGCAGCTTCGCCTGCATTCCCTGGCCGGTTGCGGCCATGACCACGATGCCGGCGATGGCTCCCATGAAGGACGAGATCAGCACGGCTCCAAGAATCGCTTTCCAGCCCAGCCACGCGCCGATTGCCGCGAGCAGCTTGAAATCCCCGTGGCCCATGGCTTCGACGTTTCTCAAGAGCCCCCAACCTTTTGCGATAGTCCACAACGTCAGATATCCGGCGGCCGCGCCCGCTACGGAAGCGGGAAGGTCTACGCCGAGGGTCTGGTTGAAGCTGACGAGGATGCCCAGCCAGAGCAGAGGCTGCGTCAAGTCGTCCGGCAGGTACCCGGTCTCCTGATCGATGAAAGCAAGCGCGAGCATCGTCCACACGTAGACCAGCGCCCACAGCCCGGCCCAGGTGGGGCCAAAGCGCCATATCACATAGCCCCCCATCAATCCGGACAGCGCCTCCACGAGCGGATAGCGCGGCGAAATCGGTCTTTTGCAGGCCGCGCATTTGCCGCCCAGCACGAGAAAACTCACGATCGGAATGTTCTCGAGCGCGGTGATGCGGTGGCCGCAACCCGGACAGCTCGAACGCGGAACGACGAGATTTACCTTCTCGGCTTCGGGCATCGGGACGCCCGCAAATTCTGCGCAGTCGGCGCGCCACTGCCGTTCGAGCATACGGGGTAGGCGATGGATGACGACGTTCAGAAAGCTGCCGACAAGCAGCCCGAACACGACGGCGGCGGTGACGACGAGCCAGGGAGCAGTTTGGAAGACTTGAATAACGGACATCTCAGGATTCAGGATTCAGGGAACATTGCGGCACGGCGCGAACTCCTGAATCCGTGATTCCCGGTCCTTTATCCTGCTTATACCGCCTGGCCCAGTTTGAAGATGGGTAGGTACATGGCTATCACGAGGCCGCCGATCAGAGTGCCGAGGATCACCATGATCATCGGCTCCATCAAGCTCGAGAGGGCGGCTACGGCGTCGTCCACCTCTTGTTCGTAGAAATCCGCCACCTTGGCGAGCATCGAGTCGAGCGAGCCGGATTCCTCGCCGATCGCGACCATCTGCAGCACCATGTTCGGGAAGACCTCGGTGCCCTGCATTGCGGACATCAAGCTCGCTCCGGTTGCGACTTCGCCTTGAATTTTCTTGGTGGCGACGTAGTACTCGTGGTTTCCTGCAGCCCCGGCGACGGAATCGAGCGCTTCCACTAGGGGCACCCCGGCGGCGAACATGGTGGAAAGCGTGCGCGTCCACCGCGCGATCGACGATATGCGCACCAGGTGGCCGAAGACCGGGATTTTCAGCAGCAAGCGATCCATGAAGATCTGCATCTTCTCGGAGCGCTTCCACGTGTAGAAGAAAAAGTAAACCGCGCCGCCGATACCGCCGAAGATGGCGTACCAATACTCGACGAAATAGTCCGAGAGCGCCATGACGAACAGCGTGGGCCCCGGCAGGTCCGCGCCGAAGCTTGCGAATACCTGCTTGAACGCGGGAATGACGAAGATCATGATCACCGCCGTGATGACGAACGCGACGACGATGATTGCGAGCGGATAGAACAGCGCGGACTTGATCTTGCTCTTGATCGCGAGCGTCTTTTCCTTGTAGGTCGCGAGGCGGTCGAGCAGGCTGTCCAGTATGCCGGCCTGTTCACCGGCGCCGATCAGATTGCAGAACAGGGAGTCGAAGTAGAGCGGATGCTTTTCGAACGCCTGCTTCAGGCTCGAGCCGGTTTCCACCTCGGTCTTGATGTCGAGCAGCAGCTTGGCTACCGCCGCATTGCTGTGGCCCTTGCCCACGATGTCGAATGCCTGGAGCAGCGGGACGCCGGACTTCAGCATGGTTGCGAGCTGACGGGTGAACAGCGTGATGTCCTTGTCGGTAATCTTGCCGCCGCGCCCCAGCCGCTGACGCTTGACCTCCACCACCTTGATACCCTGTCGGCGCAGGGTTGCGTTGACCTGCGCTTCCCCGGTCGCGCGCATTTCCCCGCGGACGGTCTTGTTCGCCTTGTCCGTGCCGACCCAGGTGAAATTGAATTCCTTGACGTCCGGTTTTTTTGGTGCCGCAGCGGCTGCAGTTGCCATTTAGACTCCCGAATGCCTCAGTGAACCAATAGGTTAGGCGCACTTGTTGAGGCGAAATGATGCGCTTAGCCGGCGTCTTTGTAAAGAGGGATTGGACCGCCCGTCACAGATCGGGTAGTAATGCACAAAGGCCCCCGGTGCCCGCTGCTGTGAAGGCTTCGGGTGTGGGTCGCCGCCCTTGGGTGGCTGATTTCAGCTCCCGGTGCGGGCCCTCCCTCAGGAACTCGGGGCGGGCGGGTAAATGCGCACCGCTTTCACGACGGGGCCGTGGGTTTGCACGATCTCCAGCGGGTGGCCGCCGATCTTGAGACTCGTGCTGGGCTCCGGTATGTCCTGCAGGTATTCCAGGATCAACCCGTTGAGGGTCTTCGGACCGTCGAGCCTGAAGTCGAATCCCAGCTTGCGGTTGAGTTCCCGCAGCAACGTCCCGCCTTCGACCAGGTAGCTGCCGTCGGGCTGCTTCACGTATCCGCCGACTTTCGTCGGCGACTGGGTTGCGAATTCACCGATGATCTCTTCGAGTATGTCCTCGAGCGTCACGAGCCCCATCAACTCGCCGTACTCGTCCACGACGAGGCTCACGGCGTCCTGCTGCTCCTGGAAGCGCTGCAACTGCGAAAACAGGGGCGTGCCGGCGGGCACGAAATGGGGCTCCCGGACGATTTCGGCGAGTTTTTCCCTGGTGAGCTCTTCGTTCTGGACGACATTGAGCACATCGCGCACGCGTAATGTGCCGACTACCTCGTCCAGGTCGCCGCGGTAGACCAGCAACCGGCGGTGGTGGGCCGTGGCTACCTGGGTGCGGATTTGATCGAGCGGCGCGTCGAGGTCGATCGCTTCGATCTGATTGCGCGGCACCATCACGTCGTCGACCGTGACCGCCGCAAGATCAAAGAGGTTCAACAGGATGGCCACGTGCTTTTTTGGCATGAAGCTCGAGGACTCCAGAACGAGGGTGCGTATCTCCTCGGGAGTGAGCTTCGGCGCGTCGGCGTGCTGCTCGGGCTTGATGCGGAGCAGCGCGAGCAGCGGGCGCACGAAGAGGTTGATGAACCAGACTGCGGGCTCCAGCAGCCGCTGCGTGGGGCCGAGGACGTATGCGACCGGGAAAGCGGTCTGCTCGGCGTAGGTGGCGCCGATCACCTTGGGCGTAATTTCGGAAAGGATGATGATGAGAAAGGAGATCACGAGAGTGCTGACGGCGTATACGAGCTTGTCTTCGCCGAGGAGTCTCACGGCGACGATGTTCGCGATCGTTGTCGCGGCGGCGATGGCAATCGTATTGCCGATCAGAATCGCGCCGAGGAGCTTGTCGGTGCGCTTCAGCAGGTCCGCCGCCCGGCGCGCGCCGCCGTGACCCTGCGCCACGAGATGCCGGAGACGATAGCGGTTGAGCGCCATCATCGCCGTCTCGGCGAGCGAGAAGAACGCGGAAATCAGCAGCAGCACGGCGAGGGCAACGAGCTCGGCCCAGAGCGGGATGTCCGCCATCAGACGCGCCCGAGTATGACTTCGAGCACGAACTTGCTGCCGAGATAGGCCAGCACCAGCGTGAGAAAGCCGGCAAGCGTCCAGCGCACCGCCACGCGCCCACGCCAGCCGTAGATATGCCTGCCGGCGAGAAGGGCGGCGAAGATGATCCACGAGAGCACGCCGAATACGGTCTTGTGATTGAACTTCGCAGCCTTGCCGAAGAGCTCTTCCGAGTACACCACGCCGCTCAAGATGGTCAGCGTGAGCAGGATGAAGCCGGCCCAGATGATCTGGAACAGAAGCTTTTCCATGGTGAGCAGCGGCGGAAGCTGGCGCAGCTTGGGCGGCAGTGCGCCTTCATGCAGCCGCCGCTCGATGAGCGTCATCAGCAGGACGTGCAGGGATGCGATAGTGAGAAGACTGTAGGCCGCCATCGCGATCAGGAGGTGGATCTTGAACACCGCGAAATCGGTATGCGGCAGCGGCTTGACCGAGGGAAACACCGCCGGCAGCAGCGCGGCGGCGGCCGCCAGCGGCAGCACCAGCGATTGCAGTCCGTCGAGCCGATAGAAGAAATTGGCGAGCCAGTAAATGAGCACCGTGAGCCAGAGGATCGCTGAGACCGCGTTGCCGACGCCAAGGTGCAGGCCGTCGGGCGCGAACGCGGCGCGAGCGAGCAGCGCGGCATGCAGCAGCAGGGGCACGAGCACGAAATAGTGCTCGAACCCGGTCGATGCCGGGCCCGCGGCGGCTGGCGCATTGCTCGTAGCGGCAGACCAGCTTGCGCGCCAGAAATACCAGCCGAGCGCGCCATAGAGCAGTGCGGTGAGGAGATACGGTAGAATTTCGCGCATGGTCCAATGACTGCCGAGGGGAAACGCCCCTCCGCCTCCCCGCTGAGTCAGGGGGTTACGCGGCCAGTCCGCAGCAGTCTCATGGTCAAAGTTTACTCCACGAAGTTTACTTCATAGGCGCCGTCGTGTTAGATCAGCTTACCAGCCGTTTCTCGCGCGTCATCAAGACCTTGCGCGGCGAGGCACGGCTCACCGAGGACAACCTGCAGGAGCCGCTGCGCGAGGTGCGCATGGCACTGCTCGAAGCCGACGTCGCGCTGTCGGTAGTCAAGGATTTCATCACGCGCGTGCGCGAGAGCGCGCTCGGACAGGAGGTTGCGGGGAGTCTCACGCCGGGACAGGCGGCGGTGGGGGTGGTCTACCGCGAGCTCGTCCATCTGATGGGCGAGCGCAACGATGCGCTCAATCTTGCCGTCACCCCGCCAGCCGTCATCCTGCTCGCCGGGCTGCAGGGATCGGGCAAGACCACTACCGCCGGCAAGCTCGCGCGCTGGCTCAAGCTCGAGCTGAAAAAAAAGGTCCTGCTCGCGAGTTGCGACGTCTATCGTCCGGCGGCGATCGAGCAGCTCTCGACTCTTGCTTCGCAGGTCGAGGCGGATTTCTTCCCTTCGGAAATCGGCGAAAAGCCGGTGGCGATCGCGCAGAGGGCGCTCGACTTCGCGCGCACCCACTACCACGATGTGCTGATCGTGGACAGCGCCGGACGGCTCGGCATCGATCAGGAGATGATGCGCGAGATCGCGGAGCTCCATGGGGCGCTCAATCCGGTCGAGACGCTGTTCATAGTGGACGCGATGCAGGGTCAGGATGCCGTCAATACCGCGAAGGCGTTCGCCGATGCGCTGCCGCTCACCGGCGTAATCCTGACCAAGCTCGACGGCGACGCGCGCGGCGGCGCGGCGCTGTCCGTGCGGAGCGTCACCGGCAAGCCGATCAAGTTCGCAGGCATCGGAGAGAAGCTGACCGGCCTCGAGCCCTTCCACCCGGACCGCATGGCCTCGCGCATCCTCGGCATGGGCGACGTGCTCTCGTTGATCGAGGACGTGCAGAAGAGCGTCGATCGCGAAGAAGCGGAGAAGCTCGCGAAGAAGGTCAAGTCGGGGAAGAACTTCGATCTCGAGGACTTCAAGCAGCAAATGGCGCAGATGCGCAAGATGGGCGGGCTCGCCGCGCTTGCCGACAAGCTTCCCGGCAATCTCGCGCAACTCGCGCAGGGTGCGCCACAGATGGAGGACAAGACCATTCGCAGGATCGAGGGCATCATCGACTCGATGACGCGCGAGGAGCGGGCGAAACCGGAGATCATCAAGGCATCGCGGAAGCGGCGCATCGCGGCCGGGGCGGGCGCGACGGTGCAGGAAGTGAACCGCCTGCTCAACCAGTTCGAGCAGACCCAGAAGATGATGAAGATGATGGCGAAGGGAGGGCTCGCGAAGATGATGCGGTCGATGAAGGGCATGTTCCCGGGAATGCGCTGATCTCCGGCAGCGCATTGCCGAACGAGCGCGCGCCGTGGGCTCGACCGTCTAGCCGTCATTCATCTTCCATTGCGCATTTTCTACTTCAGGCTGAATCCCTGCTTGCGGATGAAGGCGCCGAAGTCGGCGCGCTCGGAAACCGAGCATTGCCGCGCCTTGTCCTCCGACCAGCCGTAGAAGTCCGCCGCCCCGTAGCGCCTGGCATCCCGCTGCTTGCGATACGGCAACACGGCATGGCGCCGGCGATCGTAGGCCTCAATCCGTTCCCTCAGACCGCTTTCATCATAGCGGTCCATGTGCACCGTAACCTCCAGGGGCAGCCGGGGCGTGATGCGTCCTTCCTCCGCCGGATAGCCTACGCACAAGCCTGCAACCGGGAACATGCCTTCGGGCAGCTCGAGTACGCGGCTCGTCAACTCGGCGTGATTGCGCACGTGGCTGATGGGGCAAGTTCCGAGTCCTGCCGCTTCCGCCGCGCGGATGAAGCTCATCATGACGATACCCGCATCCACGGCCGCGTTCATGAAGTGATCGAGATGCTCGTTCGCGAACGGCTTGCCGCGCCACTCGCCGACCTGCCGGATCCGCCGGTTGTTCGCGCAGAAGACGAGGAATACCGGCGCGTCCATGATCCACGGCATGTCGTGGATCGTGTCCACGATCCCCTGGCGGATCACGCGGTCGGCGACGTGGATGATGTCGGCCTGCTGCAGGTCGGACTTCG